>NZ_JAKRML010000023.1:0-99584 GCF_022346505.1 Achromobacter sp. ACRQX
GCCCAGCGCAACGATGCGGCACGCGGGGCCGGTCAGGGCCGCCAGTTCCAGCAGCGCGGCGATCGGATGCGGCTCGCCGGTGATGTCGGCCAGCAGCACGGCGGGCAGCGGATTCGCGGCGCACCAGGCGGCTGCGGCGGCGGGGCCGCCCGCTTGCAGCGCGCAGGCGGGACGTTGCAGGCGGACAAGTTGCTCGCCAATGACGGCCAGGTCGGCCTGGGCGGCAAAGACGGCGGGGCCAGGAGTGGGCGCGCCGTTGCGGGTCGGTGTCGTGTTGCTCATGGCCGTCAGTTGTCGAAGTCGATGTCGATCAGGTCGCGGATTTCGCCGGTCTGGTAGCGGTCGACGGCGCCAGCGGCCGCCTTGCCGTCTGCACCTTCCAGCGCGCGCGGCCGGGACAGGTCGCGCGGGTCGCTGACCATGCGCGCCAGGTTGGCGCGGTTCGCGCAGCCCAGCGTGCCGACGCCGTAGTACGGATGGATCGTCCAGTCGTCGGGATTGGCGACGGTGCAGCGCGTGGCCTGCACGGTCAGCGCTTCGGATTGCAGCTCCAGGTCCCAGCCCGCCTGTGCCGCCTCGGCCAGGCGTTGCGTGTCGCGGGGCATGGATTCGACGCGCGGGGCGCGCGCGCCGCTACGGGCCAGCGCTTGCGCCAGGCGTTGCGCCAGCGCTTCGCCGCGCGCGTTGAACGGCGTCAGCGTCAGCACCTGCGCGTCGATGCGGCCTTGGCGTGTCAGCAGTTCATTGGCGGCGTTCAGCGAATCGGCCGTCAGGCCGTTGCCGTCCGGCGCGGCCTGCAGCGCCAGCGCCACGGCGCGCGGGGCCACGGTGGGCATCTTGGCGGCCTGGCCTGCGCCGAAGCGCTTGGCGCGCATGTCGTTCAACTGCGTGCCGCAGCCGGTGAGCAGCAGGGCCGCCAACAGCGGCGCGGCGGGAAGCAGGCGGCGCAGCGCGCGGCCAGTCGGGGAGGCGGTCTTGTCGTGGTGCATGGCGTGTCTCTCGTCCGCGTTCAGTACAGGTAGCCGATGGGGGCTTGCGGCGGCAGCAGGTCGTCGATGCCGGCCAGGCCCTGGCCGGGCACCTGCAGTTCGCCGGCCGCCACGGGGTCGACCACGTTGGCAGTGACCAGGATGACCAGCTCGGTCTCGTCCTTGGCGGACACCTCGTGTTCAAACAGCCGGCCCAGCAGCGGGATGCTGCTCAGGCCCGGCACGCCGGAGACGGTCTGTGCCTGCGTCGAGCGCAGCATGCCGGCCAGCGCAAAGCTCTGGCCGCTGGCCAGTTCCACGGTGGTGTCGGCGCGGCGCACTTTCAGCGCGGGGATCGAGATGCCTTGCAACGTCACGGCGCCGTCTTCCGTCAGCTCGCTGACTTCGGGCGCGATGTGCAGGCTGATGCGATTGGCCGACAGCAGCGTCGGCGTCATGCGCAGGATCACGCCGTACGACTTGAAGTCGATCTGCACGTTGTTGTTGGTGATGATGACGATCGGCACTTCGCCGCCCGCGGCAAAGGCGGCGCTTTCGCCGGACATCGCGGTCAGGTTGGGTTCGGCCAGCACCGACGCGAAGCCTTCGGCCGACAGCGCCGAGATGAGGCCGCCCATGGTGAAGCGGCCGCGCGTGGTCATGCCGCCGGCCGCGAAGGTCGAGGTCGTGCGGCCGGGAATCAGGCTGGAGAAGTTCTTGCCGGTGACCGAATCGAACAGCGACGGATTGATGGTGTCCGTAACGGGCGCGAAGCCGCGGGCGGCGCTGCCGGTCATGATGCCCCACGCGCCGCTGCCGGAGTTGAGCGTGGCGGCCCAGTCAAAGCCCAGCTCGTGCGACAGCGTGCGCGACACTTCCACGACGCGCACCTGGATGTTGATCTGCGACGACAGCTCCACCTTGAGCTGGTTGATGACGCCATCGCGCGTGCTGCCCGCGCCGCGCGCCCCGCCGCCGCCCTGGGCGCCGGCGGACGTGCCGTCCAGATAGGCCTGCACCTGATCGACGATCTGGCGCGCCTCGATCGGCGTGCGCACGTTGCCGCGCACGATGATGCGGTTGTTCAGCGACGGTTCCAGCTCGATGTCCGCGCCCGGCACCGAACGCAGGATCTGTGTGCGCAGCGTGGACAGGTCGTGTTCGGCCACGACGCGGATCGCGGCGATGACGTTGTCCTGCGCATCCAGCGCGTACAGCGTCGTGGTGCCGACGGATTGGGCGAAGACGAAGATGTTGTTGGGCGACGGCACCTGGAAGCTGGCCACGCGCGGGTCGGCGACCAGCACCTTGGCTGCGTCGGACTTCAGTTTCAGCAACTGGCCTTCTCGCACATGCAGCGTGATCTCGCCGGTCGGCGCGATCTTCTTCAGGTTGGCGGGCAACGCCGTCGGGGTGTTCTTGACGTCGACCGCGGGGCGCTCGCTGGGCGCGGTGGCGGAGGCCGCCAGGACGCCGGCGCCGGTCAGGCACAGTGGCGCGGCCAGGCACAGGCCGGGCAACAGGAGGGCCGCGCCGCGGCGGGGCTGCTTGGGAATCATGGCGTGAACGGAGTTGAGGGCAATGGGATGCGCGGGCGTCGCCGCGGGCAGGCGTTGGGAGCGCATGGGTTACGGGGCGGCGGATTGCGGGGCGGATGCGTCTTGCGGCGCCGCCTTGTCGAAGGTCTGCGCTTTCTGCTGTTCGCCCTTGAACATCTGCACCACGACCGGCTGGCGCGGCGGCTTGTTGAAGATGTCCGTCGCGTCGTTGATCCGCGTCACCGCGCTGATGGCGTCATGCGGCTGTTCGACCGTGTCGGCCTGCGCGCTGCGCAGCGCCAGCTGCAACAGCCCGACTTCGCGGGCGAGCGCAAGACGCTCGGAGTCGTGGGGCGTGACTTCCAGCGTCAGGCTTTCGTAGTAATTGCGAGGCGGCGCGGCTTTCTTGTCCTTGTCGGCCGTGTCGGTGGGCGCATTGCTGGCGGGCGCGATGCCGGCGGGGTTGCCGTTCAGCGCCAGCACACGCACGTTGCGCACGATGGTCTGCGACGCCAGCGTGGTGAACGAGGTATCGGGCTGGCCGGGAAGGGGCGGTTGGCTCGTGTCGCGTTCCAGATGCAGGATCACGTCGACCCGGTCGCCCGCCGACACCAGGCCGGAGTTGCTGGTGACCGCGCTGGCCGGGATCGACACGGCCCGCATGTCGGGCTTGAGCACCGAGGCGACAAAGCCATGATCGCCGCTGAACACCAGCCCGTCGCGCGTCAGCGGCTGGCCGTCCTGCAGGGCGCGGCGCGGGGTGGAGCCGGCGACGGTGCGCTCGACCTTGCGGCGTTCTTCGTCGGTGTCGGCGGTGTAGTGTTCAGCCCGGATCTCGCCGGCCGGCAGTTCGCGCCACGCCAGCGTGCGGCCCGCGACGAAGTCGCCGGGCGCGAGCGGTCCGGCCGCCGACAGCACCATGCGCACCGGCGCGCGCGGCGCCTCGACCTGCTTGACGATGGTCACGGGAGGCGGCGGCCGCATGAGCGCGCGGCCCACCAGGGCCGCTCCCGCGGCCAGCGCGATCGCCGAGGCAAGCAGGATCAATGATCGGGTCTTCATAGCAAATAGGAGTGATTTGTCTTTTCAATTGCATCAGAAGTGCGCAATGACCCCTGATGGCGCGCCGTCGGCGCATGGTCGTGCCTGGATGAAAGCTAGATGGCGCTCCAGAGCACGAAGACCGCGCCGCAGGCAATCGCAAGCCCGTAGGGAATGCCTTGCATGGGCTCGTCGCGCAGGGCGTGCGGCGTGGGAATGACGAGGCCGGACAGCCAGACGTTGATCCGCATCAGGAACAGCGCCAGCGCACGCTCCAGCGCGCGCAGCAGCGGCAGCGCCAGGGCCATCGCGCCGCCGGCCAGTGCCGTCACGATGAGGAAGACGAAGGTGTGCTCGCCCAGCCACAGGCACAGTACGGCCATCAGCTTGGCGTCGCCGGCGCCCATCCAGCGCATGGCAAAGAGGCAATACCCCGCCACCAGCACGCCCGCGCCGGCCAGGATGCCGGTCGTCAGCGACGCGCGCAGCGCGGGGTTGCCCTGCGCCAGCGTCCATCCGGCATACGCGACCCATGCCAGCAG
Source organism: Achromobacter sp. ACRQX (assembly GCF_022346505.1). NCBI lineage: Bacteria > Pseudomonadati > Pseudomonadota > Betaproteobacteria > Burkholderiales > Alcaligenaceae > Achromobacter > Achromobacter sp. ACRQX. Next base: position 4,090 of record NZ_JAKRML010000023.1, read on the forward strand.
CAACGCCAGCACCAGGCGGTTGCTGATGCGGCGATAGAGCAGGTCGGACACCACCACCCACGCCAGAGCGGGCAGGAGGATGATGCTGGGCAGGGAGTACGCCACGAAACGTCCGGCGATCAGCCGCCCGAGCGGGCGTCGGTGCCGGCTTCGGTGATGTCGCTGGCGATGGCGCCGAACTTGTCGCGCAGCGCGCTGATGAACGCGCCGTCGGAGCCGAAGATCACGCCCACGGCGGCGGCCATGGCAGCGGCGAGGATGCCGTATTCAATTGCGGTCACGCCGCTTTCGTCACGAAGGAATTGTTGGATGCGGGAGGTCACGGAAAAGTCCAAAAAAGAATCGTCGTGAAGGAAAAAAACGAAGGCTTTGACAGCCGTCATTGCGCAGACGATATTAGGATTCATTTGCAGCTAGCGATCAACCTGCGAATCATTAAGACTCGTTCAGGAACTCCTGCTGGCCGCGCTTCTACAGGGCAGGCGCAGCACGGCAAGCAGGCCGCGCGCGGTGGCGCGTGCGTCCGGATCGCGCGCATCCAGATCGTTGTCGGCAAGCACCAGTGACCCCCCGTGCAGCGCGGCTACCGCGTGCACCAGCGCGAGGCCCAGGCCATGTCCGGAGATCGTCCGGTCGCGCGTCAGCCGGCGGAAACGTTGCACGGCCTGGCCGCGCTGGTCGGCGTCGATGCCGGGGCCTTCGTCGGCGGCGCCCAGTTCGATCCAGGCGCCGCGCCGCCGCGCCAGTAGCGTGACGACGGTGCCGGACGGCGCGTACTTGATGGCGTTGTCGGCCAGGTTCACCAGCGCCTGGAACAGCAGCGCGCGGTCGCCCAGCAGCGGCAGATCGTCCTCGATGCGGGTCTGCAGGACCAGACCGCGCTGCTCGGCCAGCACGTCGTAGTAGTCGTGCAGATCGGCCAGCAGGGCGTGGATGTCCAGCTCGGCGGGTTCGTGGTGGCAGCGTCCCGTCTCGACCTCGCTGATGCGCATGACGGTGCGGAACAGGTACAGGATGCGGCGCACCTCTTCTTCGGCCAACGCCATCTCCGCTTCCGCCGCGGGGTTGTTGCGCATCGACTCGGCGGCGTTGCTCAGCCGCTGCTGCAGGCGCGTGAGCGGCGTGCGCAGCTCGTGCGCGATGTGATTGGTGGCATTGCGCACCTCTTCCATCAGGAAGTCGATACGTTCCAGCGCCTGGTTCACGTCGTGTCCCAGTTCGTCGAATTCGTCCTGGCTGCCTTGCAGCGACACGCGCGCGTTCTGGTCGCCGCGTGCAAACCGCGCCATGGTCTGCCGGATGCGCGTGACGCGGTTGGCGGCGCCGATGCTGAACAGCAGGCCCGCGCCCAGGCTGAGCAGCAGCGCGGTGAAGACGCTCAGCCCAACGACCAGCGGCACGGGATAGATGCGGTTGAGCATCGGCAGGATGTCGTACGCGATGACGTAGCGGCCGCCGTCGGGCAGCAGCGACGCATGGCCCAGCCATTCGCTGGAGCCTTCGCCCGTCGTCAGCGAGGCGCGCAGCCAGCCGCGGCAGGGTTGCTGTCCGCCCCGGCACATCAGCGGCGACAGCAGTTCGCCGGCGCCGTAGAGCAGGCTGCCATCGGCTGCCTGAACGGCGATTGCGCGCTCGCGGCGCGGCACGGCGGCTTCGCGCTGGCGCAGCGCGCGCGCCAGGTCCACCGCGCTGTCGCGGCTGCTGAGCGTCTGGTGCGCGCGGATTTCGGCGGCGACCATGTCCTTCACATGCCGCACCATGACGTGCTCGAGCAGGTTCTGGCCCCAGGCGATGGAACCCAGCGTGACCAGCAGGAAGATGAACGCGAAGCACGCCGTGTAGCGGAAATGGCTGGTGGTGCGCGGGGGCGGCGGCTCCGACGCGCTCTCGGGCACGCGACCGTCGCGCCAGAACGATCGCCACGAACCGAACAGGCGGGACAGCGGTCCCTGCCTGAGCGCCCGCAAGGTCTCAGGAAAATCGAACGGCACGGTATTCATCGGATCAGCTCAGCACGTATCCCATGGCCCGCACGGTCTTGAGCAACGGCTGCGCGAAATCCTTGTCGATCTTCGAGCGCAGCTTGGAGACGTGTACGTCGATCAGGTTGGTCTGCGGATCGAACTGCAGACCCCACACCTTCTCCAGCAGCATGCCGCGCGGCACGGTCTGCCCGGCATGTTCGGCCAGCGTGCGCAGCAGCAGGAATTCCTTGTCCGTCAGGCTGATCTCGCGGCCGGACCGCGTGACCTTGCGGCGCAGCAGGTCGATCTGCAGATCCTGCACGCACAGACGCGCGGTGTTGGGCGGCGTGGCGTCGTGCCGCTGCACCAGCAGCTCCATGCGCACCATCAGTTCAAGAAAGTCGAAGGGCTTGCCGATGTGGTCCTGCGCGCCGGCGCGCAGCCCCTCGACGCGATCCGAGGCCTGGTCGACGGCTGACAGGATGATGACGGGCGGGTGCGGACGGCCTTGCAGGCGGCGCAGCACCTCGATGCCATCGATGCCCGGCAGCATGCGGTCCAGGACGGCAATGTCGAAAACCTGGCGGTCCAGGGCGATCAGCGCCTGTTCGCCCGAGTCGACGGGCACGCATTGGTGGCCGCTAGCCTGGAACTTGCTGGCCAGCCAATAGCTCACTTTGCTGTCGTCCTCGATTAACAGTATCCGCATGAATTTCCTCGCTCGCGTGTGCCTTCATTCCGCCAGCGTTTGTCGCCGAACTTCTCATGCCGCACGCATCAGAAATTCATCCCGGTAAGCCGCGAGGCTTGCGCCTTCGAGCCAGGCGCTTATGGGATCACGATTCATATCGCAACAGCAACGGGCTAAAAGTTAACAAGATTTAATCTTATTGTAAATAAGAATGATTGTTATTCTTGTAGAATTCGCTTCGTTCTGTTGATCCGATGCCCTGGCGGCTGAAGCGCGCCGTGGCTGATGCCTGCTGCCATGACCGCATTTCTTTCGCGAAGCTGCCGCTTGCTGGGCGCGGCCTTGTTGTCGCTGTCCGCCACCGCAAGTCTTGCCGCCGATGTCTACGTGTCGTTTGACGCGCAAGGCATGGCGCACTTCGCGCCCACCGCGCTGGACGACAGCTACCGGCTGCTGTTCCGCGACATGTCCGCGGGCAGCCGCGGCGCGCGCCGCGCGGCCGAACCCAGTCCGGAAGTCCGCAAGGCGCTGGAACAGGCCGCGCAGCGGCACGGGCTGGATTACGCCCTGCTGCATGCCGTGGCGCAGGCGGAGTCGGGCTTCAATACGCTGGCGGTGTCGCCCAAAGGCGCCGTCGGCCTGATGCAGCTGATGCCCGCCACCGGCAGCCAGTACGGCGTGCCCGGCACGGACGAAGCACTGCAGGCCAACCTGCGCAAGCTGGACCTGAACGTCGATGCCGGCAGCCGCTACCTGCGCGCCCTGCTCGACCGCTACGACGGCAATCTGGAACTGGCGTTGGCCGCCTACAACGCGGGCGAAGGCGCCGTGCAACGCGCCGGCAACCGGATTCCGAATTTTGAAGAGACCCGCAACTACGTCAGCCGGATCATGGCGGCGTATCAGCCGGCGGCTTCGATCACGCCGCAAGTGCAGCAGCCCCCCGCGGTGCTGGCCGACAACACCGGCATGACCCCTTCCATGTGGACGATCCAGGGCGATCAGAAAGCGGTCAGGCAGTTCGAGGCCGGCTTCATGGTGGTGCCGCCGCGCAAGCGATAACGCTTCAGGCCGGCGGGAACGGGCGGACGGTTGCGTCCGCCTCGCGCTTGCGATGCGCGAAGTTCAGCGTCACCATCAGCCCCGCCACCATCGAAAACAGATGCTTGAGCGTGTGCCCGCTGAGGAACGCAAAGGTGTCGTAGATCTGATGATCGAGCAGCTCGGCAGCCTTGGCCAGCACGTAGAACCCGATCGCCGCGCCAAAGTACAGCCGTTCCCGCATGGGTGTGCCGTTGCGCCATTGCAGCAGCGGCACCAGCACCAGCGGCATGAACTGCACGAAAAGGTACGGACGCAGATCGCCCGTCGACGTGTGATCGGTGTACCACCACCACGCCACGCTGCCCACCGCCAGCGTGGTCCACAGCACATCGACCCAGCGGCCGTCGCCCACGGTTTCGCGCCACACGGCGGACAGGATGCCGGCGCACAGCAGCGCAATGGGCAGGCGGTCCCAGATCAGGCGCGCATTGTCCGGCACCAGGTGATACCACCCCGACCCGAAGGCGGTCAGCAAAAGCGCAACGAAGAACACCGTATAGCCAGGCCGGATCGCGTCCAGCGCAGGGTGCCGGCGCGAGTGCAGCACCAGCGCCAGGCCATACCACCCGACCACCGCAAAGCCCAGGTTGGACAGCACATCGCCCGCGTTGGGAATGCCCATCCACGAGCGCTTGTCCGCAAAGTCGTGATAGTGCTCAAGCTGCGGAATCGGCCCGTAGAGCGCCAGGCCCAGCGCCACCAGGATCACCACCGTCCACGGCAGCACGCGGCGCGAGCGGGGGGAGGACATCGTTGCGGCAGATCGAGTGCTCATGCGGATTCATCCCCGGCAGGCGGGTGTGCCGGCTAGCAGTGATAGTAAAGGTGCCGCCCGGCCGCCTCCAGCCCTTCCAGGGCCCGTCCTTCAGCTTTTTTATGTCCTTGTGTATCCGCCCGCGCGGCGCGTACATGCCGACACCCAACGCCCGGCGGCCTGCGCCACAGTGACGTCCAGCAGTCATGTCCCCTTCAACACGACTTTCTGGAGCATCACCATGTCGGAACCGGTAAACGTCCAGCGGCGCCGCCTGCTGGGTACCACTTCTTCGCTGGCGGGCGCCAGCCTGCTGGGCCTCGCGCTCGGCGGCAACGCGATCGCCAAGTCCGTGGCGCAGGCCCCGCAAGGCCTCATCCCCACGTTCAACAACATCCGCCAGATCCGCGCCGGCACGCTCGACGTGGGCTACGTGGACGCCGGCCCCGCCGACGGCCCCGTCGCCATCCTGCTGCACGGCTGGCCCTATGACATCCACAGCTTCATCGACGTCGTGCCGCGCCTGACCGCCGCCGGTTACCGCGTCATCGTGCCCCATCTGCGCGGCTACGGCACCACCCGGATCGTGTCGCCCGACACCCCGCGCAACGGCGAACAGGCCGTCGTCGCCGTCGACATGATTGCGCTGATGGACGCCCTCAAGATCCGCAAGGCCGTCGTCGCCGGCTTCGACTGGGGCGCGCGCACCGCCTGCATCATGGCCGCGCTGTGGCCCGAGCGCTGCGAAGCGCTGGTGTCCGTCAGCGGTTACCTCATCGGCAGCCAGGAAGGCAACCGCAAACCGCTGCCGCCGCAGGCCGAACTGCAATGGTGGTACCAGTTCTACTTCGCCACCGAGCGCGGCGCCGCCGGCTACGCTGCCAACGTCGACAGCTTCAACAAGCTGATCTGGCAACTGGCCTCGCCCCAATGGCGCTTTGACGACGCAACGTTTGCGCGATCCGCACGCGCCTTCAACAACCCCGACCACGTCGAGATCGTCGTGCACAACTACCGCTGGCGGCTGGGGCTGGCGCAGGGCGAAGCGCAGTACGACGCGCTCGAGACGCGCCTGGCGCAACTGCCCAAAATCGGCATTCCGTCCATCACCATGGAAGGCGACGCCAACGGCGCCCCGCATCCGCCACCCGCCGCCTACGCCGGCCAGTTCACCGGCAAATACCAGCACATCGACGTCGGCACCGGCATCGGCCACAACCTGCCGCAAGAGGCGCCCAAAGCGTTTGCCGACGCCGTGCTCCGCGTCACGCGCCTGTAGCGCAGAAACGCGTCACACCGCATCACACCGCGACACCACGCGCCGCTCAGCCGGCGCGCGGCAGCCAGTCCGACACCGTCGCAAGCACCTGCTCGGGCATCTCCCGGTGCGGCACATGGCCGCAGTTCTCGAAGATAACCGGCCGCGCGCCCGCCAATCGCGCAATGCGCTCGGCGTGCACCGTGGACCCGTATTCATCATTGTCGCCATGCAGCGCCAGCGCCGGACACTTCACCTGCGCCAACTGCGGATCCAGCGTCCAGTCCGCGAAGTCCGGCGACAGCCACGTGTCGATCCACGCGCTCAGCACCCAGGCCGCCTTCTCGCCGTGATACTTCTTCAGGCGGTCCAGCTGTCCCGGCTGCGCGAAAGACTCGCGCGCCTGGCGGATCCCTTCCAATGTGCGTTCCTCGGCATAAACCTGCGCCGACTCGGTAATCAGCGCGCGGCAGGACTGCGGATAAGCCGCAGCGCTGGCAATCGCCATCCCCCCACCCACGCTGTGCCCGAACGCAGCGAACTCTTCCAGTTCAAGCGCCTCGCGCACGGCGCGAAATCCCTCGATAGCCTCGCGCACCACAAAGTCCACGCCCAGCGTGCCCTTGTACGGATCGGACCGGCCGAACCCCAGCCGGTCGTAGGCAATGACCTCGCAGCCCGTTGCGCCCGCCAACCGCTCCGGAAAGTCGCGCCACAACTCCACGCATCCAAGAGAGTCGTGCATCAGCACGATCGGCACGCCGTTGTCGGGAGACGAACCGGACGCAGCGGGCGTCCAGCGCCGCACGAAAAGCTGGCCGCCGGCGGCGGGGACGAAGATATCTTGGGGTTCGACGGAAGACATCAAGGATTCTCACGAAGTAGATGGCACGGGACACGTCAAGAATGCGGCGGCGCTACGCCAGCCGCCTCCCGGGGACAGTGCGAAATAGTAGCGTAGGCGCAGGCCACCGCTTCATCGCAGCCTGCACTGAACCTCATCAGCGGACTGAAGACATCCGCGCCGACGGCCAACAGCACACCGAAGCACAACACTCGAAAGCGCACCACCCCGCCAGCGCGCAGCGCACACCGCCACGACGCCCCACGAACCCGATGCCGGGTTGCCGCCGTCCGGGCGGCAGCAACCCGGCGGCCCCGCAGATTTCCTGCCCTGAACACAGGTCTTGTAGCGCCCATACCAAAGACCCTGGCAGCACGGCGTCGTGGTCACCGGGGAGGCGAGCGCCGTCGATGCGCCCGAGGGAATCGGAAGGCAGTCGCCGGAGGCGACAACGACGATGACGACGGGGGAGTCCGGAGCGAAGGCTCCGGACCGCAATCGTGGGCGATCGCCTCCCCGGTGACCGCGGCGTCGGGCGACCTACGAAGATCCACGTGGCAGCAAGATCACCAACCGCGAAGCCCTCACACGCCCGTCGCCCGCCCGACGTTCAACACCCTCACCCATCACACCGGTATCAAACCCGTGACGTTACGAATGCAATTGCTACGGCCCCACGGCGCACGGTATTCCCATGCACATCATTTGTCGCATTACACGCCCCGCCCGCAAGCCGATCCGCGCCAGCGCGCCGCTACGATGGCCGCACTCACCACCGCACCAGGAGCAAGTCATGAAGATCCCTTTCCGCCACCTAGCCGTCGCCGCAGCCCTCATCGCGGCGCAGTGCTACGCAGGCGCCGCCAGCGCCCAGTGGCTCGATGCCGTAAAGGGACAGATGGAGAGCCAAGGCAGCTCAACCCAAAGCGGTACAACCCAAGGCGGCATCCTGCAAGGCCTAGGCAACAGCCTGCCGCTCTCTTCGCTTACCCCCGCCTCAGCCGGCAACGCAGCCGGCGTGCTCGAGTTCTGCATGAAGAACAACTACCTCGCCGGCGGCGACGCGCAAGCCCTGAAAGAAAAACTGATGGGCAAGATCGGCGGCGGCTCAACGCAGAAAGCCAAATCGGATTCCGGATACCTAGCCGGCCTGCAAGGCCTGCTAAACGGCAGCGACGGCAAATCGGTCGACCTGAGCGGCGGCGGACTGAAAGAGGAACTCACCCGCAAGGCCTGCGATCAGGTCCTCAAACACGCGAAGTCGTTCCTGTAATCAGGCGCACACAGCGGTGCGCCAGCCTTCGCGCGCCGCGTCACTTCACCGTCCCAAAAATATCCTCCCGCGCCGCACGGCTCAACGCCACCACCGCCGGATGCTCCAACCGCTGGTCGGTCGTGATCGCGTAGAACTGCTCCTTCACGTCCGCCGCGTGCCCGATCACACGCACCCGATACTGCTTGCATAGATAGGCCGCCGTCGCCGTCGGCGCCACAAACAGCCCCGTTCCCGTCTGCCCGAAAGAATTCATCAGCGCACTATCGTCGAATTCACCCACGATGCGCGGCCGGATGTCATGCTCATCGAACCATTGCAGCAGCCGCGGCCGGATCGCGGCGTCTTCGCCCGGCAAGAGGAAGGGCGCCTGGTCCAGCAGCGCCGGGAACGTCCCCGTCAGACTGTCCAGCAACGGCGGCGATCCAAAGAACGTCAGCCCGCATTCCCCCAGCAGATGGCTGAACCCCCGCACATTCAGATTGTTCGGCATCGGCCGATCCGCGATCACCATATCGAAGCGATGCACCGCCAGATCCGCCAGTAGAAACGGCAACCGCCCCTCACGGCAGATCAGCCGCACGTCCTGGTCCAGATGCAATGCCGGCTCGATCATCCGATACACCATGGCCTTGGGCATCCCCTCAGCCACACCCACCTTGAACTCCAGCGCACGCCGCGCCGGACGCTCGCGCAGGTCGTCCAGCAGTTCGTCGCCCATCGTGAAAATGCGATCCGCATACAGCAGCGCATGGCGGCCGACATCGGTCAGTTCCAGACCGCGCCCCGCGCGCCGGAACAGTTCCGTGCCGAGTGTGGATTCCAGCTCCTGGATCTGGCCGCTGATCGATTGCGGCGTGCGCTGAAGCTGCTGTGCCGCGCGGGCGATGCTGCCCGCCTTCGCGACCGTCCAGAAATAGCGCAGATGCTTGTAGTTGAGAGTGACCATGGCTGATCAATCCAAAAAATCTGACTATCGGGTCATCATAATGCGGATTGTTGGAGGAATCGCCCCGCACTAGACTGGCTTCGTGCGATTGCAGTACCTGTTTTCCCATTGCGTGGCGCACGCGGCGCGATGGAAGGAGGCGCCTCTCATGAACCGGGTCGAAACCTTTGCCACGCTGCCGATGTGGGCGGGGTTCGTGGGATTCGTGCTGATCGTGCTGGCGCTGGACCTCTATGCGTTCGGGGGTCGTCGCGCCCACCGCGTGTCCTCGCGCGAGGCGCTCTGCTGGGTGGGCGCGTGGATGACGCTTGCCACGCTGTTCGGGGGCCTGATGTGGTGGTATCTGGACGCCACCCTGGGCCGGGCGGTCGCACATCAGAAGGCGCTGGAGTTCTACACCGGCTACCTCATCGAACTGTCCCTGTCCGTGGACAACATGTTCGTCTTCTCGCTGATCTTCACGTACTTCGCCGTGCCGCTGGAACTGCAGCGGCGCGTGCTGCTCTACGGCGTGCTGGGCGCCATCGTCATGCGCGTCAGCATGATCCTGGCCGGCGTGTGGCTGCTGTCCCAGTTCGTGTGGCTGTTCTATGTGCTGGGCGCCTTCCTGATCTTCACGGGCTTGAAGATGCTGTTCACCGCCGGCCGACAGCAGGACATAGCCCGCAATCCGCTGGTGCGCTTTCTGCGATCCACCATGCGGATCACCAAGGACTATCACGGCCAGTCGTTCTTCGTACGCATCGACGGGTTGCGCTACGCGACGCCGATGTTCGTGGTGCTGATTGTCATCGAAGCGACGGACGTGGTTTTTGCCGTGGACAGCATCCCCGCCATCTTTGCCGTGACGACCGATCCGTTCATCGTCTTCACATCCAACATTTTTGCCATCATGGGCCTGCGGGCGCTGTATTTCCTGCTGGCGGACATGGTGGCGCGGTTTCACTATCTCAAGTACGGCCTGGCATCGGTGCTGGTCATCATTGGCGGCAAGATGCTTGCCGAACAATGGGTCCACGTGCCGGTGCACTGGTCGCTTGGGGTGGTGGGCGTGATCCTGCTGGCGTCGGTGGGCGCAAGCTGGGTGATGCCCGGAAGGGGCGCGCACAAGCCCGCGCGCAACGAAGCCAGGAAGTCATGAACCGGAGGTCTGCCATGAACACGATCATTCTTGCCACCGACGGCTCGCTGCACAGCGATGCGGCGGCCCGATTTCTGGTGGAAAGTCCCTTGCTGAACCGCGATTTCGTCGTGCACGTGGTGCACTGCGAGCCCGATGTGGCCGGTGACGTGAAGTCCTTCATCGGCAAGGCGGACATCGACGCCTGGCACCACGAGGAAAGCGGCAAGGCGATGCAATCGGTGGTCGGCATCCTGACCGCCGCCAACGTCGGCCACGAATGCCACGAGCTTGTCGGCTTCACGCCGGAGAAAATTGTCGAGTATGCAAAGCAGATCGATGCCGGGGCGATCGTGATCGGCTCGCATCATCACAGCCCGCTGATCAACGCCATCCGCGGCTCGGTCAGCGGGCGGATCCTGGCGCACTCGCCCTGTCCGGTGATGCTGGTCTGAGGCGGCGGCACGGCGCAGAGCGCCGGCCCGTTTTGACACGCCGATCCCCCGGCGCGGGCCGCGGGGGTGTGGCAGTGGTATCTTCTGCGAATCTTTCGCTTTGCACCCTGCGCCCATGTCCGACGTACCCGTTCCCGCCGATTCGCCCGTTTCCGACGGGCCGGCGGCCCCCCACCGGCCCTTCATCCAGAATGCCGGCACCCGGCGCACCCTGCATTTCACGCAGCAGGAGATTCAGAGCAGCATGTCGCTGCTGAATCCGGATGCGCTCGAAATCGAATACACGCGGATGATGATGGGCTTCGTGCTGTTCAAGCCGGAGCCGGCGGACATCCTGATGGTGGGCCTGGGCGGCGGGTCGCTGCCCAAGTTCTGCCACCGTTATCTGACGGGGGCGCGCGTCACGGTGGTGGAAATCGATCCCGCCGTCATCGCGCTGCGCGACGCCTTCATGGTGCCGCCGGACAGCGCGCGCTTTCAGGTCATCCAGGCCGATGCGGCGCAGCATCTTGCCGGGCTGACGGACGCCGCCGATGTGATCCTGCTGGACGGATTCGTGGCCGGCGGCATTCCGGATGCCCTGTGTTCCGCCGCCTTCTACGCCGACTGCCATCGCGCCCTGCGCGACGACGGCATCCTGGTGATCAACTTCCACGTCAACCACCCCATGCATCACGAATACCTGGACCGCGTGCGCGCCGCGTTCGGCTCGTCGATGTTCGAGGTGGTCGACGACGACATGACCAACAGCATCGTGTTCGCCTGCAAGGGCAACCTGCTGGACAACCCGGCGGCCGCGCAACTCACGCGGCCAGCCGCGATGCCCAAGGATGCCTGGCGCCAGCTCATGCCGACGATGCGCGTGATCGGGGCGACGCTGGAACTGCGCTGATTCTGGCATTGCGCTACGCCGGATCGCTCAGCATGATGGAAAGCAGCTCCCGGGTGGCGCGCGACAGGGCGCCGGGCGTCTGCGCGCCACCTTTCTCGCCGAGTGTTTTCGTCAGGTTCGACACCGTCTGCGCGACAGCGTCGTCGTCCAGCACCTTGGGTCCGGTGTCTTCTGTTGGGACGGGCGGCGGCGTGATGTGCTTTTTGGCCGCCTTCAGCAGCTCCGCCACCGGATCGGCCTTGCCCCGCGCGTTGACGCGGTCCGTCATCGCGGTGGCGAGGCTTTTGCCGCCGCTGCGGGTACGCAGGCCGGATCGCTCGCTGGCGGCCTCCCACGCGCCGCGTTGCGCCGCATAGGCCGTCAGCAGCGCGAAGCGGTCCGCGTCGATGAGCAGCGGCGATTCCGCCACCGCGATCAACAGGGACTGGTACGCGGCGCTGGCGGCCGTGGCGTCGTTGCCGATCAGCGCCTTGGAGACGTCCTTCCACAGATGATGGAACGGCAGCGTAGTGGCCGCGGCGAACATGTCCGCGCCCAGCGTTGCGCGCTGCTCAAACGCCAGGACCAGATAGTCGACGTCGTTGACCGGCTCCGGTTTGCCTGCGCCGTTCTGGCGGTGCAGCACGCCATCGACGAGTTGCAGCCCCGACAGCTTGTCCTGCGAATCCGCGCCCGCCAGGACGCGATAGCCGCTGCGCCGCAACGCGTCGCCATCGTAGACGCCAAAGCGCACGCTGACGCCGTCGGTGCCGAACAGTTTGGCAAGCGGCGTGAGCAGGCTTTCGCCTGTCTTGACGATCGCCCCGCCGACCGGGCCGCCCAGCATCGTGACCGCGGTGGACACGAAATCCAGGATGCCGCGCGACAGGCTGCTGTCGGCGAAACGGCACAGTGCCGCGTACATCTCCAATCCATCGCTGGCGTACGGGACGTTGCGCGCAACATAGACATCCCGAAAGGCCACACGGCGCGCCCCGGCGTCGGGCGCCGCCGCGCCCAGCGCCTGCTGGATGAGGTCGTAGCCGACGATGTAGGGAATCTCGCGCCGGGTGCCCTCCGCGTCGTAGCGCAAGAAGAATGTGCACAGCGGCAGGAACTGGCTGAGATAGTTGCCCGCGTCGCACAGGCGCATTTCGACCAGCCGGACGCTGAAGTAGCACTGGCCTGGCACGAAGGCGGCGCCGTCGATGCCCGCGGTCAGCGCGGGCGTGCCGCCGGGCGGCTCGATCTCCGCGTAAAAGTTGCGTCCCGCAGGCACGGTCGGCAGCAGCGCGCCCGCGCCGTCGCCGCCAGCTGCCTTGCCGCCGATGCCGCGCAGCATGCCGAATATTCCGTCCATGTCAGCTCCTTGTGCCGCGGGACCGCCGCCCGCTCAGTCGCGCACGATGGCCATTGCCGATGCCCACGTTGGCAGGTCGCCCGCGTCGCCCTGCGCGGCCTTGCACGCATAGCGGTAGGCCTCCGCCAGGTCCTTGGGCTGCGTCGCATCCAGGTACACGTCGTAAAAGCGCTGGATGTAGCGGGCGCAGGATTCTTCCTCGACCTGCCAGCGAAAGGCCAGCACGCCGGCCGCGCCCGCGCGCATGACCTCCAGCGCGGTGCGCACCGACGCGCCGCTGCACGAAGACAGCACCAGCAGCTTGCACTTGCCCGCCTCCATCCACTGCCCGATCAGCCGGATCGACAATTGCCAGGCCTCGCCGTCCTCGCCGGGCAGCACCAGCATCGTGCTTTCGCCTTCGGACACCGAATGGCCGGCAAAGTGGAAGATGTCGTAGTTGCCCGTCCGCAGACGCTCTTCGATGCGGCGCTGCAGGTCCGCACCCACGAGCCCCGCTTCATCGGCGGCACGCACGTGGTCGATGATCAGGTGCCCCGGCGCGCGCGCGGCCAGTTCCGCAAGGTGCTCGCGCTCCTTGGCCACGGATTGCAGCGGCCCGAACTCCATCGCTGGCAGCGCGGGCCCGCCGTCCTCGCGCCGGAAGGTGACGGTGCCAAACACCGAACTGGCGTCCATGAACAGCATCCGCACCGGCTGGCCGGGCGTGCGCGCGTCCGGCTCCCAGCGCGGCGCGGGCGCCGTGCCGTCCAGATGCAGGCGCCGCGCCATCGGCAGTTCCAAACACAGGTAACGTCCGCTGTCGGCGCCGAACTCGCGGCCCATCTCGAAGGGCAGGTTGAACAGGCGCGACACCTCCTGGCTCGCCAGGTTGAATTCAAAGCGCAGGTCCAGACCCGCGAAGGCCCCCGCGCCCGGCGACACTTCCTCGTCGCGCGCCCGCTGGATCAGCTTGGCGACCGGCGCGCCCAGGCTGTGGGTCACCATGGCGCTGAAGACGTCCTCGCCCACGCCGCTCAGGTCTTTCAGCCATTGCGGCGCCTTGGTCTCGCCCAGATAAGGACTGAAGGTCTCGATACGGCCCACCAGCGCGGAGATGCGGTCGCGCTCCTTGTACGGCATGTCCTGCGACGAATACTCGTGGCGTCCCATCTGGATGCGGTAGGTGATGGAGTGCTCGCCCACGCGAATGATCAGCCGCCGCCGGCGCTTGGGCGCAAGCGGCGTCAGGCAGGTGAGCACGGTGGCGACTTCCGCGCCGCTGTTGACGTTGGCTTTCGCATCGTTGGTCCACATGAAGACCTGGGGACGTTCCAGCACATAGCGCTGCACCAGTTCGGGCGGGTCGACCGCCAGCACCAGCAGCGGGACCGACGAGCGCGCGGCGATCCATTCCAGCAGTTCCACGGCTGCCGCGCCGGGCTTGCCGCGTTTGCTGGCCGTGGAGCCGAGCCGGGCGTCGATGATGACGAGCCGGGGTTCGATGCGGGGTGTGGACATGTCCCACGATTCGAGCTGCGTCTTGGCGCTTTCGAGCGACGTGCGGCGGCGCAGCTCCGCGCCGACGAACGGCGCAATCGCGGGGTACTGCTGCACAAGGCGATGCAACTGGGCAAGGTTGTTGGCCCAGTCGTCCTCGTGCTCGTCGTTCATGCTGGCCAGCAGAATGAAATTCGGTCCGGCGGCGTCTTGTTCCATGATGGCGATTCCATGATCCCGATGGCCTAGCCGGCCCGCAGCGGCAGGATCAGCGTGAACGCGCGCCACGGCGGCGTGACGGACTCGTAGGCCTGCGGCGGCGCATCCGATAGCGGCGGGTCGGTGACAAGCGCGCCGCCGTGGTCGATCACCGTTTCCTGGATCTGCGTGATGGCGATGCTGGCGCCGTCGTGCGCCGCGCGTTCGGCGTTGAGCAGCGCGTCGTCGGGCACGGCGTGCACCGGCGGGTCGGACTCCCACACCTGCTCCTCGCTCAAGCCAAAGCGGATCTCGCAGCCGTCCGGCCCGGTGTCCAGGTCGATCGTGACGCGGGCGTCGTCCGCGTTGCGACTGCGCAGCAGGTAATCGATCATCGACCGGAAGGCCGCGGACAGCGCCTGCGCATCGCCCGACACGGTCGGACCGTCGCGCGAGGGCGAGTGGTTCGTGAACGCGATCCGGCGCTGATCGCGCGCGGGCAAGGCGGTCACCACCTCCTGCAGGCGCGCGCCCACTTCCACGTCGCTATGCATGGCGCGCGTGCGCCGCCGCGATTCGCTGGCGCCGGCCAGCCGCTCGAACGTGATGTCGGCCTTGCCGATCTCGGCCACGATGCGTTGGCTCAGATCCTGCGCCTGCGCCGCAACGACGTCCGCCGGCGCGCCCTGGCGGGCGTCGTCGTGCAGCAGCACGGTCTGCGACGTCAGGCTGCACGCCAGCGACAACGAGGTGCGTGTCTGCCGGGCCACTTCGGCCACGGTCTCGCGCAGATAACGCAGGTCGCGCGCCCAGCCCAGATCCGCGATGTCGGTGAAGAACCAGATCGACATGTCCAGGCTGGGATCCAGGTCGGTCCGCGTGGCCAGGACGGAACGCGGCTGGCCGGTGCTGTCCAGCAGTTCGATTCGCTCGCGCTTGACGGTAAAGGTGGAGGTCAACACGCCCAGCGTCGCTTCGTCGCCCGCGATGGCGTAATCGGTGATCGACGGCGATTCGGTCTGGCTGCGTCCGCGCCGCGGTTCCGCGCCCAGCATGTCGGTCGCCACGCGGTTCATCTCGATGACGGCGCCCTCGCGTCCCACAAACACCACGGCCTGCTCGGTTTCCGCCATGAGGCTTTGCTTGGTCTGGCTGAGCAGATGCTGGGCCAGGCCTTCTTCCAGCGACGCGATGATCTGCATCAGGTCGTCGATATCCGGGCCCTTGAACGCATGCGACACCGAGGACTCCACGTCCAGCAGCCACCGTATCCGGCCGTTCAGATGGATGGGGACGGTCATGGCCGAGCGCAGCGGCCGTTTCGGGCCGCCATAGCCGTGCTGCGCGTAGATGGGGTTGCCGATGTCGTCCACCGCCAGCAGGCACCCCTGCGCCAGCGTCGCGCCCAGCATGCCCTTGTCGGTGGGTTGCTGATAACCGGGCGGCAGCGCGTAGGCGGGCGCCAGGCTGTGCTGCGTGACGACTTCGAACCGGTTCTCCTGGCGGTTGACGCGGTACAGCGCCACGTGGTCCCACGAGAAATGCTGCGCGAGCTGGACGATGATCTCATCGGCCGCCTGGCGCAGCGAGGCAGCGGCCATCACCTTGCGCCGCAGGGAATCCGCGAACTCGGCGCGCTCGTCGTCGCGTTCCTTTTCAAAGCGCATCAGCACGGGTTCAAGGTCCAGCGTGCGCAGCATCTCCAGATGCCGCTCCCCATACGCGCCCGGCTGCCGCGAGCACAGGCTGAGCGCCGAGCTGTAGCCGTCCGCGCGTGTTACGGGCAGTGTGACCGAGGCCTCGATGCCCAGGTCCTGGTAGCAGCGCACGACCTCGTTGCCGGGTTCGGGCATGTTCTCGCGGACGAATGTGCCGATCTCGTCGACCCACGTCCGGCCGGAATCCAGGAACGCGCGTATCGTCGGCGGCAGGTCCATCCAGCGCGCGGGCCACAGCTCCACGCCCTCCGGACGCACGGCGATCGCGCGGAACAGCGACACGTCGTTGCCGTAGATGCCGAACACCGCGTGTTCGAACGGGATAAGACGCCGAATCTGCTCCAGGATGCGGTCCAGCTTGGCGCGCCAGCCGCCAATCGCCGGGTCCAGGGCGATGCGCCGGATCTCGTCGCGTGCGGATTCCAGCGTGCGCGACTGGATGACGGCAATCACGCCCAGCAACTGGCCGTTCGGCGCGGGATCGGGCGTCATGACCAGCTCGAACTGCCGGTCGGCGTCGTCCGGGACGGGAATGGCGATGGTCACGGCGACCATGGCATCGCCTTCCGTGTCCTCGATGCAGCGCAGGATGGCGCGCTGCACCGGTCCGCCGTCGGACGGCCGGAAATGTGCCGCCAGCCGGGTGCCGCACAGCGCGTCGCGCGGCAGGCCCAGCGTGCGCGCCGCCTCGGGGTTGGCAAAGCGGATCACGCCTTGAATGTCCAGCCGGAACACCGCGTAGGGCGTGCGCTCGAACCGGTGGGCCTCGGCGTCGCGGAACGGCGAGCCGTCATTGACCAGCACGATGAGTTCGCCGCTGTCCAGCGTGCACAGCGGGATGAGCTGCGCGGGCACGCGCGCGCCGCCGGGGCGCCGATACACGACGTCGACGGCGCCGTCGCCCATGCGCAGCGGTTTGGCAAGGCCGTAGACCTGGCTGACGTGGCGGCCGACGAGCGCATCGCGCGCCAGCGGCAGGACGCTGCTGGCCGCCACGATCTCGCCGGTGGCGGCCAGCACGAGGCAAGGCACGCCGACCTGGGACAGCACGCGCGCAACCTCCGCGGGCTCGCCAAACAGGGAAAACTCGCGCAGCGCCGCGTCCCGGGGAAGCGCCGGGGCGTCGCGATAGGGTTCCATCTCTGTCATGACAAGACCTCTTCACCTGCCGTCACCGCTTGATGAACGCGATGACCTGCTGTTGCGTGCCCTTGTCGTTGTCGAATCCGCCGTGCGTGCTGGACGCCACCGGCGCCACTCGGGCGGTGGCGGACGGGCTGCCGGCCGGCGAGACGTGGACCGCATCGCACGGAATGGCGGCCTCGCGAAAGTAGCGTTCCATGCCCAGCAGCGGCGTGGTGGTGCCGCCTTCGAACGATTCGCTGACCAGGTACAGCAGCGAGCGCCGGTACGGCCCGCAGGTCGGGTCGTCTTCTTCGGCGCGATCCGACAGATGGAATTGCTGATAGCGCTTCACGCGGCTGCCCAGGTGCGGCACGACCAGGTCCTGGAAGGTCTTCATCGTGACGGCGGGCGCCATCAGGCTCAGCGATTCCAGTTCCCCGCCGTCGGCGGTCAGGCGCTTGACGAAGTGGCTGGCGACGATGGCGCCCGCCGAATGGCCCACGATGTGCAGCCGCACGCGGCCACGTGCGACGTGCGTCTTGAAATGCTTGTACAGCAGGATCATCGCGGCCTCTTCGCCGCCGTTGATGGCCGGCTCGCTCATGGCTTCGGCGTTCTGCTTCATCTCGCCCCAGATCACCGTGCCGGGGCGCGCCAGCCAACGCTCAAGCCGCTGATTCCACCAGCGTTCCAGCCGCTCGCCGATGCCGCCGGTGGTGCGCGGCACATTGCTCGCCGCGTCGCGGATGATGTTCTTCACGGTGCTGATGAAGTCCGTTTCCCACATCAGGAAGACGGGGAAGATCTGGTTGTCGTACAGCAGCGGAATCCATTCGGCGGCGGCCTCGGCCGCGTCGTTCTCGCCGACCAGGCCGCCGTGCGCGTAGACGCAGACATCCATCGGCTTGTCCTTCAGATTCCAGCGTTCGCGCGCGGCGCCCATGTGCACATCCACGATGGCGCGCAGGTCGTCCTGTGTGGTGCGAAAGGCCCCGCTATTGCTGAGCTTGCCGTTGTTGCCGACGTTGACGATGAAGGGCGTAAGCTCGCGATCGCGCAGCACCTTGCCCGCCGCCAGCGTCACCTTCTGACCTTCCGTGCGCAGGCTGATGCTGTTGGCGATCCGCTCGTGCTCGTGTGTGACCACGCCCAGTTGCACGACCCAGCAGTCCATTGCGTTGCGCAGCCAGTCGTCATAGGTCAGCACGGCCATGCCGTGCGTGCCCCATTCCTCGCCCCACGAGTTCTGGATCAGAAAGCCGTCCTGCGTGTAGCCGACGATGACGAAGGCGTGGCCCTGCATCGCCATGTCCTGCCCGGTGGTCGGAATGACCCAGAACGGCCGGGTGACGGGCGTGGGCTCGTCATCGTGCGGCGTGACGCCGTGGCCGTCGTCCCAGCCGTCGTGGCAGCCCGCGCTGGCGTACAGAATGCCGACCTCGTTCAGCGCGGCGTGCATTTCCACGATGCTGCGCGTGTCGATCCGGTAGTAGGCGCCCAGCGGCCGCTTGACCGCGTCCAGCCACCAGTCGTCTTCGGGGCGCTTGGCGGCAGGCGGCATGTCGATGGTGGGGAACAGGCCCTGCGCGCAGGCGCCATGCCGGAACCAGCCTTTCAACGCGCCGCGCAGGCTGGAGCCGCTGTCGTCGACCGATCCCGGAAACTCGTCATAGCGCCGGGCCATGGAATACAGCATGTAGGGCGAAATGGCGGGGCGCGAGTCGCGCTCGGACTTGCGCAACAGGTATTCGACCACCGTGGACAGCGCAAAGCCGGTGCAGGCCGACGTTTCGCCCTGGTGCTTCACCGTCAGTCCCATCACGGGAATCATCTCTGCCTTGGGCGTGACGGAAATGTTGGGCCGGAACAGGATGTCGCGCGCGTCGAAGGCATCGGGCTTGGCGGACCGCTCAAATAGCCGCGCGGCCGGGGCGTCATCCTGCTTGCGGCGCTTGCGGGCCTTCGCGGGCGGATCTTCCGGCGCCGGGGCGGACGCTTGCGTCACGCGTTTGGGCTTTTTCTTTGCCGCGGGCTTGGCCGCCGTGCGCGCTGCCGCCTTTCGGGTCGCCATGTCGTTCTCCCAATGCCGGCGGCCGGCTAGGACGCCAGCTTCAAGCTGGCGATGTAGCGCGGCGCGTCGGCGGCCAGCTTGGCCTCTACGTCGTCGCGCAGCTGTTCATACAGGGCGGCGTTCAGCGTCAGGCGCTGCGCGCAGGCCCAGAAGTTCACCTGGCGCGCGCCCCACTGCGCAAACAGGAAACGCTTGCGGCTGTCCACGGCGCGAAAGTAGTAGGCGCCCAGCGCCATCGACAGCCCGCCGCCGCGATCGCGCTGCACCGCGCCCAGCTGGAAGTTGCCGCCCGACTGCGACGACGCGTGAAAGTCGAAGAGCTTCACGGTGTCGTCGTCTTCGGCCAGCTGGCCCAGCGCGGTCACGGCCTGGTCCAGCACTGCCAGCTGATCGCGCCGCGCGACGGCCAGCAGCAGGTCGACGGCCACCTGGTCCATGCGGAACTCGCGCTCGTCTTCCTCGTGATGGGTGAAACTCATCTGTCCGCTGGTCCACCCCAGGTTCTCCAGCACTTCCACGTAGGTCTGATACCAAGCCTGCGACTGGGTGAATCTGTCATGCGCGGCGCTGGCCGCGCGTTGCGCCAGTTGCAGCGAATACAGCACGTCGCCGCGTTCCTGCTCCTGCAGGCCCGCCGCAAACGACAGCACGCTGCCGGCGTTGATGCTGGCCTGCGGCGCCTGCCGTGCGGTCTTGCCCGCGGCGCCGGCACGCAAGACGGCGCCAGAACGTTTGGCGGGCGCGCGCCGCCGCGCGACGGGCATGCCGGGCGGCTCCAGCGTCTGCACCGCCAGATCGTTCAGGTAACCGTGGATACCAACCGCGTTGACGCCGTGGTCCGGCATGGTCGAGGTGGGCGCGGCGCTTTTGGATGCACGGCGCGCGGCCGGACGCGGCGGCGGGGCGGGCGACACCAGCGCCCCATCTTCCGAGAACGTGGCGGCCAGGATGAAGTCCGCTTCCGCCGCGGAATAAGCGGGGTCCCAGTGCGAGTTTTCGGGGACGTGGCAGTGGCCGAAATGCCCGCTGGCCGAATCCCAGATGGCGGGGTCGCGGTTGTGGCCGCCGGGATCCTTGCCGTTCTTGGCTGGCAGCGGGCGGCCAGACGGCCACTTGCGGGGGATGCCGTGCTGTTCCTCGATCCAGCGGCACAGGCGCGCCACGTTGGTCAGCGCGCGGCTGTCCTTGGGCAGATGCGCGAATCCCACCAGCTCGATCTGCACCGCCGAATCGCGGTTGGTCTGCACGCCGCCCGCATCGTTGCGCAGCGCTCGCGCGCCTTCTGCGGTGTCGACGTGCTGGAAGATGGTGGTGGCGTCGACCGTGAAGTGGGGGTCGGAGCGGTTGCGGCGGAACGCGTCCATCGCACCCTGCGCGGTGCTGCCCTCGGTGGTGTGATGGACGATCTTGAAGGGGCCGCCAAGATGAGGCCCGCACGAACCCGATATGGGCCGCCACGTCGCAAAAGGACATCGTGCCATCGATGGTCTCCTGGGAACGGGCGCGGGTGTTCTTGGCAAGACGACATGACGACGATGATGCGGCGCCCATTGCAGGGATATATATGCGGACCTCATCCGCCTTGCTAGTAGCCGAAAGTATTAATCCTTGAATTTGCAATGGTGCTTACGCATCATCCGGCCCCGCTTGCGCTCGTCCAGAGGGATGAGGCGCGGCGGCCGGGGGCATGCGGCGGCGCTCAGGCCGCTTTCTGGATCCGCACCGGAATCGACTTGTAGCTGGGCGTGCCGCTTGCCGAGTCCTGGTAATCCAGCGGGCACAGGTTGTTGGCTTCCGGGTAGTACGCGCCCACTGACCCTGCCGCGATGTCATGCTGGATGGCCGTCAGCCGCAGCCGCCGGTGCGTCTGGCCGGGCAGGCTGGTGACGATCTCGACCTCGTCGCCGTGCGCAATGCCGTAGCGCGCCAGGTCGGCGGCATTCATGAACAGCACGTCGCGCCGGCCGAACACGCCGCGATAGCGGTCGTCCATGCCGTAGATCGTCGTGTTGTACTGGTCGTGGCTGCGCAGCGTGGTGAGCCGCAAGATGTTGCCTTCGACGATATCCGGATCTTCGCGCAAACCCGCGAACGGAATGAATTCCGCCTTGCCCGACGCCGTCTTCCAGATGCGCTCGGTGGGCGGCAGCGGCAGCCGGAAGCCGCCGGGAATGCGGATTCGTGCGTTGTAGTCGCGGAAATCCGGATAGATCTTTTCGATCAGGTCGCGGATGCGGTCGTAGTCCTCGATCAGGTGCGCCCAGTTGACGCGGCTGTTCGGCAGCGTCGCCTGCGCCATGCCGGCGATGATGGCCGGTTCCGAACGCAGGTACGGCGAGGCGGGAACCAGCTTGCCGCGCGAGGCATGCACCATCGACATCGAATCCTCGACCGTGACCGATTGCGCGCCGCCGGCCTGCACGTCGCTCTCCGTGCGGCCCAGCACCGGCAGGATGATCGACGCCTTGCCGATCAACAGGTGCGAGCGGTTCAGCTTGGTGTTCAGATGCACCGCCAGATCCAGTTGCCGCATGCCGCGCTCGCAGGCCTCGGTATCGGGCAGCGCAATCGCAAAGTTGCCGCCCAGGCAGATCAACGCCTTGGCGCGGCCCGCGGCCATCGCCTTCATGGCTTCGACCGCATCATGGCCGGTGCGGTTGGGAGGCCGGAAGCCGAAGGTCTGCTCGACGTGGTCGAACATGGTGTTGTCGATCTTCTCGGTGATGCCCACCGTGCGGTTGCCCTGCACGTTGGAGTGCCCGCGCAGGGGACAGATGCCTGCGCCCGGCTTGCCGAAGTTGCCGCGCATCAAGAGCAGCGCGGCGATCTGCTGCACGTTGCTCGTGCCTTTTTCGTGCTGCGTGATGCCCATGCCGTACGTGACGATGGTGGCGTTGGAACGCGCATAGGCCTCGGCCACCAGCTCCAGGTCGCGCCGGCGCAGTCCGCTGGCCTGTTCGATGTCGGTCCAGCTCGTGGCGTCCAGGTCCTGCGCGAAGGCCTCGTAGCCGTTCGTGTGCCTCGAAATGAATTCGTGGTCGAGCGTGTTGCGCCCGTCGCGGTCCGCGTCCATCAGCGCCTTCATGATGCCCTTGAGCGCGGCGGCGTCGCCGCCGACCTTGACCTGGTAGTACGTGGAGGCGATGGCCGTGGAGCCGAAGGTGCCCATCTCGATCGGGTCCTGCGGATCGGCAAAGCGCTCCAGCGAACGCTCGCGCAGCGGGTTGAACACGATGATGGGCACGCCGCGGCGCGCGCATTCATGCAGGGTGCCCATCATGCGCGGATGGTTGGTGCCGGGGTTGTGCCCCATCGAGATGATGAGGTCGCACTCGTCGAAGTCGTCCAGCGACACCGTGCCCTTGCCGATGCCGATGGCCTTGGGCAGCCCGACGCTGGTGGCCTCGTGGCACATGTTGGAGCAGTCGGGGAAATTGTTGGTGCCGAATTCGCGGGCGTACAGGCTGAAGAGAAACGCGGCCTCGTTGGATGCGCGGCCCGACGTATAGAACTCGGCCATGTCCGGGTCCGGCAGGCTGGCCAGCGTCTGGCCGATGCGTGCAAAGGCG
This sequence comes from Achromobacter sp. ACRQX, assembly GCF_022346505.1. Classification (NCBI taxonomy): domain Bacteria; kingdom Pseudomonadati; phylum Pseudomonadota; class Betaproteobacteria; order Burkholderiales; family Alcaligenaceae; genus Achromobacter; species Achromobacter sp. ACRQX. Next base: position 26,893 of record NZ_JAKRML010000023.1, read on the forward strand.
GCGTCCCATTCGATGGGCTGGTAAGTGTCGCTGGCGGCGTCGTAGGCCAGCGGATGAGTCAGGCGGCCTGCGTTCTCCAGGTCGTGATCGGTCCAGGTCAGCAGTTCGGTCACCGTGTGCGCGGCAAAGAACTCGGGCGTCACGCGCTTGCGGGTGGCTTCCCATGTGACGGCCTTTGCGCCGTTTTCGCAGAACTGGAACGTGGACGTATGCGCCTTGTCGGGCCAGGCGCAGCCGGGGCAGTCGAACCCGTCGGGCTTGTTGGTGCGCAAGAGCAGCACGGGCGCTTCGGCAATGCGCATCTGGTTGGCCACCGCCTGCGCGGTCGCCTTCAACGCGCCCCAGCCGCCCGCCGGGGCGTCGTAGCGGTGGATGCCAGTGGGTTTGCCTTGGGACATGCGGATCTCCGGATTTCAGGAAGCGGTGCGCGCGGCGGCGGGGGCGTCGGCAAGCCGCGCGCCGCGGGCGGCGAGGTAGCGGCTGGTCAGGACCGAGCCGGCCACGGCCACGATGATGGGGACAAGAAAGGCCTGGTCGACCCGGGTGAATTCCAGGATCAGCACCACCGCGGTGAGCGGCATGCGCATCGACGAGGCCAGAAAGGCGGCCGCGCCCACGACGGCAAATGCGCCGGGCGGCGAATCGGGCCAGGCCAGGCTCCATAGGCCGCCCAGCACGACGGCCATTGATGCGCCGACGGCGATGGCGGGGGTGAGCAGACCGCCCTCCGCGCCCGCGCGCAGCGTGCAGGCGACCACAACCACCTTCATCACGGCCAGCGTGGCGGCCAGGGCGATAGTCAGTTCATTGTCGAAACTCAGTTGCGCCGGCCCCTTGCCGTTGCCCAGCAGCGCGGGAAGATAGATGGCAAGCAGACCGATCAGTGTGAAATTGACCAGGCAGGCCACGGGCAATTGCCAGCCCCGGGCGGCCTGGGCGCGCGCCGCGGCGGTCAGCCGCTGCCAGCCGTGGGCCGCGCATCCGAACAGCGGCCCGGCGGCGATCGCCCAAACCACGAGGCTGGCGTTGATCTGCATGGCGGGTACGGCGTACTGGATGTCGTTGCCCAATCCCGCCCAGGCCACCACGGCGCCAATGCAGCAGGCAATGAGCGCCGCGACGACAGCAGGCCAGGCGAACGAGCCCAGCAGGACTTCCAGCACGAAGAGCGCTGCGCCGAGCGGCACGTTGTAGACGGCGGCCAACCCCGCGCCGGCGCCACAGGCGATGACGATCCGGTGCTGCGCGGGGGCAAGCCGCAGCAGCGCGGCCAGCCGGCCGCCCGCCAGCGCGCCGACTTCGCGCGGCGCCACCTCGCGTCCCAGCGGCGATCCCAGGCCCACCGTGATGATCTGCAGGATGGCGTGCGCCATCGTTGTCGCCGGGGGCATGGCTTGCGTGGGGTCTGACACCGCGTTCTTGACGCTGACCAGGGGACGGCCATAGCGATAGATCAGCCACCATCCGCCGCCGGCCGCCAGGCCGCACAGCACCAGCGCCAGCACGCGGCGCGGGCCGCTGGCGGCCTGTACGCCTTCAAGAAAGGATTCGTGGCTGATGATGTGGCCGCCGCCGTAGCCGTATGCCAGGTGCTGGACGGCGTGCAGCAACATGCCAAGCAGCATGCCGCCCAGACCGGCGAACAGGCCGGTCAGGACGACCGCCAGGAGAAACCGCGGGCGCAGCCAGGAGGGATCGTCGGGCGTTGGATCGTTCATACCAGGAGGGGCTCCCGTCGTTGGCGCGCTGACCGAAGGGCCGTGCAAAGGCTGGCGCGCGCTGCGATGAGGCAGTGTATGGCCCGGCGCCGCCGCGCTGGGCGTCCGGCGCCCGAAAACCATACTTATTGGTTAGGCGGTAATCCGCAGTTTCCTTGTTGAGCGTCAAAAAGGACCGGAATTTGGGCTTTATTTCAAATAGTATCTAAGTAATTCAGTACATATACTCCGGGTTCAATTCAATGGACGGATGCCGCCCGCCGCAAATGGCGCCAGGAGCGGCCTGGAGAAAAAGATGTTGAACAAGGTTGTAAAGATCGGGGCATTGGCCTTGCTGTCCACCGTGGTGGCGGGTTGCGCCACCGAGCGTTCCCAAGCCGTGGCCGTGCCGGCCGTCGCGGCGGCCAGCAAGCCGTACGCGGGCGTGCGCAGCCCCATTTCCGTCGGCAAGTTCGACAACCGCACCAATTACCTGCGCGGCGTGTTCTCGGACGGCGTGGACCGCCTGGGCGGCCAAGCCAAGACGATCCTGGTCAGCCACCTGCAGCGCAGCGGCCGATTCCAGGTGATGGACCGCGACAACCTGTCCGAAATCGCCCAGGAGGCCGCGTTCAACAAGAAGGCCGCCCAGATCAAGGGCGCGCGCTACGTCGTCACGGGCGACGTGACGGCCTTCGGCCGCAAGGTCACCGGCGACCAGCAACTGTTCGGCATTCTGGGCCGCGGCAAGGAACAGGTGGCCTATGCCAAGGTCGACCTGAACGTGGTGGATGCCACGACCTCGGAAGTGGTCTATTCCGCGTCCGGCGCCGGCGAATACAGCCTGTCCAACCGCGAAGTCGTGGGCTTTGGCGGCACCGCCGGCTACGACTCCACGCTGAACGGCAAGGTGCTGGACCTGGCCATCCGTGAAGCCGTGGACCGCCTGGTCGACGGCATCGAACAGGGCGCCTGGCAGCCCGCCCGCAACTGACGGAGGCCGGGATGACCATTCATACCCACCAACCCCGCACGGGCGCCGCGCGCGCGGGCCGCGCACTGGCGATCGCCGCCCTTGCCGGCGTGCTGTCGGCCTGCGTGCAGCAGCCCAAATCCATGTATAGCTGGCAGTCCTATCAGGGCTCGGTCTATTCCTACCTGAAGGACGACGGCGGCGATTACGCGACCCAGACGCTCGCCATGGAACAGAACATCGAGACGGCGCGCGCGTCCAACGCCGAACTGCCGCCCGGCTTCCGTGCGCATCTGGGCATGCTCTACATGAAGATGGGCGACGGCGACAAGGGCGTCGAGCAGATGCAGGGCGAGAAGGCGGCCTTCCCGGAAGCCGCGCCTTTCATGGACTTCCTGCTGCGCAACGCGGGCAAGCCGCAGACGGTTGCCGCGCAGGGGGCGGGTACGGTGGCTGCGGGGGCGCCTGCCGCGGGTTCGCCCGCCGCAGGTTCGCCCGCTTCGGTCAAACCCGCTGCCGCCGCGCCGGCCGCGCCCGCCGAGGCCGGCACGTTGAAGAAGGGATCGTGATGATGAACAAACTCATGCGCGCCGGCCTCGTGGCCATCGTGGCGCTGCTGACCGGCTGCGTGGCGCCGCCCCAAAACAACGTCGACTACACCGCGTTTCGCGAAAGCAAGCCGGCGTCGATCCTGGTGCTGCCGCCGCTGAATACGTCGGTCGACGTGTCGGCCACCGCGGCCGTGCTGTCGCAGGCCACGCGCCCGCTCGCCGAATCCGGCTACTACGTGATTCCGGTTGGCGTCATGGAAGAAACGTTCAAACAGAACGGCCTGACTTCGCCCGACGACATCCACGAGCTGCCCGCCGTGAAGCTGCGCGAGATCTTCGGCGCCGATGCGGCGCTGTACATGACGGTCAAGCAGTACGGCGCCAGCTACGCCGTCCTGGCCAGCACCGTTACGGTCTCGATCGACGCTGAACTGCTCGACCTGCGCAACGGCGCCAAGCTCTGGAGCGGCTCCAAGCAGGTGGTGCATGCCAACAACAACAGCAACGGCGGCCTGATCGGCATGCTGGTGCAGGCGGTGGTGGATCAGGTGGTCAACAACCTGACGGATCGCAGCTACAGCGTGGCCGGCATGACGAACGCGCAACTGCTCAGCGCCGGCACGCCCGGCGGCATGCTGTACGGGCCGCGCTCGCCGCGCTACGAAGCGCAGTAAACCGGCCGGATGACGGCTTACCGCCCGCGCGCCAATTCTGGCGCGCGGGCGGCTTCGTTTGGGGCGTGTGGATTTACCGCGCCCCGAACACCGGATAGTCCGTCAACCCGCGCGCATCGCCACCGAACAGCGTGTTCCTGTCGTGCTCGGCCAGCGGTTCGTCGTGACGCAGGCGCTCTGGCAGATCGGGATTCGCCACGAACGGACGGCCGAAGGCGATCAAGTCCGCCCAGCCGGCTTGCAGCGCATCGCGTGCGCGCTCGGCCGTGTACTTGCCGGCGTAGATCAGCACGCCGGGATACGCGCGGCGCAGCGCCGCTTTGAAAGACAACGGCATGTCGGGGGCGTCGTCCCAGTCGGCTTCGGCGATGTGGATGTAGCCCACGCCGATCTCGCCCAGGCGCTTGGCGGCCGCGGTGTACGTGGCGACGGGGTCCGCATCCACGCAGCCGTTCAGCGTCGTGAGCGGCGCCAGACGGATGCCGACGCGGGCCGGGTCGCCCAGGGTTTCGACCAGCGCGCGCGCCACTTCGTCCAGGAAGCGGATGCGGTTTTCCAGCGAGCCGCCGTACGCGTCGGTGCGGTTGTTGGCCTCGGAATCCAGGAACTGGTTGACCAGATAACCGTTGGCCGCGTGCAGCTCCACGCCGTCAAACCCGGCCGCGATCGCGTTGCGCGCGGCCTGGCGGTATTCCTCGACGATCCCCTGGATATCCGTGACCGACAGCGCGCGCGGCGCCGAGGCCTGCACGAAGTTGGGGCTGCCGTCTTCGTTCTGGATGAAGACGTTGACGCCCTCTGCCTGAATCGCAGACGACGACACCGGCGCCTGTCCGCCCAGCAGGCTGGTGTGGCTCAGCCGGCCCACGTGCCAGAGCTGGGCGTAGATGCGACCGCCGGCGGCGTGGACGGCGTCGGTCACGCCGCGCCAGCCGGCCACCTGGGCGGTCGTGCATAGGCCGGGCGTGCCGGCGTAGCCCTTGCCCATCGGCGAAATGTACGTGCCCTCGCTGACGATGAGGCCGGCGCCGGCGCGCTGCGCGTAATAGCGCGCCATCAGCGCGTTGGCGCAATCGCCGGGCTGCGTGGCGCGCGAGCGTGTCATCGGCGGCATGACGATGCGGTTGGGCAGCGTCAGGCTGCCCAGCGCCAGCGGTTGGAACAGCGGATCAGTCGTGTGCATGGTTGAATTCCGTTCAGTTCAGTCGCGTTCGGTTCTGTCCGCTTCGGGTTAATCCCATTCCGCCGCCAACCCTTCCGGGCTGACTTCGCGGCCGTTGCGTTCCAGCGCGGCGATCTGCGTCATGTCGTCGTCCGTCAGGCGCAGGTCCTGGGCAAGGAGGTTGCTGGCCAGGTTGTCGCGCTTGGTCGACGACGGGATCACGGCATAGCCCAGTTGCAGGGCCCAGGCCAGCGCGACCTGCGCGGGCGTGGCTTCGTGGCGCTGCGCGATCTGGCCGATGACCGGATCCTTGAGCACCTTGCCGTATGCCAGCGTCATGTACGAGGTGACGTGAATGCCCTGTTCCTTCAGGAAGGCGGTCAGCGTGCGGTTCTGCAGGTAGGGGCTGAGCTCGATCTGGTTGGTGGCGATTTCTTCGCGGCCCACGGCGGCGATGGCGGCGCGCGTTTGCGCGATGGGGAAATTGGAAATGCCGATCTGGCGGGTCAGACCTTGCGCCTTGGCGTCGGCCAGCGCGGTCATGAATTCGTCGACGGAAACGCCGTTGTCCGGCGCGGGCCAGTGGATCAGCGTCAGGTCCACGTAGTCGGTGCGCAGCTTGGCCAGGCTGTCCTTCAGGCTGGGGACGAGCTTGTCCTTCGCGTAATTGGGCACCCAGATCTTGGTGGTGATGAACAGGTCTTCGCGGGCCACGTTGGACTCGGCGATGGCCTGGCCGACGTCGGCTTCGTTCTCGTAGATCTGCGCGGTGTCGATGGCGCGGTAACCGACGTCCAGCGCGTTGCGCACGGAATCGATGACGGTCTGGCCTTGCAGACGGAAGGTGCCGACGCCAAAGGCGGGGATGCTCATGTAAAACTCCTGGGGGTGTGCGTGGCCGAACGTGCAGTGTTCGGGAATGGACGTAGTGTGCCCGCCGTATCCTTGCGGAAAAATACCGGTATCGGCGAAATACTTTTGATAAAACGTCAAATATGAAAACCACCCTCGACGAAATGCAGGTCTTCATCGCCATCGTGGACAGCGGCTCCATCACCGCCGCCGCCGACGTGCTGGGCCAGACCATCTCCGCCACCAGCCGCACCATGAGCCGGCTGGAAGAAAAGCTGCAGACCACGCTGATGCGGCGCACGACAAGGCGGCTGGCGCTGACCGAAGAAGGCAAGGCCTACCTGGAGCAGGCGCGCCGGATCATCGCGTCGGTCGAGGAGGCCGAAGAGCTGATGAACCTGCGCCGCAACCAGCCCGCGGGCCTTTTGCGCGTGGATGCGGCGTCGCCCTTCATGCTGCACGTCATCGCGCCGCTGGTGCCGGCCTATCGCAAGCGCTATCCGCAGGTGGAGTTGGAGCTCACCAGCAACGAAGGCAACATCGACCTGCTGGAGCGGCGCACCGATCTGGCGTTTCGCATCGGGCGTCTGAAGGACTCGTCGCTGCACGCGGTGGCGCTGGGCACGAGCCGGGTGCGTGTGCTGGCCAGCCCGGGTTATTTGGCGCGGCACGGCACGCCGCGGCGCGCTGCGGATCTGGCCTCGCACGTGCTGCTGGGCTTTGCGCAACTGGAACCGCTGAACGAATGGCCGCTGCTGGATGCGGACGGCCAACCGGTGCATATCAAGCCGCAGGTGCGCGCCCACAGCGGCGAGACGCTGCGCCAGCTTGCGCTGAACGATGGCGGCATCGTGTGCCTGTCCGACTTCATGACGCGCGGCGACCGCGCAAGCGGCGCGTTGCAGCCGCTGTTCGTAAAGCATTTGCTGGAAGTGCGGCAGCCGATCAACGCGGTGTACTACCGGAATACCGCGATCTCGTCGCGCATCAAGTCCTTCATTGATTTCGTGGTCGAGACGGTGGGGACGCGCGGATTCGAGGAGTAGCGGGCGCGCGAAGATGTATCCAATGGCGACCTCGGCGGTGCATGCGCCAGCGGGATCCTTATACTGTCCCCGTTTTTATTTCGAACCCTGGACACGCATGAGCCTCTTCTCCCGTTTCTTCGGCCGCAAGGAAGCCTCCACCGACGCCGCTGATCCCGCGGATTCCAACGCCCTGCTGGCGAATCCGGACATCGCGCAGCCGTTGAGCCTGCAGGTCCTGTTCGCCGCGCCGCTGGCGATTTCCGAGGCGGCGCTGACCGATGCGTTGCGCGCGTATCACCCGACGATGCAACAGGCGCGCGCCGAAATCGCGCCCGACATGCCGGAATTCCTGGGCATGGTCGGCTGGGACAAGCACGTCGTGCGGCTGGTAGGCTTCAATGCGCCCTACCCCAAGGACGCGCTGGAAACCTGCGTGGCGCCGTCTCACTATCCGGCCACGGTGAAGGACGAGGTCCGCGCGCATGTGAGCCACATCATCCTGTATTACGCGGGCTACGAGACCGATCCGCTGGAGCAGTACGTGGCGATGGCCGCGGTGGCGGGCGCCTTGGCTAATTTCAAGGCGCTGGCGGTGCTGAACGAGCATGCGCATACGTCGCTGCCGGCCGGCGTGTTTGCCGACGAGTCGCTGGGCGACGAAAGCATGGACCTCCTGCGCACGCTGCCGCTGAACATGCTGTATTGCGGCTTCGTGAAGTATGAAGTGGAAGGCGTGCAGGGCGTGTGGATGCGCACCTATGGCGGCGATGCGTTCGGCCTGCCGGATTTCGCGGCGCTCGCGACGGGCCATGACGAGGGCGAGATGTACTCGACCATGTTCAACAACATCATGGGCTACATGCTGGAAAGCGGCGCTGAGCTGGCTGCAGGCCACACCATGCAGATCGGCGAGGACGCCTACATGAAGCTTCGCGAGCCGGCCAAGGAGGAGTATTACCTGGACGGTCCGGGGCAGGTGCTGGTGGCGGAGATCATCTCGGCGGATCAGATCAACACGCCGGAATAAGTCAGGTCCGCGCGTGCCGCGATTGGCGCGCCGCGATCGGATGGGCCGCGATCGGTCGGGCCGCGCCAGGCCGGGCCGCGTTGGACCGAGTCACCACCGGCTCGGTCAGAGCAGGCCCGCGCTGCGGGCCCGCGCCACCGCCTGCGTCCGGCTGTCGGCGCTGAGCTTGACGTTCAGGTGGCGCAGATGCGTGCGCACGGTGCTCTCGGAAACGAAGAGCTGCCGCGCGATGGCGCTGTTGGAATGACCCTCGGCCAACAGGCGCAGCACGCGCAGCTCCTTGGGCGTAAGGCCTTCCGCGCACGGCGATTGGGCGACCGGCGTGATCGGAGCGGCTGCGTAGGGGTCGACCTGCGCCAGGTAGCGCTGCCACCACGCACGCGCGCCTTCTGACGCCAACCACGCGTTGCCGGCCGCTGACGCGGCATGGCGCTGCAACAGGTCGGCCAGCGCCGCGCCCTCATCCACCAGCACGCGGCACAGGCCTTCGGATTGCGCCGTCTGCAACAGCGGCGCAAGCTGCGCCGCTGCCGCACCATCGTCCTGCATCCGCGACAGCGCCACCGCGCGAAACAACTGAAGCTTGTACGCGCGCCGCACGCGCCGCGCCGCCAACGCCTTTGCGATGTCCTGATCCAGTTCAAGCAGCGCGGCGGCGGGATCGCCGTCATACGCCGCGCACCGCAAACGTCCCAGCCGCGGATACAACAGGTCGTTGGCCGGCAGCCGCAGCGCTTCCACGCGGCGCCACAGGTCGGCGTCGTCCGCGCGCAGCAGTTCGTCGCGCGCGGCCTGCGGATGGCCCTGCATCAGCAGCACGCGTGCGCGCTCGACGCGGGCGCTGGCCGCGATGCGCGGCAAGCCGCGCTGGTGGCCCAGATACTCCAGTTCGCCCAGCAGGTAGAAGGTCTGTTCGGCATCGCCTTCATAGAACGCCACACGCGCCTGCATCAGATAGCCCAGGATCAGATGGTCCGGCAAGCCGACGTCGCGCCCAAGCGGCACATAGACCTGCAGCAGCCGCGCAGCCTGCGCGAGGTCGCCGGTCTCATACACCCACGCGGCATACAGCACGCCGGCCCAGGCGTTGCCGTTGGCCTGTCCGTAGGCGCCCTTGCGCGTGGCGCGCACCGCCATGCGAAAGCGCGCGCCCGCCTGGCGCATGCGCCCTTCCTGCAGGTCGATGATGCCCTCGACCGCTTCCGAGTACATCAGGTTGAAGGTGCTGGCGCTGCGGCTTTGCGCGCGCCGCGCGGTGTCCAGCAGCGCGCGCGCTTCGTGGTAGCGGCCCAGGACGGCGCTGACGTTGGCCATGGCGTTGGCCAGCGCGGTGTCGGTGAACGACAGGGCGTCGCCCAGCGAGGCGACGCTGGGCATCCCGGCGGCGTAGGCTTCTTCCTGACGATCCATCATGGACAACAGCAGCGGCTGCAACGCGCGCACGTGTGCTTGCACCGCGGGATCGGCGCTGCCGGCCAGCTTCAGGTCCGCCATCAAGGCGGACGCCTCGCCGGGACCGCGCGTGAAACAGGTGGCCCATATCTGCATGGCCTGCAGCAGCGGCCGCGTGGCAAGCACGGCGGCGGGCAACTGGCCCAGCCAGCGCGACAAGAGGCGCATCCGGCCCTCGGCCAGCAGCGGCCCGGCGTGCGTCTGCAAGAGCGCCAGCGCGCGGCCGAAGTCGCCGCCGTCGATGGCGTGGTCGATGGCCGGCACGGGCCGGCCCTGCGCCTCATACCAGCGCGAGGCCGCAAGGTGCAGGTGCGCGATGTCGCCCGGCGCCTGCGCGCGTAGCTGCGACTGCAGGTAGCTGGCGAACAGGCTGTGATAGCGGTAATGACGTTCGTCGGTGGCGGTGCGCGTGAGCAGCACGTGGCCGTCTTCCAGTTGCTGCAGCAGGTCCGCGCAGTCCAGGTCGGGCACGAGGGCCTGGCACAGCGGCGCGCTGAGCTGCTTGAGGATGCTGGTGCGCAGCAGGAAGCGCCGCAGCGCAGGTGTCTGGCTGGCCAGCACGTCCTGCGCCAGGTAGTCGGCCACGGACTGGTCGCTGCCGGAGAACCGTTCGATGAAGGCGGCGGCCGACGGCTGCCGCGCGAGCGAGGCGGACGCCAGGCACAGCGCGGCCGCCCAGCCCTCGGTCTTGCGATGCAGCAGCTCGACCTCGGCAGGCGTCAGCATGGGTTGGCGGCGCGCGAAGAACTGCGTGGCCTCGTCCACCGAAAAGCACAGTTGCGCGGCGTCGATCTCCAGCAGCTGATTGGCCGCGCGCAAGCGGCCCAGCGCCAGCCCGGGCGTGTGCCGCGAGCCGATCAACAGCCGGCCGTGCGCGGGCAGGCGCCCGATCAGGTCCTGCACCAGGTCCAGCACTGCGGGGGCGGTGATGGCTTCGAACTCGTCCAGGACCAGGGCGAACGGCGCCTCGTGCGAGGCCACGGCCTCGACCAGCGCCAGCGCCAGCGTGTCCTCCGAATCGTGGGCGGCGAACGCCGCGCTGGCGTCGCCGGACAGCGCACCCAGCGCCGCCATCAGGCAACGCAGAAAGCGCGAAAGGTCGTTGTCGGCGCGGTCCAGCGTCAGCCAGGCGGTGCGCATCGGCGCGCTTTGCAGACGCGCCTGGCATTGCGCCAGCAACGTGGTCTTGCCGTAGCCCGCAGGGCCGCGCGCCACCACCACCTTGGGTCCTTCCGGACGGCAGATCGCCTCGCACAGCGCAAGCCGGGCGACGTGATCGCCATGCGCGGCCGGGGCATTGAGCTTGCCGCTGGCCAGCGCGTGTTCCATCGAGAACGAATGACGCATGGGCTGCCTGTTCGAGGACTGCGGTTTGCGGGGATCGTTGCGGGAAAACCCGCGATGCGCGCGAAAAATCGTCGCTTTGGACGAAGGCGAAATCGCGTGCCTACGATACAAAAGGACGCTCCCCGGAGCAATACGCACACCGCCGCAAAGACGGCGTAAACCGATAACGGAGACAAGTCCATGGCAATACCCAAACTGACGTTCGCGCTGGCGGGCGCGATCCTGGCCGCAAGCGGCGCGCACGCGCAGAACGCTGCGGCTCCCGTGAAGATAGGCATCATGGCCGACATGAGTTCGGCGTACTCGGACATCGGCGGCAAGGGGCTGGTCGAGGCCGCGCGCATGGCGGTGCAGGACTTCGGCGGCTCGGTGCTGGGCAAGCCGATCGAGCTGGTCTTTACCGACGGGCAGAACAAGGTGGACGTGGCCAGCGCCGCCGCGCGCCGGTGGTTCGACCAGGACGGGGTGGACATGATCACCGACCTGCCGACGTCCGCGCTGGCGCTGGCGATCAGCGAACTGGGCCGCGAGAAGAAACGCGTCGTCATGGTGACCAGCGCGTCCACGTCCGAACTGACGGGCAAGGCGTGTTCGCCCTACACGGTGCACTGGACCTACGACACCTACGCCCTGGCCAACGGCACCGGTGCGGCCGTCACGGAACAGGGCGGCAAGAACTGGTTCTTCATGACGGCGGACTATTCGTTCGGCTACGCGTTGCAGGGCGATGCGTCGGCGGTGATCGAACGCAACGGCGGCAAGGTGCTGGGCGCGGTGCGCTCGCCGCTGAACACGCCCGACTTCAGCTCGTACCTGCTGCAGGCGCAAAGCTCCAAGGCCGGCATTATCGGCCTGGCGCTGGGCGGCAACGACGTCATCAGCGCGATCAAGCAGGCCGCGGACTTCGGCATCGGCCGGCCGGGCAGCTCGCAGCGGCTGGTGGCGCTGCTGGCCTTCCTGTCCGACGTCAAATCCATCGGCCTGCCGCTGGGCCAGGGACTGCTCCTGACCGAAGCCTTCTACTGGGATCAGAACGACGCCACGCGCGCATGGTCGCAGCGCTTTCAGGACAAGGTTGGCCGCAAGCCCACCATGACGCAGGCGGGCACGTATGGCGCCGTCACGCACTACCTGAACGCGGTCAAGGCCGCGGGCACCAAGGACGCCGACGCCGTCATGGCGAAGATGCGCGAGATGCCGATCAACGACTTCATGACGAAGGACGGCAAGCTGCGCGTGGACGGCCGCGTGGTGCGCGACATGTACCTGTTTGAAGTGAAGAAGCCGGCGGACTCCAAGAGCGAGTGGGACCTGTACAAGCAGGTTGCGGTGATTCCCGGCAACGTGGCGTTCCGTCCGCTGGACAAGGGCGGCTGCGCGCTCGCCAAGTCCGGAGGCGCGGAATGATCAGCTATCAGGTCACAGCGTTTGGCGAACCGCTGACGCGCGCCGAACGCGCGACGCCCGCGCCGCAGGGCAGCGAGGTGCTGCTGCGTGTGCTGGCCGCGGGCGTCTGCCACACCGACATCCACACCTGGGAAGGCTCGTACGACCTGGGCGGCAGCAAGCGACTGAGCATGCAGCAGCGCGGCGTGACGCTGCCGTTGACGCTGGGGCACGAGACCGTGGGCGAAGTCGTTGCCACCGGGCCGGACGTGCCCGAGGACGTGCAGCCGGGGCAGCGTTACCTCGTCTATCCCTGGATCGGCTGCGGCGACTGCAAGGTGTGCCGACGCGGCCGCGAGAACCTGTGCGCGTCGCCGCGCTTTCTGGGCATCTTCCGCCCCGGCGGCTACAGCGATCACATCGTGGCCCCGCACGCGCGCTACCTGGTCGATATCGGCGAACTGCGGCCCGAGCAGGCCGCGCCCTACGCGTGCTCGGGCCTGACCACGTACAGCGCCATCCGCAAGATTCCCGAGGACGTGCTGGCCGAGGAATCGGTGGTGGTGATCGGCGCGGGCGGGCTGGGGCTGATGGGCGTCACGCTGCTGCGCGCGATGGGATGCGGCAACGTCGTCGTGGTGGAGCCGGACGGCGCGCGCCGGGGCGCGTCGCTCGCGGCAGGCGCGCATGCGGTCATCGACCCTGGCGCAGCCGATGCCGCCGCGCAGGTTCGGCAGGCTGCGGGCGCGGTGTGGGCCGTGATCGACTGCGTGGGCGCGGCCAGCACCGTGCAGTTGGGCCTGGAGCTGCTGACCAAGGGCGGCCAGCTCATCCTGGTGGGCCTCTTTGGCGGCGAGCTGTCTCTGTCGCCCGCGCTGGTGCCCATGCGCGCCATCAGCATCGAGGGTTCGTACATCGGCAACCTGGACGAACTGCGCGCGTTGATGGCGCTGGTGCGCGAACGCAAACCCATTGCGATTCCCACCGCGTGCCGCTGCCTGGATAACGCGCAGTCCGCGCTGGCGGATCTGGCCGCGGGCCGCGTGGTGGGCCGGCTGCTGCTCACGCCCACCGACGGCACGGTTCCTGAAGCATCCCCGGTCACTCTTGAACAGGCAACACAACCATGAGCATCAATCTGGATTCCGATTACACGATGACGGTGAACGGCCGCGCGGAGACGTCGCCGCAGACCTTCGACGTACTCAACCCGGCCACCGAGGAGCGCATCGCGGCCGTGCCCGATGCGTCGCTAGACCAGTTGAATGCCGCCATCGCGGCGGCCCGCGCGGCGTTCGGCCCGTGGCGCGACCGCCCTATCGGCGAGCGCCAGGCGGCGCTGCGCAAGATGGCCGATGCACTTGAACAGCACGCCGACGGCTTCATGCGCCTATTGACACGCGAGCAAGGCAAGCCGCACGCGGACGCGCGCGCAGAAGTGGGCCGCTGCGTTGCCTGGCTGCGCGCCTTTGCCGCGCGCGAGCTGCCGGTGGCGCATCACGACAGCGGCGCGGGCCATCGTTTCGAAACGCGTCGCGTGCCCATCGGCGTGGTCGCCGCCATTGCGCCGTGGAATTTTCCGATGACGCTGGCCATCTGGAAGATCGCGCCGGCGCTGCTGGCCGGCAACACGGTGGTGCTCAAGCCCTCGCCGTACACGCCGCTGACCTCATTGAAGATGGGCGAACTGTTTCGCGGCCTGCTGCCGCCCGGCGTGCTGAACGTGGTCAGCGGCGGCGACCGTCTTGGGCCGTGGCTGACCGAGCATCCCGGCATCGACAAGATCGCCTTCACCGGCTCCACCGTGACCGGCCGCCGCGTCATGCAAAGCGCGTCAAGCCGGCTCAAGCGGGTGACGCTGGAGCTGGGCGGCAACGACGCGGCCATTGTGCTGCCCGATGTCGACGTCAAGGAAACGGCGGCCAAGCTGTTCTGGGGCGCGTTCCGCAATTCGTCGCAGTATTGCCTGGCGACCAAGCGGTTGTACGTGCACGAGTCCATCTATGACGCGTTTGCCGACGCGCTGGCGGGCGAGGCGGCCAACGTCGTCGTGGGTGACGGTTCGCAGCCCGGCACCGGACTTGGCCCCATCCAGAACCGCGCGCAGTTTGAACGCGTGAAGGACCTGATCGCCGACGCGCACCGGACCGGCGTGCGCTTTCTGACGGGAGGCGAGGTGCCGGAGGGCAAGGGCTACTTCGTGCCGGTCACCATCCTGGACAATCCGCCCGACGATGCGCGCAGCGTGGTCGAAGAGGCCTTCGGGCCGGTGCTGCCGCTGTTGAAGTACCGCGAGATCGATGAGGTGATCCGGCGGGCCAACGACACCGAGTACGGATTGGGCGGTTCGGTGTGGTCCAAGGATGTGGCCCTGGCGCAATCGATTGCGCGGCGGCTGGAGACCGGCACCGTGTGGATCAACCACATCCACGTCATGTCGCCTGACGTGCCCTTTGGCGGGCACAAGCAGTCGGGCGTGGGTGTGGAAAACGCGCTGGACGGACTGCTGGAATACACCAACACGCAGACGGTGTCGGTGCTGGTGTAGCGGCAAGGGCCGGCGTGGTGATACGCCGGCCCGATCCTCACGCCGCGTAGCGGCTGGCCTCGCCGTTGCGGTTGCTGGCGGGCCACAGGCGCAGGGCCAGGGCGGCAGCTGCGGCGCCGGCGGCGGTCAGCGTCACGCCGGTCCAGCCCCAGTGGGCCAGCGCCAGGCTGCCCAGTGCGCCGCCGGCGGCCATGCCGATGAAGACGCCCGTCATCAGGATGGCGTTCAGGCGGCTGCGGGCGGCCGGATCGATGCCGTAGACGATGCTTTGATGCGCGATCAGCGAGGTCTGGATGCCCAGGTCGAAGCCGACCGCGGCGCCGCCGATGAGCCACAGCGCGGCATGCGTGGGCAGGAAGGGCAGGAAGATCATCGCGGCAAACGACACCATCGTCAGGCCGGCGCCCAGGCTGGCGACCGCCAGCGGCCCCCGTGTATCGGCCACGCGGCCAGCCAGCGGCGCGGCCAGGGCGCCCGCGGCGCCGGCAAGACCGAACGCGCCGGCAGCGCCCGCGCCCAGGTGAAACGGCGCGTCGTGCAGCATCACGGCCAGCGTCGACCAGAAGGCGCTGAAGCCCAAGGACAGCAAACCCTGCGCGGTGGCGGCGCGGCGCAGGCCGGGGTGCTGTCGCCACAGCGTCAGCAGCGAACCCAGCAGCGCGCTGTAGGCCAGCCGCGTCGACGGCTCGAACCGCGGCAGGCCGCGCCACAGGGCCGCGCCCAGCGCCACGATGCTGACGGCGGCGGCCGCGAACATCATGCGCCAGCCGAACTGCTCCGCCACGAAGCCGCTGACCACCCGCGACAGCAGGATGCCCAGCAACAGGCCCGTCATGACGGTGCCGACAATCTTGCCGCGCTGGTCGGCGGGGGCCAGATGGGCGGCGGCCGGGACGATGTCCTGCGCCAGTGTGGCGGACAGGCCGATGGCGAAGCTGGCGGCCAGCAGCAGGCCGATCGTCGGCGACGCGCCGGCCAGCAGCAGCGCCAGGGCCAGCACTGCCGCCTTGATCAGGATGATGCGCTTGCGGTCATAGCGGTCGCCCAGCGGCGCCAGCATCAGGATGCCGAAGGCGTAGCCCAACTGCGTCAGCGTCGGAATCCAGCCCAGCGTTTCTGCGCTGGCGTGGATATCCGCGCCCAGCACGCCAAGCATCGGCTGGCTGTAGTAAAGGGAGGCGACGCCCAGGCCGGCGCCCACGGCCAGCAGGAAGACGAGGCCGCGCGATAGGGAGGGGTGGGAAGTGGGGGATGACATGGTGGTGTCCGGTGGCTTTGGGTACGGGGCAGATTCTGGGCGTGCCGCCGGGGTTTTGGTAGCCGACCTTCGGGTACAGGCGTTATACGATAGGCGTATGACCGCCTCCGCCCTCCCCGCCGCAGCCGGCACCGACCGCATGCTGCTGATCGAAACCTTCGTGCGCATCGTCGAGGCCGGCAGCCTGTCCGCCGCCGCCGCCCAGATGGGCGGCACTCAGCCTACCGTCAGCCGCCGCCTGCAACTGCTGGAACGCACCATGGGCGTGCGCCTGTTGAAGCGCTCCACCCACGCCATCCGCCTGACCGAAGACGGCCAGCGCTGCTACGAGCGCGGCAAGGAGCTGCTGGCCAGTTGGCAGTCGTTCGAGAGCGAGGTGCGCGGCGCGGACGACGACCCGGCCGGAATGCTGCGCGTGGTGGCGCCGCACGTCTTCGGCCAGGATCAGTTCATCGAGCCGCTTGCCAGGTACCTGAAGCGTTATCCGAACATGCGGGTGGAGTGGCTGCTGCATGACCGCATGCCGGACCTGATCGCCGAGAACGTGGATTGTGCGATCCGCGTCGGGGCGGTGACCGATCCGTCAGTGATTGCGGTGAAGCTGGGCGAGGTGCCGCGCATCGTCGTGGCGTCACCGGACCTGCTTGCGGGCGGGCCGGTTCCGCAGGATCCGTCGGATCTGGCGCGCCTGCCATGGCTGGCGCTGCGCACCTTCTATCGCACCGAGGTGACCCTCACGCACTGCGGCAGCGGCGACAGACAGTCTTTCGACATCCAGCCGCGCCTGTCCACCGACGGCCTGCACGCGCTGCGCAACGCGGCCATCCAGGGACTGGGTGTGGCACTGGGCTCGGCCTGGGCCATGCAACCCGATCTGGCCGCCGGCCGCCTGGTGCACCTGGCGCCGCAGTGGCGCGCGGACGCCCTGCCCGTCTTCCTGGTCTATGCGCCGTCGCGCTTTCAGCCGGCGCGCCTGCGGCGCTTCATCGAGATCATGCGCGAGCATCTGCCGGTGGAGCTGGCGGGCACGTGACGGTCCGCTACGCGTCCCGCACGGATTCGTACACCAGCGTCGCCAGCGTCAGGTCTTCCAGCGCGCTGCCTACCGCCTTGAACACCGTGATCTCCTGATCGTTGCGCCGTCCGGGGGCCTCGCCTTTGGCGAGCTGGTGCAGGTTTCCTTTGATGCCTTCGCGCGTCAGCACGCCGGCGTCGAATGCCGACAGCAGGTCGCCGGACTTGGTCGGCGCCTCGTCGGTATCGACATAGACGGTGGTGCCGTCAAAGCACGCGGGATCGGTCTCGCGCATTTCCGGCTTGAAGCTGCCGATCAGGTCCAGATGCGTGCCGGGGCGCAGCCACGCGCCATGGATAAGCGGTTCGGTGGACAGCGTGGCGCAGCTGACGATGTCGGCCTGTCCGGCGGCCGTCTGCAGGTCGGTGACCGCCTGCGCATCGAAGCCCTGCTCGCGCAAGCTGGCCGCCAGCGTCTCCGCGCCGGCCGGCCGCACATTCCACACCAGAACGCGCTGGATCGGGCGCACCGTGCGCATGGCCTGCGCCACCAGGCCGGCAATGCGGCCGGATCCCACGATCAGCAACGTGCGGGCATCGGCGCGCGCCAGGTAGTCCGCGCCCAGCGCCGCCGCGCCCGCGGTGCGGTACACGGTGACGATATCGCCGTCGACCTGCGCAACCGGCACGCCCGTGGTGGCGCTGTACAGGTTGTACGTGGCGTGCAGGCCCGGCAGGCCCTGATGCGTGTTCTCGGGAAAGATGTTGATGATCTTCACGCCAAAATACCCGCGCTCGCTCCACGCGGGCATGATGAGCGACGTGCCGTGCGCGTTGCCGGACTGGATGGCGTGCACGTGGCGGGCGGGCACCGTGGCGTCTTCGCGGAAAGCGATCCGCAGGGCGGGAATGACGGTGTCGAAGGACAGGGCGTTGCGGGTCTGTTCGGTGTCGATTAAGCGCATCGGATCGTTGCCTGCGTGGTCGGTCAATCAAGGGGCCTCGGGCAGTCTAGCAGCGTGCGGGGCGCGGCCGCCAAAAGAAAATTGCCCGCGATGACGCGGGCAATGGGTCGCTTACCGCAGGCGAACGGCGTCAATCCACGTCGGGCCGGGGCAGCGGATCGCCCGCGCCGGTGCGCTCGACGATGAGCTTGTAGTGATGCGGGCTGCGATGCTTGGCGAAGTTGAACACGTGGTCGCGGAAGGTCTGGCCCATCCCCAGATCGATGCGCGCGGTGATGACTTCGTCTTCCTCGCCGCTGGCGCGGGCCACGATCTCGCCGGACGGCGCGACGATCATCGAGCTGCCGATCATGTGATGGCCGTCCTCGTGCCCGCACTTGGCGGCCGCGCCGATCCACACCGCGTTCTGGTAGGCGCTGGCCTGCAGCACGATCTCGTGCGTGGTGGTGCGCAGGTGCGCGGGCTCGTTCCAATGGATGTTCAGCGACGGCGTGTTGTAGCCCAGCACGATCAGTTCGGCGCTTTGCAGCGACATGACGCGGTAGGTCTCGGGCCAGCGGCGGTCATTGCACAGGCACATGCCGATCTTGACGTCGTTGGTCTCCCACACGCCAAAGCCCAGGTCGCCGACTTCGAAGAACTTCTTTTCCAGATGCTGGAAGGGGGCGTCGACCTTGTGGTCCGAGTGGCCCGGCAGGTGGATCTTGCGGTACTTGCCGATGATCTTGGCGCTGCGGTCCACCAGGATGGCCGTGTTGAACTGGCGGCCTTCCGGCGTCAGTTCGGCATAGCCCAGGTAAAAGCCGATGCCCAGCTCGCGCGCCGTGTCGAACAACGGCTGCACGTCGGCGTTGGGCATGGTTTTTTCGAAATAGCGCTCCACCGCTTCGGCGTCGTCCATCCAGTAGCGCGGGAAGAACGTCGTCAGCGCCAGTTCGGGAAACACGACGAACTCGGCCTGGCGGGCGGCGGCTTCGCGCATCATCTCGACGAGGCGGCGCACGACCACCGCGCGGGTGTCGGCCAGATTGACGGCGCCCATCTGGGCGACGGCCAGGCCCATTTTGCGGGACGGGGAAGAGGGGGTCACGGAGATCTCCAGAATCTTGCGAAGGGGCCGCCACGCGGGGGCGCGTTCCAGGCCGAAGGCGCAAGCATGCCCGCGCGCGGGCGGATCGGAAACCGCGGTCTGGCCGTCTGGCGCCGCGTTGCATTGGCCCCGTCCCGGCATGCAACCCACTGATCTGAATGGGAAAAACCCGATAAGCCGCGCCATCGCATCCGGCCCTGTGCATAACGCGGGATCATGGGCGTCGCGCAAAGTTTTATATCGGGTTTCCCCGTAGATCCGGTGATTCAGAGGCACTTTGGCGCGGACTGCCCACCGGTTTTCCTAGCAACGCGCCTGATTCCGAAAGCCACAATTAGCGGGTCAGGAGGGGCGATTTTGCCGTTTAGGCTGCGGGAAGTTCGGTTACATTGCCTTACGCGCAGAATTGCATGCCACGCGCCGCCCATGTGCACCGGTCCCCCATGTCACGTTCCAGAATTGCGGCTTTCGTGTTGTTGTTGTCGGCGCTTGGATTCCTCGCTGGGGTGCTGGCTGGACGCCAGATCGAACTGAACCAGGCCGACGACAAACTAGCCGGGCATAACGCCCGGCTGCTTGCGCACGCGCTGCGGGTGGCGCAGGAAAGCCATCGCCTGATGGCTGCGGCCACGCAGGGCGGCCCGCTGTGTTCCGAAGCCGATGTGGCGACCCTGCGCGTGCTGCTCTTCAATTCCACCTATATCCGCGACATCGGCCGCACGCTGGGCGGCATGCTGCGCTGTTCCGCGGCGTGGGGCAAGCTGCCCGATCCGCTGACCCTGCCGCCGCCGGCCTTCACGTTGGCCAGCGGGCTGCAGCTCTGGGTGGGCGCCGCCAATATCGTCGACCGCCGCATCATCGGCGACATGGCGGCGATGCGCGACATCATCGTGTTCACCGCGCCGGGCGCGTTCGACGGATTTCCGGAACCGGGTTCGGGCATCGACGCCAAGATCGTGACGCGTGACGGCGACCATGTGTACCGGCGCTTTGGCCGCGCGCACGATCTGGACATGCCGCGCGAGAACGTGGACGACCAGGGTTTCGCGCCTGAACGGCGCGCCTCGCTGTGCGCGCCGGACGGCGGCCCCGACATCTGCGTCGTGTCGCGGCTGCGGTCCGACGCCTGGTTCCAGCTTCCGGCGATGGTGCTGTCCGTGGTCGGCGCCCTGGCCCTTGCCTTTCTGGCGGGTCTTTGCGTCATGTGGCGCATGCACGCGGGCAGCGCCAAGAGCGAGCTGCGCAAGGCCATCCTGGGCGGCGACATCCAGGTCCACTACCAGCCGCTGCGCCAGCTTGCCTCCCGGCAACTGGCGGGTTTCGAGGCGCTGGCACGGTGGCGCGCCCGTGGCCGCGATGTGTCGCCCCTGCTGTTCGTGCCGCTGGCCGAAGCCATGGGGCTGGGCCGCGCGCTGTCCCGGCTGGTGACCTCGCAGGCGCTGCGCGACCTGCACGAGCGCCTGCGCGGCAATCCCGCGCTCTACGTCAGCATCAACGTGTCGGCGGCCGATTTGAAAGACGCGGGTTACCGGAACTTCCTGTTGGACGCGGTCAGCGAGCGCGGTCTGAAGCCCGGCAACGTCGCGCTGGAAATCACCGAAGGCACGCCGTTGTCTGATGGCCATGTGCTGGCAATGGTCAAGACCTTGCGCGGCAAGGGCTTCAAGGTGTTCATCGACGATTTCGGCACGGGGCATTCCAACCTGAACTATCTGGCCGAAATGCAGGCCGACGCCATCAAGCTGGACCGCAGCTTCACCAGCGCGATCGGCGCCGAGGACGCGGGCACGCTGATCATCGACCACGTCATCGCAATATCCCGGGAGCTGGGCATCAGCCTCATCATCGAGGGCATTGAAACCGAGGCGCAGGCCAGCTATCTGCTCGCCCGCCAACCGGCCGCAGTGGGCCAGGGCTGGCTGTTCGGCCGTCCGGTTCCGCTTGCCGACATCGTGGCCGATTGACCGATGGCAGGCAGGTTGTCGTATGTCCATTTTATTTTTGGCACAACCGACATAATGCAGCGCCGTCGCCCAAACTACGCGGCCCGCATTATCTACACCCCGGCAAAACAATATGCGCCGCTTTTACAGATAGAATGCGGGCGGTATTTAACGGGTTAATTTGCTGCATCTGCCATGGGACATAACCAGACGCTCGTCGACAACCTGCTGCGCATCCTTCCGTATGTCCAGAACGAAGAAACCGATGCGATGGCGATGGGCATGGGCATGGCGGAAATCCGCGACCGGCTGGCCGCGCTGCAGAACCCGGTGCCCGGCGACAAGCAGATCCGCCGCACGCTGCTCAAGCTGGACAGCGTCGGCAGCGTGGGCGCCACGCGCGGCAAGCTCTGGTATCGCACCATCCAGCGCGCTGATTTCCATATCCAGAACATGAACGCGAACATGGCAATGGCGATGTGCGCGCTCAAGCAGGTGGCCGACCGCCACCTGCCGGCCGTCGTGCTGGACGATCTGGAGACCACCTTCGACAGCGCGTGGCGCTACCTGGAAACGCACCGCTCCCAGCCCGGGATCGGGCCGGCACACGACTGGGCGCGCAAGATCCTGCGCATCGACGGCACCCATCCCACCGTGTTGCCCACGGTGTCTGCCGAGGTCTACCGCCAGGTCAGCGGCGCGCTGTACTTCAACCGCAAGCTGTCGTTCCGCAACACGCCCTTCGGCGAGAAGAAGCCCGCCGACCGCCTGTACGTCATGACGCCGCTGGCGATGGTCGACCGCGCGGGCGTGCTGTACATGGTGGCGTGGGGGGCGCGCCAGCCGGGCAGGCGCTTCCTGTTCCGGATGGACAGGTTGTCCGAGGTCCGGCTGCTGGACGAGGCGGCGGACATGGATCCCACATTCGACCTGCAGGACTTCGTGCGCCGCGAGGAAGCGCTGAACTTCGATCCGGGCGAGGAAACCCGCATCCGTCTGCACGCCGCCGAACCGGTGCTGGACGATGGCCGGCGCCAGCGTCATCCGCTGCGCGAATTCTGGTTGTCGGCGGACCAGATGATCGACGAGGACGAGCGCGGCTTCACGCTGACAGCCACCGTGCGCCCGTCCGTCATGCTGTGGCAACTGCTGCACGGGCACGCGTCCTCGATCGAGGTGCTGGAACCCGAAGACATCCGCGACCGCTTTGCCCAAGAGGCCCGCGAACTGGCGCGCCGCTACCTCTAGTCCGCCGCCCGCGGCGTCAATCGGCGGGCCAGGCGCGCGCCAGCAGCAGCGGCAGCACTTTCTCTGCCGCGCCCCGGATGCTGTGCGTCGCCACGCGATCCAGCGTTGTCGGATTGGGATTGATCTGCACCAGCTGCGCGCCGCATCCGACCGCCTCGTAGCAGAGCTCGGCCGCCGCGGATGTCTGGCACGACGTGCCCGCTGTCAAGATCAGATCGGCGTTGGCCACCAGCCCCTTGGCCACCCGCCAGACGGCGGGCGCGGGCGCCTCGCCGTGCCACAACCGCCCCGGGCGCACCAGTTCGCCGCAGATACGGCAGGCGGGCGGCGCGGGGTACGGGCCGTGCCGCGCGGACTTGTCCGGCGGGGCGGTCAGCGTGTGGGGCATGCCACAGCCCGAGCAGCGCGGCTGGTCGAACCGGCCCTGCAGATGCAGGATGCGCGGGCTGCCCGCCTGTTCATGCAGCGTGTCGCCGTTCTGCGTCACCACGAACGTGCCCGGCACGCGACCGGCCAGCGCCGCAATGGCGCGGTGCGCCGCGTTGGGCGTGGCCAGCAGCGCGCGGCGCCGCCGTTCCTCGTGCCAGGCCCACACCAGCGACGGATCGTTGCGGTAGCCGGCATCGGTCGCCAGGGCCGCGGCATCGTAGCGCGCCCACAGTCCGCGCATGCCATCGCGGGTTTGTGGCAGGCGGCTGGCGGGGTTCAGACCCGATCCCGTTACGACGACGATCAGACGCGCCGCGCGCAGCGCTTCCACCAGGGGATCAGGGATATCGAGGGAGCGAAGTTTCATGCGAACCGCCCGCCGTTTGAATGGGCCGCGGCGCGGCCAAGGCTGCAGTTAAACGTATCGAACAAACCAGGCATGTCGCTTCCATTTACTGAAACAGCCTGGATTATGAAACTGCATTCGGACAATTCAGGGTTGAATTAATCGGAACGGATTTCAAGGGATTACTCAGGTATTGGCCGGATAATGTCCAAATTCCTGTTTTGCTATTCTTGGCCTCCGCAAATTGCGCCCGGCCTATTTACGCACCATGCAAAAAACCGGCGACCGCCTGTTGTTTTCCGCCTCCGACCTGGTCGGTTTCCTGGAATGCGAGCACCTCACCACGCTGGATCTGCTCAACCTCGAATCGCCGTTGCCGGCCGCGCCAGAGGACGAGCAGCTCGAACTGATCCAGCAGAAGGGGCTGGACCACGAGCGCGCGTATCTTGAACGGCTGCGCGCGAGCGGCCGGCACATCGTCGACGTCAGCGATGCGGGCGACGGGCTGACCGCGCGCCTGGCCCGGACGCGCGAGGCCATGGCCGACGGCGCGGATGTCATCTACCAGGCGGCGTTTCGGCATGGCCAATACATCGGCCATGCCGATTTCCTGCTTAAGACCGAACGCCCCTCACGCCTGGGCGATTACAGCTACGAGGCCAGCGACACCAAGCTGGCGCGGTCGGCGCGCGCCAAGTTCGCGATCCAGCTCTCGTTCTATTCATGGCTGCTGGGCCTGGAACAGGGCGCGGCGCCGCTGCACATGCACGTGGTGCTGGGCAGTGGCCGCGAGGTGTCCCTGCGCGTGGCCGACTATGCCCATTACTTCCGCCAGGTCATGCGCCGCTTCGAGGCGCACGTCGATCAGCGGGACGCTGCGTCCACGTATCCCGACCCCTGTGAGAAATGCGCCCAGTGCCGCTGGGATCCGCTGTGCAAGGCGCGCCGCGCGGAAGACGATCACCTGTCGCTGGTCGCCAACATCACGCGGCAGCAGATCCGCAAGCTGAACGCGCAGGGCATCCGCACGCTGGAACAACTGGGCACGCTGGCGCCGGATGCGGCCGTGGCGCGCCTGGAGCCCGCCATCCTCTCCAAGCTGCGATCGCAGGCGGCGCTGCAGCTGCGCGCCCGGACCGACGGCGGCCGCCATTGGGACCGCATCGTCAAAGACCCGGACGACACCGCGCTGCGCGGCTTTGAACGCATGCCGCAGCCCGACGCGGGCGACATGTTCTTCGACATGGAAGGCGATCCGCTGGAGGAAGGCGGGCTGGAATATCTGTTTGGCCTGTACGTCATCGACGATGGCCAGGAACGCTTCGTGCCGTTCTGGGCGCATAACCGCGGCGAAGAGAAGCTGGCCTTCGAGGCCTTCATCGATTACGTCGTGGCGCGGCTGCACCGCCATCCCGATGCGCACATCTATCACTACGCGCCCTACGAGGCGACGGCGATCAAGAAGCTGATGTCCGTGCACGCCACGCGCGAGGCAGAGGTCGACAACCTGCTGCGCATGAACAAGCTGGTGGACCTGTACCAGGTCGTGCGCGAAGGCGTGCGCGTGTCCGAGCCGGGGTACTCCATCAAGAACATCGAACATTTCTACCTGCCGCAGCGCGAGGGCGGCGTGACCAACGCCGGCGCCAGCATCGTCTACTACGAGCGCTGGAAGCGCACCGACGAGGCGAAATTGCTGCAGGACATCGCCGACTACAACCGCGACGACGTGCTGTCCACGTACAAGCTGCGCGAATGGCTGTGCGCGCTGCGTCCTGACGGCATGCCGTGGGCGAACCGCCGCGACTCGCAGCAGCAGATCGACGCCGCCCGGTTCCAGGTCGGCGAAAAGACCGCAGCCGAACTGCGCCTGGAGCCGTATCGCGCCGCGTTGCTTGGCTCCCTGCCCGCCGACGAGCTGGACTGGTCAGCGCGCGACCGCTATCGCGCGCTGGTCTACCAGTTGCTGGATTTTCATCGCCGCGAACAGAAGCCGGAATGGTGGGCCATGTTCGCCCGCATGGAGGCCACCGATGCCGAACTGATGGAAGACAACGAATGCCTGGCCGGACTGGTGCGTGACGACACTGTGGCGCCCGAACCCGTGGCGCAGTCACTGCGCTACACCTACCGGTTTCCCGCGCAGCAGACCAAGCTGCGCACCGGATCCCCCTGTACGGACGTGCGCGGCGGGCCGGCGATCAGCCGGCTGACGGTGGATCCTGCGGCCGGCGTCGCCACCTTCACCCTGTCGCGCAAGGCGACCCCGCCGCAGCGCCTGTCGCTCGGGCCGGGCAGGCCGGTCAGCATCGACGAACTGGCCAACGCCATGTTCCGCTACGGCGACGCGCTGCTCGCCTCGGACGATGGCGCCAGCACGCCGTTCCGCGCGGTGGATGCGCTGCTCAAGCACGAGCCGCCGCGCATTGACGGCGTACCGCCCGGCACCCCGCTGGCCGACCCGGGCGCGACGCTGCTGGATCAGGTCGTGGACATCGTCGGCCGCATGGACCAGACCACCCTCTTCCTGCAAGGCCCGCCCGGCGCGGGCAAGACCTACACCGGCTCGCGCGTGCTGGTGAACCTGCTGCGCCAGGGCAAGCGCATCGCGGTCACGTCCAACAGCCATCACGCCATCAACAACCTGCTGGCCGGCCTGGAGAAGGCGGCGCGCGAGGCGGGCCTGACGTTCACCGGCGCCAAGAAGTCGGGCAAGGAGGGCGACGACTCCTGTTTCAACGGCGACTTCATCGAAGACGTCTTTGCCAACGACAAGATCGACCTGGCGCGCCATCAACTGGTGGCGGGCACGGCGTGGCTGTTCAGCCGCGCCGACTTCCAGCAGCAGTTCGACTACCTTTTCGTGGACGAGGCCGGGCAGGTCAGCCTGGCGAATCTGGTGGCGCTGGGCCAATGCGCGCGCAACATCGTGCTGCTGGGCGACCAGATGCAGCTTGGCCAGCCGACCAAGGGCACGCATCCTGGCCGCTCGGGCGAATCCACGCTGGAATACCTCTTGAACGGCCACGCCACGATCGCGGCCGATCGGGGCATCTTCCTGGACACGTCCTATCGCATGCACCCGGCGATCTGCGGCTTCATTTCAGACGCCATCTACGACGGCCGGCTGCGCGCCGCGGAATCGGCCGCTGGCCAGGGCCTGGTGCTGGGCGCGGACGCACCGGGCGCGCTGGCCGCCAGCGGCATCCGGTACGTGCCGGTCGTGCACGAGGGCAACGCGCAGTCCAGCGACGAGGAAGCGCGCGAAGTCGCCGCGCTGTACGCCAGCCTGATGCGGCAGCGCTATCTGGACAAGCACGGGCGCGCGGTGCCGATGACGCCCGACGACGTGCTGGTGGTGGCGCCCTACAACGTGCAGGTCAACACGCTGCGGCAGGCGCTGCCCGAGGGTGCGCGAGTAGGCACCGTCGACAAGTTCCAGGGCCAGGAAGCGCAGGTGGTGATCATTTCCATGGCCACCTCCAGCGGCGAGACCATGCCGCGCGACATGGAGTTTCTGTTCAGCAGGAACCGCCTGAACGTGGCGGTGTCGCGGGCCAAGGCGCTGGCGATCCTGGTCGCCAGCCCCGCCCTGTTGTCGGTACGGTGCCAGACGCCGGAACAGATGGCGCTGGTCAACACGCTGTGCTGGGTGGCCGAGGCGGGTCAGAACGTGTAGCGCGCCGTCAGCGTGACGCTGCGAGGTTCACCAAAGAAGTTCGCGTCCGTCATCGAGCCCACGCTGGCGTAGTAGCGGCGGTCGAACACGTTGTTCACGTTCAGCGCAAAGTTCAGCTGCTTGTTCACGTCCAGCCCCGCGTTCAGTCCCACGACCGCATAGCCGCCCTGGCTCACGCCCCAGGGCGTGTAGATGCGGTTCTGTACGTGCAGCGATCCACCCACGCGCCAGCGGTTCCATTCGCCGGGCAGGCGGTAGGTCGTGAAGAGCTTGAACAGGTGGCGCGGGATGTTGGTGCCGTAGCGGTCGCCGACCGAGAACGTACCCGTCGGGTCGTAGCTGGAGGATTCGCCGCGCCGCTTGGCCGACGCATAGGTGTAGCCGGCCGCCAACTGCCAGCCGGGCAGGATCTCGCCGGAGATCTCGGCTTCGAAGCCTTGGCTGCGCACTTCGCCGGCCGGCGCGTAGCAGCTTGTCAGGCCCCCCTGGCATTGCGAATTGGGCAACTGGTCGGGCAAGTTGTCCAGGTCGATGCGAAACACGGCCAGGCTCGTGTTCAGACGTCCATCCAGGTATGCGCCCTTGATGCCGATTTCATAGTTGGTGCCTTCCTGCGGCGCCAGCAATCCGCCGCTGGCGGTGGCGTAGTTCTGCGGATTGAAGATCCGCGTCCAGCTCGCATACACCGAATGCACCGCGTCCAGGTCATAGACCACGCCGGCATACGGCGTGAATTTGCGCACCACGTCGTACTTGCCCTCGCCGTAGGGGTAGTCGCCGTCGTACTGCACCGTGTCCATGGAGTACCAGTCCACGCGGCTGCCCAGGATGACGGACAGCCTGTCGGTGGGCCGCATCCGCGTCATCGCGTACAGGCCGCTCTGCCTGACCTCCTGCTCCTTGCGCCATTCGCCGTACTCGCCGATGGTGGGCAGCGGGATCGCGCCCGGGTTCCAGTTCAGCGGATTGAACGTCGCCAGCGTGAAGTCGCCATCCTGCGTGGCGCCGCCGCCGACATCGTGCCAGCTGCTGCGGCGATGGCTCGCGCCCACCACCAGATCGTGCTGGCGGCCAAACAGCGAGTACGGTCCCGAGAGCGACGCATCGAAGGTTTCCTGGTCGCGGTCGTAGTTGTAGCCGCCGCCGCGCAGCGTCATGGAAGGATCGCCGTTCTCGTCCCACGTCGATTGGCCGATGTACGTGCCCAGCATGTCCATCTTGCTGCGGATCGCGGCGGCCGCGAGCTTGCCTTTCCAGCCGTTGGCGAATTCGTGATCAATGCCACCGAAGATCGTGACGCTGCGCTTGTTCCAGTACGACCAGTCGGGGCTCATGCGCGTCGAACGCGGAATCGGCAGGAAGCGGCCGTCGGGATAGGTGCCCATGCCGTTCCAATCGACGCCGGGATTGTCTTCCTTGCTGTACGAGGCGCCGAGGCTGACGGTGGTGCGCTCGGTCACGTCGGCCTCCAGGATGCCGTACAGCAGCGTGCGCTTGTTGCGGTAGCTGTCGATGTACGAATGTTTGTCCTGATAGGACATGACGCCGCGCGCGCGCAGGGTGCCGGCTTCGTTCAGCGGGCCGCCCGCGTCGAGGTCGGCCAGGTAGTTGTCCCAACTGCCGGCGGCGGCGGTGAACGCGCCCTGGAACTCGCGCGTGGGGCGCTTGCGGATCAGGTTGATCGAGCCGCCCGGCGTGCCCGCGCCCTCCATCAGCCCGGACACGCCGCGCACGATCTCGACGCGGTCGTACATCGACATGGGGCCGGTGGACAGGGCGGCCTCTTCGTATTCGATCGGCAGTCCATCAACCATCAGGTTGTTGATCTGGAAACCGCGCGAGGTATAGCGCTCGCGTTCGCCGCCCCATTTGGTTACCGTGAGGCCGGGTGTGGCCTTGACCGCGTCGCCCAGCGTCGCGATGTCCTGGTCCTCGATGCGCTGGCGCGTGATGACCGAGACCGTCTGCGGCGTTTCGCGCGGCGACAGTTCGAGCTTGGTGGCCGAACCCATCGCGCGCGTGGTGTACGACCCCGTGCCTTCCGTCAGCCCGCTCAGCGCGGTGGCGCTTACCGTCACCGCGGGCAGCACGGCAGCCTGCGGACCTTCGGGTACGCGGCGCAGGACATAGCCGCCGTCCTCGCGGCGCACGGCCTGCAGTTGCGTGCCTGCCAACAGGGTGTCCAGCGCGGCCTGCGGCCCGTAAGCGCCTTGGAGACCGGCGCTTTGCCGGCCGTCGGCCAGCGCGCTGGCGCCCGCGACGTAGATGCCCGACTGGTTGGAGAAGCGCGTCAGCGCCTCGGACAGCGGGCCTGCCGGGATGTCGTATCGGCGCGTTGCGTCAGATGCGGCGGACGTGGCGGCGGGGGCGGCTGCCGGTTGGGAAAATGCGGGCGGCGCAATCGCTGCGGCCAGCGCCGCAGTCAGCGTAGTGACCGATGCGGCGTGCCGGACCGGGGCAAGCCGCGAGCGGCTCAAGGGCTTTGAAGTCGCCCGCAGGCGCGCGGCGGTGTGAGGATGACGCATGAAATCCGGCTTCCAGATGGCGGTGGGTTGAGGAGGCGCGGGCCCGCGCGCGCCGGTCGAACCGGCGGGCGGGGGCAGCAAGACTCGCTTCCTTTCCCTGTAAGTCGGATAGGTCGGAAAAAAGCGGAACTGCGCAGTGAAAAAAGTTCAGGGCCGGGCGTCGATGCTGGTCCACCACGGCAAGGGATGGCGGATCCGGATCGGCAGGACGTCGGCCAGCAGCGCCAGCGTCTGATCGGTGTCGTGCAGCGGAAAGCCGCCGTACACGCGCAGATCCGCCACGGCGGGGTCCAGGCTCAGATGCCCCCGGCGATGACGGCCCAGCTCGCGGACCACGTCGGCCAGCGGTATGTCGCGCGCCAGCAGGATGCCCCGCGTCCAGGCCTCGCGCGCGGGGTCGGCGGGCGCGGTGGCGTCGATGCGGTCGTGCGAGAAGCGCAGCTGCCGGCCGGCGTCCACCACCTGCAGGGCCTGTCCGGACCCGGTTCGGACCTCGACGGCGCCCTGGTAGACGGCCAGCAGCGTCGAATCCGCCTCGTGGCGCACGGTGAAGCGCGTGCCCAGCGCCCGCAGGCGGCCCTGCGGGGTGTCGACCACCAGCGGGCGATCATCCTTGGCGGTATCGACGAGAATCTCGCCGGCCACCAGCGTCAGCCGGCGCAAGCCTGCGCGGTAGTCGACGTCCAGCGCGCTGGCCGAGTTAAGCCAGACATGCGTGCCGTCGGCCAGGCGCACCATTCGCGTCGCGCCGGTGGGGCTGCGATAGTCCGCTGCCATCGCCAACGCGGTGTCGCGCACGGCCAGCGTGCGCCATGCCGCCAAGCCCAGTACGCCGACGCCCGCCAGCAATGCCAGCGCGCGGCGCCGAGGCCGGTGCAGCGTGCGCGCGCGCTGCAAGGCGGCGGCGGCGGTGCGGGGATCGGGCTGCTCCTGCATCGGCGCAAAGCGCCGGCTGACGCGTTCGACATAGCTCCAGGCGCGGCGGTGGTCCTGGTGTCCTTCCAGCCAGCCGCGCCACGACGCCTGGTCGGCGGGCGTCGCGGCGCCGGAGGACAGCAGCGCGAACCATTGCGCGGCCTGCTCCATCGCCGCGTGCGGCGGCAGTGCGTCCTGCGCGGGGGCGTCCGCCATGCTCATGGCGCGTTGCCGGTCTGAGCCTGCCCCGGCGCGGGATGGCGGGCTTCATGCAGGATGCAGTGCAGCGTGGCCTGCGCCACATACTTGCGAACCATGCGTTCGGACACGCCCATTTCCGCGGCGACCTCGCGGTGCGTCATCTCGCAGCCGACGGCCAGCACGAAGGCGCGCGCGGCGCGTTCGGGCAGCGCGCGCAGCATGGCGTCGATTTCCTGCAGCGCCTGCAGCACGATGAGCTGATCTTCGGCGGAAGCCGCGTAGGCCTCCGGGCGCTGCGCAAGCGTTTCCAGCCATGCCTGCTCGACCTCGCGGCGGCGCCACAGGTCCGCACACATGTTGCTGGCCATGCCGCGCAGGTAGGCGCGGGCATGGCCGGCATCGGTGAATGTGCGGGGCTTGACCAGCAACCGCAGGAAGGCTTCCTGGGCGAGGTCGGCGGCTTCCCAGGCGTTGCCCAGGCGCCGTCGCAGCCAATCCTGCAGCCAGGAGTGGTGCGCGACGTAGAGCGTGCCAAGGCTGTCTGAAGGCGATGGGGGCGGCACGGTGGTCGGGAAATCTTGCGAATAGGAATTAGTCGCAATTATTCAGGAAACCGTGACGCATGGCAATGCGGGGTGGAAGGCGAGCGCGCCGTGCCGGACCGAAATTGCCGGCCCGGCGCGCCCGCAGGCGTTGCCGTCAGCCTCGGCGGGGCGCTTCGGCGGGCGGCGTGCCGATCTGGAACAGGGACTTGAGCTGCGAGCGCAGTTCGGGCGAGTCAGCGTGCTTGTGCACCGTGGTGGCGTGCTGCACCGCGGCTTCCAGCAACTCCTCGTCCGAGTCCGCGGACAAGGCGACCGAGCAGTTCATCTCGCTCGGATACTCGCGGCAATCGATGTATTTGCGTGTCATGGGGCTCTCCCCGCGCATGCCTGCAAAGGCATTGCGTGCTTGAACAGCCGGCGCGCCAGGCGCAACACACCGGCGCGATGGCGCGTCGCATCGCGGCCGGTGTTTTCAAAGTATAGGTCTGCGGCGCGCGCCGCAGACGTCTTATTTCAGGGGGCCGCACCGGGTCCGTTTCTCGCCGGCGCCGCCTCGGCGGCGGCGTCGCCGTGCGATACGGGTCGACCCAGCAGATAGCCCTGGAAGTGCGAGCAGCCCTCCGCCGTCAGGCGTTCCAGCTGCGCCGGTGTTTCCACACCCTCGGCCGTCGTCGGAATGTCCAGACTGCGGCCGATGCCGTTGATGGCGCGGATGATGGCCAGCGCCTCGCGGCTGGATTCGACGTCCTGCGTGAACGACTTGTCGATCTTGATCTTGTCGAACTCAAAGGTGCGCAGGTAACCCAGCGACGAATAACCCGTTCCGAAGTCGTCCAGCGCCACCTTGACGCCCAGTTCCTTCAAGCGGTGCAGCGTTGCCAGGTTGCCGGAGGAATTGGTGAGCAGCACCGATTCGGTGATCTCAAGTTCCAGCCGGCGCGCGGGCAGCCCGGACTTGGTCAGCGCAGACTCCACCAGCGACACCAGCGCGCCGTTGGTGAACTGGCTGGCCGACAGGTTGACCGCCACGGTTTCGTGGTCGTCCCAGCGCATGGCCTCGACGCAGGCCTCGTGCAGCGTGAAGGCGCCCAGTTCGTGGATCAGGCCGGTTTCTTCCGCGATGGGGATGAAGTCCTGCGGCATGATCAGACCCTTTTTCGGATGCTGCCAGCGCATCAGCGCCTCGCGGCCCACGATGCGCACGTGGCTCACGTCCATGATGGGCTGGTAATAGAGCTGCAGCTGATGCGAGATGATCGCCTGGCGCAGATCCATCTCGACCTCGTGGCGCCGCAGCGCGGCGGCTTCCATTTCAGGCTCGAAGAAAGCCAGGCAGTTGCGGCCGTTGCGCTTGGCCTCGTACAGCGCCATGTCGGCGTAGCGCAGCAGGTGGTCGGCCGACAGCGCCTGTGATTCGGATATGGCGATGCCGATGCTCACGCTGACGGGCACGGTGTGCCCGGCGATCTCGAACGGCTGGCGCACCGCCTCGATCAGCCGCTCGGCCAGCTTGCGCACGTCGTCCTGTTCGGCGATGTTGGGCAGCACGATGGCGAATTCGTCGCCGCCCAGCCGCGCCAGCGTGTCCTGTTCGCGCAGGTGCTTGGGCAGGCGCTTGGCCAACAGGCGCAGCAGTTCGTCGCCGTATTGGTGGCCCAGCGTGTCGTTCACGCTCTTGAAGTTGTCCAGATCCAGGCACAGCACCGCGGTCGAACGCTCGCGGCTTGCGCCCAGCGCGCTCAGCAGCCGGTCGCGGAACAGGCGGCGGTTGGGCATGCCCGTCAGCGTGTCGTGGTGCGCCATGTAGCGCACCTGCGCGTGCGCGGCATTCTCGTCGGTGACGTCGTCCGCGATCAGCAGCACGTAGCGCGAGCGCGGATCATTGCTGTGAAATGCCAACGTCTTGGTGTTCAGCGTGCGCGGGCCGCGCGCGGTGGCCAGTTCTTCTTCCTCTTCGCGCATGGCGCCGTCCGAACGCAGCGCGTCGTTGGTCAGGCGGTCGAAGAACGCGCACACCAGTTCAGGCAGGGCTTCTTGCGCGGTCTGGCCCTGCAGGCCGCCCGGCTTGCCGCCAAACGTTTCCTCGGCCTGCCGGTTCGCCAACAGGAACTTGCGCGACACGGCATCCAGCACCAGCACGCAGGAGGGGATGTGCGACACCACCGCCTGCAGGAAGGTCGACATGGACGTGAGCTCGCTGTTGTAGTGCTCGACCAATTGCTTGGCCTTCAACAACTGCTGTTCGCGTTCGCGGCGTTCGGTGTTGTCGCGCGTGACCTTGGCAAAGCCGATCAGCGTGCCCGTGTCGTCGTGGATGGCGTCGATGACGACGTGCGCCCAGAACAGCGTGCCGTCCTTGCGCACGCGCCAGCCTTCGGCTTCGAACTTGCCGGTTTCGCGCGCGGTGGCCAGGCCGCGCTGCGGAACGCCGCGTGCCTGGTCTTCCTCGGTGTAGAAGCAGGAAAAGTGGCGGCCGACGATTTCGGCGGCGGTGTAGCCCTTGGCGCGCTGCGCGCCGGCGTTCCAGTTGGCGACGGTGCCATCCGGGTTGAGCATGTAGATGGCGTAGTCGACGACGCCTTGCACCAAGTGGCGGTACATGACGTCGGAATTGGCGAGGATCATTGGATGCGGCGGGCTCGCGCTCCGGCCGCGTTGGGGCAACGCGTCTGCGCGGATGTGCCCTGAAGAACTAGGGGTTATACGGATTTACGTCGTGAAGCCGGCAATATTTACCTTACTGTCACGAAAAAGACCAATCTATCGAATCGTGTCGTACAAACGCATTTCATTGCATCGGTCCGCGATCAGAATTTGACGCGTTGCTTCAATGCCTGCGCGATCATGGCGACGTCGATGTCCTTGCCTGGGTGCTTCAGGCAGAAGTCGTGCAGCACCGCGATGTAGGCATTGCCCAGCAGCTTGGTGATGGCGCCGGCCGTGGTGGCCGCGATAGTGCCGCCGACGGCGCTGCCTGCGCCGGGGATGAACTTCAGCATGCCCGAGACCACCGAGCGGCCGATGAGCGTGGCGGCCGACGCGCCCAGCGTGGACGTGACCAGCGTGGTGATCGCGGTGGTGTTCAGTTCCATGCCGAAGGTGATGCCGATCTTGGCGATCATGCCGACCTGGATCGGCACCAGCGCAAAGGCGTCCGAGAACGGAATGGGTGCTGCGGCGGCCGAGGCGGCCAGGCCCGCGGCCACGTTCACCTCGATCTCAGCCCGCTTTTTTTTTACTTCCAGGGCCTTCTTGTTGCGGGTGGATAGCGCGTTGGCGTAAGCGCGTTGCTGCGCCTCGGGCACGTGCTCGGCCGTCACCTCGATCAGGCGGTCCAGCCCCATGGGCGGCAATTCGGCATCCAGTTCGTCGATCCATTCCGGCAACGCGCGCACGGCGACGACCTGCCGGGCGCGCGGCAACAGCTTGCGCGCCTCGTCGACGAACGGACTGTTCTTGCGCGCTTTGGTCAGCACGGCCACGACAGGGATGCCGGCCTTGTCCAGCATGTCGCACAGTTCGATTTCCGCGTCCTCGACGCGGTGGCTGCTGTCCTGGATGCACAGCCACGCCACGTGCAGGTGCCGATCCTGGTCGTCGGATGCCGAGCGTTCCTGGATCAGCTCGGCAAGCTGCGCGCGCGAACCCTCGTAGTCGCCGACCTCCAGGCCGCGCGTGTCGATGATCGTGAGCGGATGGCCCGGCCGGGTGAATTCCTGCGTGGTCTGGGTGACGGGCTTGCCCGCGCCCGTCCGGGCAAGATCGCCGCGGAACACCGCGTTGAGCAGCGTGCTCTTGCCCACGCCCGTCTTGCCGGCAACCAGGATATTGACGCGGCCGGCGCCGCGCGTGGCCGTGCTGATGGCATCCGCGATGGCGTCCTGCAGGTCGGGGTGGTCGGGGCGGATGGCGCTCATGAGGGAACAAGGAAAGCGAAGGAAGGATGGCGGAACAATATCAGACGACGACTTCTTTGGCGCAAAACGTAATCGCCGCCAAACGCGTCGTCCATACGGGGGACACCATCGGCACGAGTCATGTCACTCATGCCGCCTAGGCATCCCGTGGGGGCGAATGGGATTTTTTCCTGCCGTAAAAGAAGGGGCCGCAGCAGACGCCGCATCAGGAATATTTGGGGGCGGATTGTCCAAGTCTTCAAAGGGTTACATCTCACATAATCCCCTCGCGCTTTCCCAAATGGCGCTGCGTAGAATCAGGCCGTTGTAAGGCTACGCCGCGGCACCCGCGCAACCATCATGCACCGTCTTGCGCTCGTCCCCCGCTTGCTGCGCTCGCGCCCCGTGACCAAGGGGCTGCGCTACTTGTACCGCTACACGCGGTCCAGGGCGGACCGTCATAACGAAACGCTTTGGCCCTTCGTGACCGTGCGCCGCGACGGGCCGGAACGTCTGACCGGCTGCAATTTGCATGGCGTGCGCGGCCCCAAGACCCTTCCGCTGGCCGAACTGCCGCGAGGCATCGGCGGCGATGCGCACCTGATTCTCAGCGGCCCCTCTGTCGCGCAGATCGACTACGCCCAATGCCGCATGCGTACCGTGATGGGCGTGAATGGCTCGATCGCGCTGCGCGCCCGCCATCCGGCGCTGCGGTTTGACTACTACGCCATGCTGGACGCGGCGTTCGTGAAGAAGCGCCGCGACCTGGTGGCCGAGGTGCTGGCGCAGGACCTGGTGTTGTTTGTGACGCCCGAAGTCTACCGCTGGATTGCGCTGCTGTTCGACGATCGGGCAGTGCGTTGCCGCATCGCACTGTTCGAGGAAGTGCATCGGCGCGCGCAACGGCCGCGTGCGCAACCTGCGGCGCTTGAGGCGCAACTGCGCGCTGACGAGGAACTGGTGTTGTTCGATGCGCATCATCCGATGCACGCGCACGGCTTCAGCCTGAATGCCGCCCGCGGTCTGTTTGGCGGCGGAACGGTGGCCTACACGGCGTTGCAGCTGCTGGCGTGGCTGGGCGCCAAGACGGTGTACCTGCATGGGCTGGACCTGACGGCCACGGCGGGCCCGCGCTTCTACGAAAGCGCCGGCGCGCAGTTGCCCACCGCGCTGGACCGCCAGTTTGCGGGACATATCGAACCCGCGTTCCGGCAGGCCGGCAAGCTGCTGCGGGCGCGAGGTGTCCAGGTCTACAACCTGTCGCTGCTGAGCCGGCTGGGCGACGACATATTTGAAAAACGGCATTGGAGTTGTTTGCTGGAACACCCCTCCTCGCAACCGCCGACGAGACCCGAATCATGAAGATCCTCTACACCAATTTTCACCAGGGCGATGGCGGCGGTCACACGACGTACGTGATGTCGCTGGCCCGCATCCTGTGCCAGAAATCGCAGGTCACGATCGGCGCGCCGCGCAGGAGCCGCCTGCTGGCCGAAGCCGAGGCCCTGCCCGGTCTGCGCACCGTCGATCTCGAATTCAAGGGCAAGCTATTCGAACAGCTTGCCGCGTTGCGCCGCCTGCGCAACCTGGTCCGGCAGGAACAGTTCGATGTCATCCACGTCAACGGTTCGGCCGATCACCGGCTCTGCATGCTGGCCACCATGGGCATGGGACGCAAGCGCCCGTTCATCGTGTACACGCAGCATAACGACCGCGATGCCAACAGCCTGGGCGTGCGCCTGCGCGCCAAGTGGGGCACGAACCGCGTCATCTGCGTGTGCAGCCACACGTTCCGGCGCATGAAGCAGTCGGTGTTCCGCAACGAGGACCTGCGCGTGGTGCACAACGGTGTGGATACCGAGAAATACCGTCCGGCCTGCCGCACGGAAACTGCCCAGGCGCGCGCGCGTTTTCTGCCGCCCGCGCTGCGCGACCGGCTGGTGATCGGCAGCAATGCCGGCACGGCGGACTACAAGAGCTGGATCGACATGGTGGCTGCGGTGTCGCTGCTGCCCGCCGGGCAGCGCAGCCAGGTCGCCGTCCTGATTGCCGGCGCGATGCCGGGCGATGACATGCTCAACCGGGTGGCCGAGCTGGGCATGCAGGATCAGGTGGTCTTCACCGGCCTGCTCGACAACGTGGAACCCGTGCTGGCGGCGCTGGATGTGGGATTTGTGCTGTCGTCCCGGCTGGAGACGATTTCGTTCGCGTGCCGCGAGATGATGGCCGCGGGCAAGCCGGTCATCGTGTCGAGCGTGGGCGGCCTGACGGAGAACGTCACCGAGGGCCGCAATGGCTGGATCGTGCCGCCCGGGTCCCCGGAATCGGTGGCCCGGACGCTGTCGGACATCCTGGCGAACCGCGGCGTGCTGCACGCCATGGGCGTGGATGCGCGCAGCACGGCGCTCAAGGAGTTCTCGCTGGCGACCTTCGTCGGCAATACCGAGCGCGTCTACCGCGAGAACGCTTACGTCAGTAGTGGATCACCGTCCGGATCGACTTACCTTCATGCATCAGATCGAAGGCTTCGTTGATACGGTCCAGGGGCAGCGTGTGCGTGACGAAGGGATCGAGGTCGATCTTGCCGCTCATTGCGTCTTCGACCATGCCCGGCAGCTGCGTGCGGCCCTTGACGCCGCCGAACGCTGAGCCGCGCCACACGCGGCCCGTCACCAGTTGGAACGGACGCGTGCTGATTTCCTGACCGGCGCCGGCCACGCCGATGATGATGCTTTCGCCCCAACCCTTGTGGCAGCATTCCAGCGCGGCGCGCATCACGTGCACGTTGCCGATGCATTCGAACGAGAAGTCCACGCCGCCGTCGGTCAGTTCGACGATGACTTCCTGGATGGGCTTGTCGTAGTCCTTGGGATTGATGCAGTCGGTGGCGCCCATGGCGCTGGCCAACACAAATTTGTTCGGGTTGGTGTCGACGGCGATGATGCGGCCGGCCTTGGCCTGCACTGCGCCCTGGATGACCGCCAGGCCGATGCCGCCCAGCCCGAACACCGCAACGGTGTCGCCTTCCTTGACCTTGGCGGTGTTGTGCACCGCGCCGATGCCGGTGGTCACGCCGCAACCCAGCAGGCAGACTTTTTCATGCGGGGCGGCCGGGTTGATCTTGGCCAGCGAGATTTCGTTGACGACGGTGTATTCGCTGAACGTCGAGCAGCCCATGTAGTGATAAAGCGGCTTGCCTTCGTAGCTGAAGCGCGAGGTACCGTCCGGCATGACGCCCTTGCCCTGCGTGGCGCGCACTTTCTGGCACAGGTTGGTCTTGCCCGACAGGCAGAACTTGCACTCGCGGCATTCGGCCGTGTAGAGCGGAATGACGTGATCGCCGGGTTTCAGCGAGGTCACGCCTTCGCCCACTTCCACCACCACGCCCGCGCCTTCGTGACCCAGCACGGCCGGGAACAGGCCTTCGGGATCGTCGCCGCTCAGCGTGAAGGCGTCCGTGTGGCAGACGCCCGTGTGCGTGATCTGCACCAGCACTTCACCGCGCTGCGGCGGCGCGACGTCGATTTCAACGATTTCCAGGGGCTTGCCGGGGCCGAATGCGACTGCTGCGCGTGATTTCATAGCGATGCTCCACGTAGATGGGGTTATTTCAGATAGGAACGGACGATGCGCATGAGGTCATCGATCTGCGATTCGGTCTCGGGCCTGGGGTCGGGCGGATTCGCCTGAGTAGACTGCAGGAAGGTTTCCCGCAGATGGCTTTCCAGCACTTCGGCCATCAGGCCGTTCGTGGCGCCGCGCAACGCCGCCAGCTGCTGCAGCAGCGCGACGCATTCCGTGCCTTCGTTCACCGCGCGTTCCAATGCTAACGCCTGCCCCTGAATGCGGCGCAGGCGCGTGACAACGCGTTTCTTTTCTTCTGGGGAGTGCGGCACGGCAGGCTCCGATTCGATACAGGGGGGGAGTATACGGATTTCGAGGGGGCGCGTCCAGGCGGAGCGCGGGCAGACGCCGTCGCCTGCGTCGGCCACCCTCATCGGCCACCTATAATTTCGCCTGTCTTCCGCCCGACCCAACAGGACTAATCCGTGGCCATGATCCCCTCTGACGTGCGGCTGTACCGGGCCGCGGACTATCCCCGCATGCCTTGGCGCAACGGCGGCGGGACGACCCAGGAAGTCGCCTGCAATCCGGGCGGCCATACCGCGTCGTTCGGCTGGCGTCTCTCGCTGGCCGACGTAGCGCAGGATGGCAGTTTTTCTGCCTTTGGCGGATATCAGCGGATCATCACCGTGCTGGAAGGCCGCGGTATCGAGCTGACGGTGGACGGGCAGCGCCAGCCGCCTTTGGCGCCGCGCGTCGCGTATGCGTTTTCCGGTGACGCGCAGGTGGCGTGCCGCCTGCTCGACGGCCCCATCCGCGACTTCAACCTGATCTACGCGCCCGAACGGTGGCACGCCCGCCTGCAATGGGTGCGCGGCGCGGCGCCCTGGATATTTCACAGCAGCGCGCGCAGCGTGCTGGTGTTCAATGCCGGCGCTGATCTGACGGTTTATCTGGACGGCGCGCAGCATCGGCTGGCGTCGCGCTACGATTGCCTGCACGCCGAAGGGAACGACGGGCTGGGCCGGTATTGCCTGAGTGCCGAAAACGGTATTGACGCGTGCGTCATTGAACTGACGCCGCGCGCGGTCTGACGTGCGCGGCGTTGAGGGAAAGCAACGCGTCAACGCCACGGCCACAGCACGTAAACAGCGCGACATGACAGGAGCGGGGATGCGGATCTGCATGATGGAAGGCCCGGCCGGCCTGATGCCGGAAGGCGCGAACTGGGAAGGCATCGCCGAGCGCATCCACGAGTTGGCGCCCGACCTGCTGGTCACCAACGA
Organism: Achromobacter sp. ACRQX; assembly: GCF_022346505.1. Classification (NCBI taxonomy): domain Bacteria; kingdom Pseudomonadati; phylum Pseudomonadota; class Betaproteobacteria; order Burkholderiales; family Alcaligenaceae; genus Achromobacter; species Achromobacter sp. ACRQX. Next base: position 66,494 of record NZ_JAKRML010000023.1, read on the forward strand.
GATGCCGTTCGGCCCCTGGCTGGCGGCGTTGCCGTCCTATGACGCCGCGCTGGCTGCCGAGTCCGTGCGTATCCACGAGGCCGGTCTTGCCGCGCTGGCGGCGCTGAACGTGCCAGTCATCGTGTCGTCCCGCCCCGTGTTTGCCGGCGGGCGGCTTGCCAATGAAGCGTTCGCGTTGCAGGACGAACTTTATACGGCGCTGCATCACAAACAGTATTTTCCGCAGGAACCGGGCTTTTTCGAGGCGGCCTGGTTTCACAGCGCGCGCGACGGGTTCGAGGTCGTCGACGTGGGCGGCATTCGCGTCGGCGTGCTGCTGTGCACCGAGCTGATGTTCAACGAACGCGCGCGCCGCTATGGCCGAGACGGCGCCGAGCTGATCGTCGTGCCGCGCGCCAGCGGCGCGTCTAGCGGCCGCTGGCTGACCGCGGGCGCCATGGCCGCGCTGGTGTCCGGCTGCTATGTTGTCAGTTCGAACCGCGCCGGGCGCACGCCCGAGGGACAGGTGTTCGGCGGCGTGGCGTTTGCGTTCCAGCCAGGGGGCGAGCCGCTGGCGCAAAGCACCGATACGGAGTCCATCGTGGCGTTCGAGGTGGACCCCGCCCGGTCGCGGGCGCAGCAGGCGCTGTATCCCTGCTACGTGAAGGAATAACCCATCAGGCCGGCAATAGCGCCGGCTGGCCGTAGGCAGGCACCGCCTGCTGCGCGGCGCCCTGTCCCTGCGCCGGCAGCCGGAATGCGCTGACCGCCGCCTGCAGCCGCTGCGCCTGCGTTTCCAGCGACGACGCGGCCGCCGCGGCTTCCTCGACCAGCGCCGCGTTCTGCTGCGTGACCTGGTCCATCTGCGTGACGGCGGTATTGACCTGGTCTATCCCGGTCACCTGCTCGTTGGACGCGGTGGCGATGTCGTTCACCAGCATCGTCAGCCGCTCGATGGTCTCCAGGATCTCGGTCATCGTCAGGCCCGCCGCCTCGACCTGCGCTGAGCCGGCCTGCACCGTGGCGCCCGAGGCGTCCAGCAATTGCTTGATCTCCTTGGCGGCGCTGGCGCTGCGCTGCGCCAGCGACCGGACCTCGGCGGCCACCACGGCAAAGCCCTTGCCTTCCTCGCCCGCGCGGGCCGCTTCCACCGCCGCGTTCAGCGCCAGGATGTTGGTCTGGAACGCAATCCCGTCGATCACGCCGACGATGTCCTCGATGCGGCTGGAATCCTGCGCGATCTTGCGCATCGTGCTGACCGCGGCCTGTACGGCGTCGCCGCCGCGCTGCACCACCTCGGACGCGGTGGCGGCCATCTCGTTGGCCATGCGGGCATTTTCAGCGTTGCTCGTCACGGTGGACAGCAGTTGCTCCATGCTGGCCGCGGTTTCCTCCAGCGACGCCGCCTGCTGTTCTGTGCGGCTGGACAGGTCCTGGTTGCCCGCCGCGATCTCGCTGGAACCCGTGTTGATCTCGACGACGCCGTCGCGCACGGCGTGCACGGTGCGCACCAGGCTCGCCTGCATGTCCTGAAGGAACGGGATGATCTGGCCCACGCAGTTCCTGCCGAACGACGGAATCGGCGTGGTCAGGTCGCCGCCCGCGATGCGCTGGAAGTGGCCCTTCAGCGAATCCAGCGGGCGCTTGACGAAACACACGACGTAGCGGTCGCCCAGGATCAGCAGCAGCAGGCAGATGCCCAGCACCACACCCATGCCGATATAGGCCTGGCGGCGGTTGGCATCGGCATTGCCCAGCAGCTGGACTTCGCGCGCCTGCGCGTACGCCTCGTATTCCTCCATGCTCTTGCCGAAGCTGCGGCTGGCGGTGACCACCGGCCCGGACGCCTGGGCGCGCGCCTTGTCGACCTCGCCCGCATCCAGATGCCGGCGCTGCACGGCAATGCCGTCGGCCAGCGCGTCGAATCCCGAACGCATGGCGTCCAGCAACGCCGCCGGGGCGTCGCGCCGGGCCAGCTCGATGAATTGCGCCTGATGCTTCTTCGCTTCGGTCAACGCAGTGTCGATGCTGCGCCCTTCGGCCGCGGCCTGGTCTTTCTGGCTGCCGGCCACGTATTCCAGCTGGCGCGACAGCCGCAGCCGCGCGCGCATGATCTGGTCGTTGACGCGGGAAAGCGCCGATACCTCGTGCAGGAGTTCGTTGCTGGCTGCGAGCGCTTCCTCTGCGCTGCGCAGCCCATGGACGCTGATGGCCGACAAACCGGCGATGAAGAGGCTGATCACGAGCAAGGTGCCCAGGATCATGCGGCGAATGGTGATGTCTTTCAGAAACTGTGTCATGCGCGTCGTCCCAAAGGTGCAGCAAGCCTGCATAAGGACAACGGCCCCGCCAGAACCTTATTTAGCGGATGTTGCACATCTTACGAATATGACGTCGCACCGCCCGAATATATCGACACGAACGGCAATAGTGTTGCGTGATGACGTTGTCATCGGGCTACGGGCGTATCAGCGCGACGCCGGGGTCTGCACCGGTTCACTCGCGTCGAACCGCAGGCGGGCAAAGCTGGCGATGCAGGCCAGCCCGGCGCACAGGCCGCCCAGCCACAGGGCCGCGATGGCGCCGTGCGTGGTCGAGACGTTGAAGCACGCAGCGACCAAGGCCGCACCCGTGGCTTGGCCCAGCAGGCGCACCGTGCCGATCATGCCGCTGGCGCCGCCCGCCCGCGACGCCGGGGCCGAGGTCATGATGGCGCGCAGGTTGGGGGACTGGAAAAAACCAAAGCCCGCGCCGCAGATCGCCATGCGCCACGAGATGTCCAGCACCGACGGGTCGGCCGGCATCAGCGCCAGCAACGCCATGCCCAGCGCCAGCAAAGCAAGCCCCACGCCGCCCAGCATGCCCGCCGGATAGCTGTCGGACAGCCTCCCCGCGATCGGCGCCATGATGGCCACTACGACGGGCCATGGCGTGATGAGAAAACCGGTCTGGACCTGGCTGTAGCCCAGCACCGACTGGAACAGGAATGGCAGCGACACGAAGGCCAGCGCCTGGGCGGCGAACGCGCATACCGCGGTGGCCGCGGACAGCGCAAAGAGGGGGCGGCGCAGCAGGTCCACTGCCAGGATGGGCGCGGGGTGGCCTGCCTGGCGCCGCATCAGCAGCCAGAGGCTGGCCGCCGCCAGACAGCCCTCCAGCGCCACGCGCGGCCACGGCGCGCCGTGCGCAAGTTCATTGGTCGCCAGGACAAGCAGCCCCAGCGCCATCGCGCACAGCAGCGCGGCCAGGCCGTCGAATCCGTGACCGGATCGCGTGGTGTCGGGCAGGCCGCGCAGGGCCAGCACCGCCGCCAGGATGCCGATGGGGAAATTGACCAGAAACAGCCAGTGCCAGGACCCGAGCAGCAGGATGGCCGACGCCACGGTTGGCCCGCCGGCAAACGACAGTCCCACCACCATGGCGTTCAGGCCCAGGCCGCGGCCCAGCATGTGCGAGGGGTAGATGAAGCGCAGCAGCGCGCCGTTCACGCTCATCACGCCCGCCGCGCCCAGCCCTTGCAGAATGCGCGTGGCCACCAGCACGGGCAGCGACGGCGCCAGGCCGCTTGCCAGCGAGGCCAGCGTGAATACCGCGAGCCCGACGATGTAGACGCGCCGGTGACCCAGGATTTCGCCCAGCGCGGCCGCCGGCAGCAAGCCGGCCACCATCGCCAGCTGATAGCCGCTGATGACCCAGATGGAACCCGCCTCGCTGGCCTGCAGGTCGCGCGCGATGGTCGGCAGTGCGGTATTGGCGATGGCCGTATCCAGGCTGGCCATGCAGACCGCCAGCATGACGGCGATGAGTGCGCCCAGCCGTTCGGCGGCGGGCAGGCCGACGCCGGCCGGATAGACGGTGCTGCGGGAGAACGAGAGCATGAATGGGCTGCGCTGCGAGGGCGTCCGGCCGGTGCGTCCGGATTCGTAGGCACTGATTCTAATGCGCTGTTTGAATTCGGGCTTTTCGTCTGACGACATGCGCGTCAGGGTGGGCTCGGGTCAGGGCGGCAATTCAGGATGTGCGCGCCCGATTAAACCTGTCATGCGCGGCGATTATCCAATTGGATAATCAGACGGCAATTGTCACTTAATGAAACTGTGACGGAAATTCAATCACAACAATATGTACAGCGGAAATTCCCACGGTCTCTAAGGACAGGTTAATTATTGCGGTGCGGTATTCCAGGCTGATTCGTTAATAATCGTAATAAATACCCCTGGTATATGAAACTATTTGGTGCCGCATACCAATATTTGGACGTACGATTATCCGCAGCAGGATTGATGGTGCAACCGTATACCGTGGAGGCATACCTCATGAAACGCCCGACCTTGCGCGCAGCGACGCTGTGTTTGTTTATCGGTGGTGCAGCGCCCGGCATAGCGCTCGCTCAGACCGCCACCGCCAATTTCAACGTCACGCTTACCATTACGGCCAATTGCGTCATTTCCGCGACTGACCTCAGTTTCGGCAGTCAGGGCGTGCTGAATACCGCGGTCACCGGCAATACCAACCTGTCAGTTACGTGCAGCAATACCACCCCATATACCGTCGGCCTGAACGCGGGCACGGGCACGGGGTCGACGGAAGCCCAGCGATTTCTGAGCGGCACCGGCGCCAATACCGCGACGGTGGCTTATCAGTTGTACAAACCGGGCAGCACGACCGTCGTGTGGGGCGATGCCGACGTTGCAGCGCGAGTGGGCGGCACCGGCACCGGCGCCGCGCAGCCCATCCAGGTGAACGGCGTCGTGCCCGCCCAGACCACGCCGGCGCCCGGCACCTACTCTTCCACGGTTACCGCGACGGTCTACTTCTAAGGGGGCCGCCCGATGCGGATGTTTTTTCGGGCGCTGCTTGCCGCCTGCCTGGCAGGCTGGGGCGGCGCAGCGGTGGCGGCTGCCCTGCAGATCTCTCCGGTGCTCGTCGAGCTTGCGCCCACGCAGGGTGCAAGCGGCATCATGCTGCGCAATCCCGGGTCCACGCCGATCTACGGGCAGGTGCGCATCTACGGCTGGGAACAGGCGGACGGCGACGACGTGCTCTCGCCAACCGACGACATCCAGGCCAGTCCACCCATCATCCAGGTGCCGCCCGGCGGCGAGCAGCTTGTCCGGCTGGTGCGCGTGTCCAAGAATGCGCCGTCGCTGCAGCAGGGGTTCCGCCTCATCATCGACGAAATTCCTGACCCGTCCTCGCCCGGCGTGAATGGCGTGGTGCTGCGCCTGCGTTATTCGGTGCCGGTGTTCGTGGCCGGCACGACGCCATCTCCGGAACCCGAGCTGGCGTGGCGCGCGGAACGCGCTGGCGGCGACTGGGTGGTGAGGCTGTCCAACAGCGGCAGCCGCTATGCGCAGGTGGCCGCGCTGCAGATCCTGAACGCGGCGGGCAAGCCCGTGGCCGAGGTGGAGGGGCTGCTGGGCTATGCGCTGGCCAACCGGGCGCGCCAATGGAGCATTCCGGCAAAGCAGGGCGCGGCCGGGCCGATAAAGATCAGGGCAATGATCAACGGCGACACGGTCACCGTCAGCCCGCGTTGACCGCATGACCGCGTTCCGGCTTGCCGCTCGGCCCGCCGGCAACCACAGAAGGGCAGTCTATGGCAGTGCGCGCTACCCGTCTCCGCGGGCAACGCGCCTTGGGTGTCGCACTCTTCCTGCTGGGTGCGCCTGCCCAGGCGGCGGATGTGCCCGGTCAACTGGTCTCGTTCGGCAGCATCGCCGAGCGTGACGTGTACCTGGAGGTCAGCATCAACGGCGTCAACACATCCCAGCTATTGCGCTTTCACGACACGCATGGCCGCCTGTCCGTCAGCGGCGCCGCGCTGCGTTCGCTGGGCGTGGACCTGTCCGTGATCGGCATGTCCGCGACGCGCGAAGTCAGCCTGGATGCCGTGGCCGGCCTGCGCTACGTGTACAACCCGGCGGCGCAGTCGGTGGATCTGGTGCTGCCCGACACGTTGCGCGTGCCGTACGAGGTGAATACCCGCGGACTGCCGGCCACGCCGCTGGCGACGGCCGGGCGCGGCGTGGTGGTGAACTACGACGCCTATGCGCAGACCGACTACGAGTACGGGCTGTCGCTGTATTCCGAACAGCGTTACTTCGATTCGAATGGCGTGTTCAGCAATTCGGGCACGGCCTACTTCGGCGGCCGCGGCGATGAATACGTGCGCTACGACACATTCTGGACGCGCTCTGATCAGGAGACGCTGCGCACGCTGCGCCTGGGCGACACGATCACCTCGTCGCTGAACTGGTCGCGCTCGGTACGCGTGGCCGGCGTGCAATGGGGGCGCAACTTCGCGCTGCGTCCGGACCTGGTCACCTTTCCCGTGTCGTCGCTGAGCGCGTCGTCGGTCGTGCCGTCGTCGGTGTCGCTGTTCGTCAATGGCGTGCAGCAGTACTCGGGCAACGTGCCGCCGGGGCCGTTCGTGGTCAACCAGATTCCGGGCATCACCGGCGCGGGCCAGGCAACCTTGATCACGCGCGACGCGCTGGGCCGCACCGTCAGCACGTCGGTCCCCTTGTACATCGACCCGCGGATGCTGGCGGCGGGGCTGTCCAGCTGGTCGGTCGAGGCGGGCTTCGTGCGCCGCCAGTTCAGCGTGCGCTCGTTCGACTACGACAGCAAGCCGGTGCTGACGGCGTCTGGGCGTTACGGCTACACCGACAACCTGACGCTGGAGGCGCACACCGACGCCGGCCCGGGGCTGTACAACGCGGGGGCCGGCGCGATGGTGAAGATGGGGCAGCTTGGCGTGCTGAGCAGCTCGCTTTCCGGCAGCGCCGGGGACTACAGCGGCGGACAGGTCAGCCTGGGGTACCAGTACGTGCGGCCCGAATTCAGCGTGGATACGCAGGTCACGCGCCTGATCGGCAACTACGGCGACCTCGGCTCGCGCGAGGACGCGCCGGTGCCGCGCCAGACCGACCGCGTGACGGTGTCGATGCCGCTGGGCCGCTCGCAAAGCGTGGCGCTCAGCTACATCGGCTACCGCATGCCGGACGTGCCGATGGCAAAGCTGGGGTCGGCCTCGTACACGGCCAACCTGCACAGCCGCGTGGTCCTGACGCTGAGCGCGTACAAGGACTTTTCGCAATCGAATTCGGAAGGCGTGTTCCTGGGTCTGGCGGTGATGCTGGGCGAACGCGCGCAGGCCGGCGTGTCGGTCGGCCGCCAAGGCGGCGAGGACACCTACAGCGTCAACGCGCAGAGCAGCGTGCCGTACGAGGGCGGCTGGGGGTGGGCAGTGCAGAACGGCCGCAGCGGCGGCATGCAGCTCAACCAGGGCCAACTCCAGTATCTGGGCCAGTACGGGCTGGTCAGCGGGCTGGTGCAGGACTATGGCGGCCGCACGCAGGCGTCGGTGCAGGCCTCGGGGTCGCTGGTGATGATGGACAGCACGGTGATCCCGTCGCGCCGCATCAACGACAGCTTCGCGCTGGTCTCCACCGATGGCACGGCCGACGTCGCGGTGCTGCACGAAAACCGCCGGCTGGGCCGCACGAACGGCAGCGGCCATCTGCTGGTGCCCGACCTGAACGCCTACCAGACCAACCGCATCTCCATCGACCCGGAAGACCTGCCCGTGGACGTGCGGCTGGACTCGACGCGGGCGGTCGTCGTGCCGCAGTCCGGCGCCGGCGTGCTGACCACGTTCAAGGTGGAAAAGTACGACGCGGCCTCGGTGATCCTGACGCTGCCGGACGGGGCCTTCGTGCCGGTCGGGGCCGAGGTTGCGCACATCGAAAGCGGCAAGCGCACGGTGGTGGGCTACGACGGCCTGACGTTCGTGGAGGACGTGGCGGCGACCAACCGGTTGCGGGTGCGCGGTGGTGGCGTGTCGTGCGAGGCCGTGTTCGATTACGCGCACTCGGATGCCGATCCGCTGCCGACGCTGGGACCGATCGTGTGCGAGCCGTTGGAAAGGGGGCAACCATGAGAATCGCCCTGCTGCTTGCCGCCATGGGCGTCTGCGCGGGCTACGCCGGCTCGGCGCAGGCAAACACCTGCGCGCTGTCGGCCGGCACGACTGCCACGCTGGACTTCGGCACGGTCAATCCGCTGCTGCCGGGCGACACGGTGGCGGACGGAACGGTTGCCGTGACCTGCAATTTTTCGCTGCTCGCCATCGGCGCGCGGCTGTGCTTCAGCCTGGGCGTGGGCAACACCAGTCCGTCCATCGCGGCGCGCGCCCTGGGCGCGGGCACGAACCGCATGAACTACAACCTGTACACGGACGCGGCGCGGACGCAGATATGGGGCGCTGCGACGGCCGGGCAACCGACGTCGCAGACGCTCACCGGCCCGCTGCTGGGGGGCGGGAACGTGTCGACCACCTTCCGGTTCTACGGGAAGCTGCCGGGCGGGCAGTCTACGGTGCCGACGGTCGGCAACGCCAATACCGTCTACAGCGAAACCTATGCGACGACCGGCCGCCTGGACGTGCTGTTCGGCCTGCTGTCGGGCCTGTCCAACTGCCCGCTGGCGGCGCCGACGCAGCGCATCACGATTCCGCTGGTGGTGCGCACGACCGTGCAGAAGAACTGCACCATCAACGCGACGGACATGGCGTTTCCCCCGCGCGGCGTGTTGAGCGCTGCGGTCACGGCCAACAGCCAGATCACCGTCCGCTGCACCAACGCCAACGCCTTCTCCCTGGCGTTGAATGGCGGCTCGGTCGCCGGCAACGTGCTGGCGCGCAAAATGAAGCACACGACCGCCGCCGACACCGTGAGCTATCAGCTCTACCAGGATGCGGCCTACGGCACGGTGTGGGGCGATGCCTCGGGCGGCGCGCCGCGGGCGGGCGTGGGCACGGGCGCCAATCAGACCTTCACGGTCTATGGCCGCGTGCCTGCGCAGACGACGCCCCGGCCCGGCACGTACCGCGACGTGGTCACCGCCACGATCACGTTCTGAACACGCGGCGCCGCAGCCGCGTCCGTTCAGGCGCACCATGTCAGTCAGGCCTGCCCTGCGCAGCGCGTCAGGATTGCACGGGCGTGGCGCGCGGCTTGACTGGCCAGAACAGCGCCGCCGGCCGCCGCAGGATGCGGCGGCGCACCCCGGCAGTCAGCGACACGCGATCGTCGCGTCGCATGTCGCGCGACGCCAGCGCCACGTTGAAGGCCAGCGCAAAACTGACGATGACGTTCAGCGCGCCCGTCGCCACCGTGCCCGCCACGGCCAGCCAGAACACCTGCGTATGCACGAGCTCCCAGCCCAGCGTCGCAATCGCGGCCGCGATCTGGCCGGCGCTGAGCGACACGTGGCGGACCTCCAGCGTCGATCCCAGCGCGCTGACGAGGGCCGGCAGCAGGCCCAGCATCAGTCCCAGCGAAACGTTGGCGGCGATCTGCGAAACGTTGCGCCGCCAGAAGCCCGCCCACCGAACGGCGCCGCGGGCCCCGAGCAGGTAGCGCGTGCGCCGGCCGTACGCCATCACGTCGTGCACGCGATGCAGCGCGAACCAGTTGTCGGCCCAACCTGCGATCAGGCTGGACACCCAGATCAATGCGCCGGTCACCGCGGCGTACAGCGGCGTCGGTCCCCAGAACGACAACGATTGCAGCGTGTCTTGCGCCTTGTCGGCATCGATCAAAGGCTGTTCCAGAAACCGCATGGCCAACCGTTGAATCGCCCAGGCCAGCGGAAACACCACGGCCAGGTTGCCCGCGATCGCGGCGGCGTTCGAACGCAGCATCGCCAGCGTGTCGTCGACGAAGGCCTCGCGCCCGTCGGGCGAGTAGGCCGCGTCCAGCCGGCGGGCAAGCGCAGGCCCGGTCATGGCCGGCTGCTTGGTCGCCAGCGTGAAATGCGCGAACTGGATCACGAGAAAACTGCCGGCGTAGTTCAGTGCGTTCAGCAGGCCTTCGACCCATTTGTCCAGGTGGGCCGACGTGATGATGAACTTGACGTACACCGTGAACGCCACGACGAAGCCGCCGCCCATGGACGCCTTCAGCATGTCCATGTATTCCAGCGTGTCGCGGGCGATGTAGTGTTCGCCGGTCTCCGCGCTGCGGTCCATCACGCGGCGCGCCAACTGCAAGAGCGACGACGCCGCCAGATGCCGGATGCTGCTGCGGGCCAATGTGCACCGGATCAGCTCGGCCATCAGGTGCGCGTACCGGTGGCGTTGGGTGGGGTCGATCCACACGCCCAGCAGCAGTTCGATGCGCGCCAGGCGCAGCTTCATGCACTCGATCTGGTAGACCACGTCGACCGCGACGCCATTGCGCTTGAGTTCTTCATAGACGGCGTCGCCGGCCGCGCGGCAGTCGTCCAGCAAGGCGCGCAGCACGTTCAGGCGCTGGCCCACCACCTCGTGCGGCGTGTCCGGTGTGCTGTCGAAGAGTTCTGCCGCGGTGCCCTCCAGCGTGAAAAACGGCGATTCTTCGACGCGGCCCGGCACACGGGAGCGGATATCCTGGCTGAGTCCGACGGCGCGCACCTGGCTGACGAGCACCTGCATGCTGCTGGTCAGTGCCTGGTCCAGCCGCCGGGCAAGCGCCTCGGGCGTGGGGACTGACAACGCATCGGGTTCTTTTGCCGGGTCGTCCTCTTTCAGACGCAGCAGCGCGCGCACGCGCGCCAGCGTCTCGTCGTCCAGCGATTCGATCCATTGCGCGTCGCCGGCGCGGCGAAACAGCAGCGTGAAGAGGCCCGACATATCGCCCTGATTGACGGTCGGCGGCAGCATCCAGGCGACGACGCGGCGCCACAACTCACCCCAGAAGCCGGGGCGTGACGCCACGCCGGTGTCGCACAGGAGCGCGGTGGGGTCGTTGTCCACCAGTACCGAGCGCAGCGTGGCCGCCGTGCGGGCCGCGACAGCGGGATTGCGTTCCAGCACCTGCAACAGGTAGCGCAGGCGGGCGTGACGCGGGTCGCGCCCGTCTTCCCGTGCCGGTTCGCCGTCCGGACGGTTCAGCCAGCGGCCAAGGTCGACCAGCCACAGATTCCGTTCGGCCAGCGGGGCTTGGGGGTCGGCGTTGGACAGGATGACGTCAAGCTGCGACCCGCCACGCCGCCAGGTCCGCCAATTGCGCCACAGAGAGGTAAGCATGGTCGGGCCTCGCGCGTCATCGGGAATCGGGGGCGCGGCGCAGCGAGAAACCCTGCGCCTCGTTCATGGCCAGGTAGCTGACGTTGCGCGACACCACCGGCGGCTTGTCGCCCGCGTGCAAGGCGCGCACCTCGTCCAGCACCATCTTGTCGGCCAGCGTCATGCGGTCGATCATCCGCAGGTACTGCATCCAGCTTTCCACCAGAAAGACCTCGCGCCAGACGCCCTCGCGCTCCAGGTCGCGGAACAATTGCCACTGCTGCGCGCCATTGCGCAGCCGCAAGAGGCGCAGCGGCCGGGCGGCGTGGATCAGCGCGGCAAGCTTGTCCGGGTTGACCTGATATTCGACGGCAACCAGCACCGCGCCGCGCTGCGTGTTGAAGCCGGCGGCGGCCATGGCCGGTTCGGTGTCGTCGGCGCGCGTCAGCGACCGCGCGTCCACCTGTTCCGGCAGACGCGAGCGGTACAGCAGCGCCACGGTCACGCCCAGCATGATGCCGGCGGCCGACATCGCGCCGGACACGCCCATCGTGCCCGCGAAGTGACCCCACATGAACGAGCCCGCCGCCAGGCCGCCGAAGATCGCGGTCTGATACAGCGCCAGCGCGCGCGCCTTCACCCAGTCCGGCACCAGAAGCTGCACGGTCGTGTTGTAGGTGGCCAGCACGCCGATCCAGCAGCCGCCCGACAGGAGCAGCGCCGGAAACGCGACCCACAGCGTATCGGTCAGCCCCAGCGCCAGCAGACAGGCGGCCAGGAGCGCTGCGGCCACGCTGATCAGGCCGCCGGATCCCCACGCCGCGCGCGCCCGGCGCACCACCACGCTGCCCAGGATGGCGCCCACGCCCAGCGCGCCAAGCATGTAGCCGTAAAGCAGCGCGCTGCCGCTTTCGTGCTCGTGCGCCAAGAGCGGCAACAACGCCCACAGCGCGCTGGCGGACAGGCCGAAGGCGAACGAGCGCAGCATCACCACGCGCGTCACCGTCGAATGCTGCGTGTAGCGCAGCGCGGCGACCACGCCTTCAAAGAGGCCTTCGGGCGGCAGCCGGCGCACGGGCAGGTCGCGCTTCCAGCGCCAGATCGCCCAGATCAGCCCGGCGTAGCAGAAACAGTTCAGCAGAAACACCCAGGACGTGCCCAACGCGCCCAGCAGCAGGCCGCCGATGGCCGGCCCCACCGCCCGCGCGACGTTGAAGTTGACGCTGTTCAGCAGCACGGCGCTGCCGACGTGCTCGCGCGGCACCTGTTCGCCCACGGCGGCCTGCCATGCGGGCGTGACGATCGCGCTGCCGATGGCGATGCAGAACACGGATGCAATCAGCGTGATGGGGTGCAGCAGCCCCGCGAAGGCCAGGATGGTGATGAAGACGCCGCCCGCCAGCTCCAACAGCATGCCCGCAAGCATGACGCGGCGCCGGTCGTGGTTGTCGGCTAGCACCCCGGTCAGGATCGACAGGGCGACCAGCGGAAACGCCGCCGCCACCTGGATCATCGCGACCATCAGCGGGCTGCTCTGCTCCGTGGTGATGACCCACGCGGCGGCCACCGATTGCGCCCAGGTGCCCAGGTTGGCAAACAGGTTGGCGATCCAGATGATGCGAAAGGCGGGAAAGGCGAGGGGGGAAAGCGTGCTGACCTGGAGGACAGGCGCGGGCGCGGCCGGAGGGGCCGCCGGCAGATCGGTCGAAGCCGAAACGGGCTGCAGCATGGGAACGTGGCCGGACGCGAGGATCGCGCCCGTTCTGGGCTGGGTCGGGGTCGCTCCATGGTACGCCCAAGGCAGGCGGCCGAGGAGGGCGGCCCGCGCTTTTCCGGTAACCTGCGCGCTGGCCTTGTTACCGGCCGGGGCGCGGGCGTAGCAGCGCTGCGTGTGCGGATTCTTGCGCGAATTCAGGCAGCGATGCGCAGCCGCCGCGAACGCAGCCGCGCCCCTCCCTGTTTCACTATTTACGTTTGCTGATTCAATGACTTTGACTTTCAACGGGCGCGCGTTCGCCGCCCTGCTTGCCGTGACCGCCGTGTTGGCGCTGATCGCCACCGTGGGCGCACCTTATCCCTTCCTGCGTGGGTTCGTGGGGGACGTGGTGGCGGTGGGCTGGGCCTATCTGCTGTACCGCAGCTTTGTTCGAGCGGGCGTGCTGCCGCTGGCGCTGGCGGCGCTGTTCACGGGGTATGCGGTCGAACTGGGCCAATACCTGGCGCGGCACTTTGGCTGGCGCATCGAGCAGCCGGTGCTGCGCGTGGTGTTCGGCAGCGTGCCGGATTGGTGGGACGTGCTGGCGTATACCGTGGGCTGTGCGATTGTGCTGGTGCTTGCCGGCGGCAATGCCCGGCGTCAGCGGAATGCGGCGCAGCAGAACGCCCGGATGCAGGTCAGTCTGCGCGCACGGCGCTGACGGGGCTAACAGCGCTGACGGCGCTGCGCTCGTACGGGAAGACGTCCCGGGCGTTCTAGCCGGGGTGTTTCAATCCCGGCTTTTCAGGCCAGGACGTTCAGTCCCGGGCTTTTCCTTCAGCCAGCTTGGCAGACGGTGTCGTCGCGTTGCGTGCGTGCGGCGGGTGCGGTTGCGCGTAGCGGTTGCAGACGCGCGTTGCGGAACGGGGCCAGCAGTTCGGCCCAGGACGACGGGAACAGCGGCGTGGCGTGGCGCACGGCGTCGCGGCGAGCGTAGTGGGTGAGCAGTTGTTGACCGATCGGGGCGTCGCCCAGCGGGTGGCGGGTGTTCATGGTATTTCCGTATTGCGTTGAAATTGTATTCATTGTACGCCTGCGCCGCGCTTTGGTCCAATTCGCCTCGTGGCTGGTAAGTGCTTGATCTGGTTGAAACTGTCCCTCTTTAAGCGAGGAACTCCGGGATTGCCCTAGCGGCTCAAAACAGTAGACGGTATACAATGTTCATCATGCCCGGGCTGACACAGGCCTGGAATTTCTCCCACTGGACCTGGAGCGAGTCATGGCAGAACTGATGAACCGAGATGAATTCCGTACGGCGCTGGATAACGCGATCAAGGGCAAGAGCGCCAACGCGTCGCCCTTTTCGATCGCCTGGGCCGAAGGCAAGCTGAGCCGCGAGCATCTGTCGCGCTGGGCCGAGAACCACTATCACTATGTCGGCCCCTTTGCCGACTACCTGGGCTACCTGTACGCCCGCACGCCGGACACCTATACCGAGGCCAAGGATTTCCTGCTGGCCAACATGTACGAAGAGGAGATCGGCGGTGATCGCCACACCGACCTGCTGATCCGCTTTGCCGAAGCCTGCGGCACCACCCGCGAACGGGTCACGAATCCGGACAACATGTCGCCCACGACGCGCGCGCTGCAAAGCTGGTGTTATGCCGTGGCCATGCGCGAGGATCCGATCGTCGCGGTGGCCGGCCTGGTGGTGGGCCTGGAATCGCAGGTGCCCTCCATCTACCGCAAGCAGACGCCGACCCTGCGCGAGAAGTACGGCTTCACCGACGAGGAAGTGGAGTTCTTCGACCTGCACATCGTGTCCGACGAGATCCATGGCGAACGCGGCTACCAGATCGTGCTGGAGCACGCCAACACGGTGGACCTGCAGCAGCGCTGCCTGAAGATCTGCGAAATCGGTGCGCAGATGCGGCTGCTGTACACCACGGCGCTCTACACCGACTACGTGCAGGACGAGATCAAGCTGCCCGAACTGGGCCTTGCCGCCTGATCGCGCGAACCCGCCCGGCCCGCCCAGCCCGGCCGGGCGGTGGCCGCGCCGCAGAACCTGGACGAAGACCTCATGCCTACCGTTGTGTTTCATAAAGGCGGCCAGACCTACACCGACGTGGTGAAGGACAACACCAACCTGGTGGTGCGGGCCGGCATCAAGCAGTTTCCGTTTCCGCATCTGCGCTATGAATGCGGCATGGGCAAGTGCGCCAAGTGCGCGTGCCGCATCATCGCCGGCGCTGAGCATCTGCCGCCGGTGAACTGGAAGGAAAAGAAGCAGCTGGGCGACCGTGTCGACCAGGGCTACCGGCTGGCATGCCAGCTTTGGCTGAGCAGCGACATCGAGCTGTCGCAGGACGTGGAGGCATGATGGCGGCGCAATCCACCTATGTGATCCTGACCTCCAAGCCCGGCGTCTTCCGCACCGAGGCGGGCGACGGCGCCGACATCATCGAGACCTACGACTACGTGTTCTGCGGGCGCGCGCTGGCGGTGTTCAGCATTGCCCGCCTGGACCGTGAGATCAAGCTGGTGGTCACCGAGGAAACGCCGCCCTACGTGGTCAACCACGTACCGTCCAAGTTTCTGGAGAAGTTCTCGTCGGTGGACGCGGCCCGCAAGGAGCTGGCGCACCTGACGCGTTTTGGCAGCATGGCGTCGACGCTGACGCTGCGGTCCGGCGTGCGCGCCGCGGAGCACTGAATATATGGTCCAGATCACGTTCCTATCCAACGGCGGCATGGTCGCCACCGCGCCGGAAAACAGCAACCTGTTGCGCGTGTCGCTCAAGGAAAAGGGCGGCATCCCGTTCAAGTGTGGGGGCGGCCTGTGCGGCACCTGCAAATGCCGGATCGAAGAGGGGCTGGAAAACACCGACGCCATCAAGCCAAAGGAGCGCAAGCACCTGCGGCCGGAAGACTTCGAAGCCGGCTACCGCATGGCCTGCCAGACGTTCGTGAATGGCGACGTGAAGGTGTCGTGGGTGGTGCAGAACGGCAAGGGGATCGTGGTCGGCGCGGCGCCGGGCGCGGTGGAAACGGCCACGACGGGATGAGCGGATCGCGGGGGCGCGGCCCGGCGCCGGCGCGGCGGCGGTGACAGCCGCTCGTCAGGGGTCAGGCGCTCAGGCCACCGACGCCTGCTGCGGCGGCTGCTGCGCTTCGGTGTAGGCCTTGGCCGCGTTGTGCACGTGCTGGCTGGCCAACAGCGCCGCCAGATCGCCGTTGCCCGCGATGACGGCATTCAGGATCTGCGAATGCTCGTCCCAGTTCTGCTTGGCGCGGCGCATGTTGCTGGGCGCGAACAGCAGGGCGGTGCGGTCGCGCAGCGAGCGCATCAGGTCGGTCAGCACCACGTTGCCGCCGATCGTGGCCAGCATTTCATGGAACTGCGAATTGAGCGCCAGGAACTTGTCCAGTTTCTCGTCGCGCGCGGCTTCTGTGCCTTCGCGCAGAAACGCCTGCAGGCGCTCCACCGTCTTTTCGTCGCGGCGCTGCGCGGCCAGCTTGGCGTTCAGGCCTTCCAGCGTGGCGCGCACTTCCACCATGTCGTAGGCCACGGCATCGGACAGCACCGACACCGACGCGCCGCGCCGCGGCTCGATCGTGACCAGGCCTTCGGCGGCCAGCGCACGCAACGCCTCGCGCACCGGAATACGGGATACACCCATTTCTTCGGACAGGCGGCCTTCCACCAGGCGGTCGCCGGGCGTGAACTCGCCGCTCAGGATGCGTTCGCGCAGCTTGTCGCGGATGACGGCAAACAACTGCGGGTGCTGCTCGCCGATCTTCAGCGGGGAGGAATGCTGCGTCTCGACGGCTTGCGGGCTGACGGGGGAGGTTGTCATGGCGAGCAGGTTTGGCGTAATGGATATAGTCGGCATTGTATTACCGGGTGTAGCCGTCCGTCGCTGGCGGTTTGTCGCATCAGTGCACCCAGAACGACTTCACCAGCACGCCCACCGCGCCCATGGCGCAGGCGACGAGCAGCACACCGCGCACCGCGCGGGGAGGCAGCAGGGTGCGCAGCCGGCTGGAGACGGCGAATCCGGCCAGCAGAAACGGCGCCAGGCTGAGCGCCAGCCCGGCGTGATAGCCCGTGTAGCGCTTGGCCAGCGCCAGCATGGTGAGCGAAAAAATGGATCCCAGAAAGAGCACCATGCCCAGCGTGGCACGCAGCCGCGGCGGCGCCGCGTGCTGCAGCAC
Source organism: Achromobacter sp. ACRQX (assembly GCF_022346505.1). Classification (NCBI taxonomy): domain Bacteria; kingdom Pseudomonadati; phylum Pseudomonadota; class Betaproteobacteria; order Burkholderiales; family Alcaligenaceae; genus Achromobacter; species Achromobacter sp. ACRQX. The sequence goes on from NZ_JAKRML010000023.1 coordinate 83,439, forward strand.
GATGGCGATGGGTGGGGCGCCCACCGACGTCATCGTGCCCATGATCCCCGAGGCAACGCCCGCCCCGGACACCCGGCCCGGCGTCGCGGAGAACTTCAGTCCCGCCACGCTGAGCGCGACGGCGGCCAGGATCATGCAGGCAAAAAGCACGCCCAGCGCCTGGGGCGCAAAGCGCGCCATGGCGTAGATCGCGATCAGGGTGCCGACGGCGCGCCCGGCCAGGGCGTAGGAGACGGCGGGCCAATCGATGGCGGCCCGCTCGCGCAGGGCGGTCAAGAGCGAAATGAAGCCGCCCAGGGTCAGAAGCGGGCCAGGCGCCAGTTGCGGGAAGAACATGGCGGCGACGGGTGCGGCGAACATCGCAAACCCCACGCCGCCCACGCCTTGGGCGACGGCCGCGCCGAACACGACGGCTGCCATGGCCGCGTAATGCCACAGATCGGTGGTTATCAGGGAGGACAACATGCCTGAGGGCTTTGTAATTTATGTATACGATAGTCTATCGGTGAATTCGGACCTTGATCGCAAATTTCCAAAAACTCCGGGTAATCCCTTGATTTTCAGCTGAAAATCAGGCTGAAACCCGCACTATCGATTTCCCTAGGCGGCGCATATTTCGGTTGGTATGGCTTCTGACGAAATATAGTATACCGAGTGTGGCGACCCAACAGCCACGCATACAAGGGGAATAGCGCATGCAATCCGACGTCGTGCTCACTGCCGCTCATTGGATTTACCTGATCAGTGTGGCCGCCATCATCCTGACGATGATCCTGCGCGCCAATGTCGTGGTGCCTTCCGTCATCGGTACGTTCCTGGTCGTGCTGGCGATCACGGGCAATCCGATCAGCGGGCTGATCGGCATCTTTTCCGCCAGCTTCGTCGCCGCCAAGGAGCTCTTCAACATCTTTCTCGTCATCACGTTCATGACGGCGCTTCTCAATTCCTTGAAGACACTGCAGGCGGACGTGCGCATGGTCCAGCCATTTCGGCGGGTCATGCGGGGCGGGCATTCGTCGTTCGTGATCATCGCCCTCTGTACCTATGTAATCTCGCTGTTCTTCTGGCCCACGCCCGCCGTGCCGCTGGTGTCCGCCATCCTGCTGCCGGCAGCCATCGCGGCCGGGCTGCCGCCGCTGGCCGGCGCCATGGCCATCGCGATCGCGGGGCAGGGGATGGCCCTGTCGTCGGATTACGTGATCGGCGTGGCGCCGAGCATCAGCGCCAAGGCGGCGGGGGCGGCCGTCAGCGCCGCCGTCGTGGCCGACCGCGCGCTCGTGTTGTCCTTGATCACCGGCGGGATCGCGCTGGTGGCGGCCTACCTGCTGGTGCGCCGTCACATCGTGCCGGCCGATCCTGCACTGCTGACGGCCTGGCAGGCCCGCGCGCAGGACGGCAGCCTGGCGAGCATGGAACAGGCCGGGTCGTTCGACAAGGCGGAACTTGCCCGTGGCACGATGGGCGCCGATCCCGCGCTGCCCGCCGGCCCCGCGCTGAGCGAGGAAGAGCAGCGCCGTGTCCGCTGGTCGAAGGTATTCGCGGTGGTGACGCCGCTGGCATTCCTGGCCGTGATCGCCGTGATGGTGCTGCCCCGGCTGTTCCCGTCGCTGCCCGCCCTGCGCGGCGGCGATGCGGCGGCGCTGGTCGGCGGCGTCGCCTTCGTGGTGATGATGCTGGTGACGCTGGCCGCCGAAGGCCCTCGCAAGATGCTGGACGTCTGTCCGGAACACGTGACCGACGGCTTCGTGTTCGCGTTCAAGGCGATGGGTTCCGTGCTGCCCATCGCGGGCTTCTTCTTCGTGGGCGCCAATGAGACGGCCGCGCAGATCCTGGGCGTGCCGGCGGCGCAGGCGCCCGGCCTGCTCTTCGAGGTGATCTCCGCCGCACAGCACCTCATCCCGGAAAACCACTTCCTCGTCGCCTTCGGTGTGCTGCTGGTCGGCATGATTACCGGCATCGACGGTTCGGGCTTCGCAGGTCTGCCGCTCACGGGCACGTTATCCGGCGCGCTGGGTCCGGTCGTCGGCGTAGACCCCGCGACGCTGGCGGCGGTCGGCCAGATGGGCGCCGTCTGGACGGGCGGCGGCACGCTGATCGCCTGGTCCTCGCTGATCGCGGTGGCGGGGTTTGCGCGGGTGAATGTGCTGTCGCTGGTGCGCGCGCTGCTGCTGCCCGTGCTGCTGGCGCTCTTCGTCTCGACGATCTGCGCCGTGCTGATCTGGAGTTGAACGGCGCGACCTGACGCGAAAAGGCTCCCGCGCGGGAGCCTTTTTGCTGACGCTTCAGGTGGGGTTTCCACGGATCGTCGCCTAATGATTAAAGTATACAATGTTCTGAACGTAGCCCAGGCGCCTTGCGCCTGCCGCGCCCGCCCAGACTCAATCAAGGAAGCGCTCCCGTGGACGATCTCTCGCAGCAGACCTTTTTGAACTACATCGGCGGCAAATGGACGCCCAGCGTGTCGGGTAAAACCGCGCCGAACCGCAACCCGGCCGACACGGACGACGTCGTCGGGCAATTCCAGGTCTCCAACGCCGAAGACGCCCGGCAGGCGGTCCTGGCGGCCGAGGCGGCGTTTGCCGCGTGGCGCGACACGCCGATCTCCAAGCGCGCGGCCATCCTGTTCAAGGCGGCCCAGCATCTGGAAGACAACGCCGCGTCGATCGCGCGCGAACTGACCCGTGAAGAAGGCAAGGGCCTGAACCTGGCCAAGGACGAGGTCTTGCGTTCGGCGCAGACGATCCGTTTCTACGCGGTCGAAGGCCAGTCATTCACCGGGGAGACCTATCCCAACGACGATCCGGACATGATCGTCTACAGCCAGCGCGAACCGCTGGGCGTGGTGACGGTGATCTCGCCCTGGAATTTCCCCATCTCGATTCCGGCGCGCAAGATCGCACCGGCCCTCATCACGGGCAACACGGTGGTGTTCAAGCCCTCGTCCGACGCGCCGATGTCGGGCTATCGCCTGACCGAGGCCTTCGTGCAGGCCGGATTGCCGGCCGGCGTGCTGAACTTCCTGACGGGCCCGGCAGGAGCGGTGGGCGAAGCCATCACGGGGGCGAGCCAGGTGCGCGCCATTTCGTTCACCGGCTCCACGGCCGCCGGCGAGCAGATCCATCGCACGGCCGGCCTGACTACCCGGACGCAGATGGAACTGGGCGGCAAGAATCCCTTGATCGTGCTGGCCGACGCCGACCTGGACCGCGCGGTGGACCTGGCAGTCAAAGGCGGTTTCTCGCTGAGCGGCCAGGCGTGCACCGGCACCAGCCGCGTGCTGGTCGACCGCAAGGTCAGCGGCGCCTATACGGAAAAGCTGCTCGCCAGGATCAAGACGCTGACCATCGGCAACGGCCTGGACGGCAATTTCGACCTGGGCCCCCTGGCCACCGCCCGCCAGCTCGACAACGTGCTGGGCTACGTCGAACTGGGCAAACAGGAAGCCACGCACCTGTATGGCGGTGATCGCCTGACGGGCGCGGGTTTCGACCGCGGCTATTACGTCACGCCCGCGCTCTTTGCCGGCGTGACGCAGCAGATGCGCATTGCCCGCGAAGAAATCTTCGGTCCGGTGATCGCGCTGATCGAGGTCGACGGCTATGAAGACGCCATCGCGCAGGCCAACGACACGGAATACGGCCTGTCGGCCGCCATCGCCACCACCGACGCGCGCTACGCGCACCGCTTCGCCCGCGATATCCAGGCGGGCACCGTGAAGATCAACCGCACCACTACCGGCAACCTGATCAACGCGCCGTTCGGCGGGCTGAAGCATTCCAGCACCTCCACATTCCGCGAATCGGGCCGCGTAGGCCTGGAGTTCTACACGCAGATCAAAACCGTCTACCGCGCCGGCTGACGGCTCATCCATCCAAAGAGGCTTTGCACATGAAACAGATCTATCGCCTGGAACTTGAAGAAGCGCGCGTCATGGTGCGCGCCGCCATCGCCAAGTCGCAGGAAATCGGCGTGCTGGAGTCGATCTGCATCGTGGACGACGGCGGCTATCCGATTGCGCTAGAGCGCATGGATGGCGCCCGCATCACGGGTCCGCAGATCGCCTGGAACAAGGCGTTCACCGCCGCCGGGCACAAGCGCTCGACGCACCTTTTCAATACGCCGCCCAACGGCCCCGCGCTGCCCGGCAACGAAGCCTTCGGCATCCAGTGGAGCTTCGACGGCAAGTTCGCGGTGTTCGTCGGCGGCTTTCCCATCGTGGTGAATGGCGAGGTGATCGGCGGCGTGGGCCTGAGCGGCGGCAACGGCGAGCAAGACACCAAAGCAGGTCTTGCAGCACTGGCTGCGCTGGGCGAACTGCTGGAGCCGCGCGGCATGAAGGTGCTGGTGGAAGCGGACATCAAGAAATAGGCGAGGGCGCCATGGCATACCGCGTGCACATCCTGGAAACCGCAGAAGCCTTTGTCGTCGATGAAGGCGAATCCGTGCTGGAAGCCGCGGAGCGTTCGGCGGTGAAGCTGCCGCACGAATGCACGTTCGGCGGCTGCGGCACCTGCCGCATCAAACTCGAATCGGGCACTGTCCGGTATGACGAATTCCCCATGGCGCTGACCCCGGAAGAGGCCGAGCAGGGCTACGCGCTGGCGTGCCAGGCCCGTCCGACGGCCGACCTGCGCATCAGCGTGGCGAGCAGCCGGCAGACCTTCCCGGAACCTCGCCGCATTCCCGCCACGATCCATCGCATCGCCGCGTTTTGTGACGACGTCATCCACCTGACCCTGGCGCTGCCCGGCGACGGCCTGGATTACGTGCCGGGACAGTACATGAACGTGGTGCTCCCCGATGGCGAAACGCGCAGCTTTTCCATGGCGTCGGCGCGGGCGGGCAACCTGATCGACTTTCACGTGCGCCGCATTCCCGGCGGCCGCTACACCGACCAGTGGCTGGGGCAGGCCAGCGCCGGCACGCCGGTGGAGATCGAGGCGCCGCTTGGCGTCTTCAGCTATCACGAGGAAGATTGGCGTCCGCTCATCATGATGGCCACGGGAACCGGCATCGCGCCTATCAAGGCGATTCTCGAGTCGCTGCTGGACAATGAGGACTGCCCGCCCGTGACGCTGTATTGGGGCATGCGCACCGAGGCGGACCTGTACCTGCGCGACGAGATCGAAAGCTGGGCCGGGCGGCTCTATGAATTCAATTTCGTGCCCGTGCTGTCGCGCGCGGGGGCGGACTGGCAGGGGCGCCGCGGCTACGTGCAGCAGGCGGTGCTGGAAGATCACGCGGACCTGTCGGAACATGCGTTCTATCTGTGCGGCGCGCCGGAGATGATTCGCCAGGCCAAAAGCCTGTTGGTCGAACGCGGCGCCAGTCTGGATCACCTGTACGCGGACAGCTTTACGTTTCAGCACGCGCTGGCGGCCGCTTGACCGCCGCCGCCCGGCCCGACACCTTGAAGCAAGGCTAGCGATACACCAGCACCGGCAGCCGCGTGCGCGCCAGCACGCGCTGCGTCTCGCTGCCCAGCAAAAAGCCCGTCATGCCGTGCCGTCCGTGCGAGCCCATCACGATCAGGTCGCACCCGGACTTTTGCGCCGTCTCCACGATGGCCTCGTGCGGATGGTCGTTCACCGTGACGATGGCTTCGCAGGGCACCAGCGCGTGCCGCGCCTCGGCTTCAAGCCCGTCCAGATACGCCTGCGCGTTCTTGCGCGCCTGATCGGTGTGATGGCCTTCGGTGGTGCCCAGCATTTCGGCCTGGTAAACCAGCAGGTGGTCTTCCGGGATGGCGCGCAGCAGGGTGATGGTGGCGCCCATTTCCTTGGCGAAAACGAGGGCGCGCTTGAATGCCGATTCGGACAGCAGGGATCCGTCCACGGCGATGAGCAAGTGCCTGTACATGTTGCCTCTCCTTTAGGTAAAGGAATGTCCAGCAACGGCGAATCCAGTATAGGCCTGCGGGCAGGCGCAAGCCAGCCCCCCTTAAGGCGGAGCCCGCGGCGGCGTCAGGCGATCCGCCGCTGCGCTTCGGCCCGCGGTTCCAGTCCCCGGGGCAGCGCGGCGATGAGGCTGCGCGTGTACGGGTGGCGGGCGTCGCGCCAGAGCGTGGCGTTCGGCCCCTCCTCGACGATTTGCCCCGCGTTCATCACCAGCACCCGGTCCGCCAGGTAATGCACCACGGACAGGTCGTGCGAAATGAACAGGTAGGACAGCCGGAACTCATCCTTCAGGTCGACCAGCAGGTTGAGGATCTGCGCCTGCACGGACACGTCCAGCGCCGACACCGGTTCGTCGCAGATGACCAGCGCCGGGCGCAGCACCAGCGCCCGCGCGATGCCGATGCGCTGGCGCTGGCCGCCCGAGAATTCGCTGGGGTAGCGTGCCAAGGCGTCGCGCGGCAGGCCCACGGCGTCCAGGATGTGGAGAATGCGGCGCCGGCGTTCGTCGCGATCCTTCACATGGTGAATGCGAAGCGCCGCCTCCAGGATGTCCGCCACGGTGTGCCGGGGATTGAGGGACGCGTACGGATCCTGGAAGATCATCTGCACGCGCTGGCGGTAGCCCGCCAGACGCCCGGCGTCCAGTTCCGTGGTGTCTTCGCCGCCAAGCAGGATGCGGCCCGAGGCCGGTGGCAGCAGCCGAACCAGCGCGCGCGACAGCGTCGACTTGCCGCAACCCGATTCGCCCACCAGACCCACGGTTTCGCCCGCTGCGATCTCGAACGACACGCCATCGACCGCGGCGGTGACGCCGCGGGACGTCCGGTACTGCACGCGCAGGTCCTGCACCTGCAGCAGCGGGCCATTTGCGCTGGCGGCGGGATCGTTGGCGGCGGCGGGCGCGCGCGGCGGCGTCACCAGTCCAAAAACCGGTTTGCCCGACGCAGGATCCAGCCGCGTGCGAATCTCCGGCAGCCTCAGCCTGCTGTAATGCGTGGCGTCGTCCAGCCGCAGCGATGCACCAAGCAGGCCGCGCGTGTACGGGTGGCGCGGCTGGCCCAGCAGCGTGGACGCCGCGCCTTCTTCCACCTTTTCGCCTTGCACCATCACCGCCACGCGGTCGGCCCATTCGCCCACCACCGCCAGGTCGTGCGTGATCAGCAACAGCCCCATGCCCAGTTCACCGCGCAGGTCGTCCAGCAGTTTCAGGATCTGCGCCTGGACAGTCACGTCCAGCGCGGTGGTGGGCTCGTCGGCCACCAGCAGCGCGGGCTGGCAGGCGATGGCGGCGGCGATCATCGCGCGCTGGCGCTGACCGCCCGACAGGTGATGCGGATAGTCGTCCACCCGGCGCTGCGGCTCGGGCACGCGCACCAGGTCGAGCAGTTCGATGGCGCGGGCGCGGGCCGCGCGGGCTGACGCGCCGCGATGCAGACGCAGCGCTTCGCCGATCTGGTCGCCCAGCGTCAGCACCGGATTCAGGCTGGTCATCGGCTCCTGGAAGATCATGGCAATGCGGTCGCCGCGCAGCGCGCAGCGGCGGCGCTCAGGCAGCGCCAGCAGGTCCTGGCCCTCGAACAGCACGCGGCCCTGCACTTTCGCATGGCGCGGCAGCAGCCCCAGCAAGGCGAGCGCGGTGGTGGACTTGCCGCAGCCGGACTCGCCCACCAGCGCCAGTGTTTCGCCCGCGCGCAGTTGCAGGTCCAGCTTCCGCACGGCCTGGTGGCCGGGGAAGGCGACGTTCAATCCTTGGATGTCGATCAGCGTGGTCATGGCAGGAGATGAAGTTACGACTGGACGGCAGCGGCGGGCTGTGCCGCGACGCGGCGGCGGCGCAGCTTGGGGTTGAGCGCGTCGTTGATGGCGTCGCTGAGCAGGTTCAGCGCCAGCACCGTCGCCATGATGGTCAGGCCGGGCAGCGCGGTCATGTACCACGCGGTGCGCAGCGCCTCGCGGCCCGCGCCGACCATGCTGCCCCAGCTCACCACGTTGGGATCGCCCAGTCCCAGAAAGGACAGTCCCGCTTCGGACAGGATGGCGTGAGCCACCAGCACGGCGGTGGTCACGATGATGGGCGGCAGGGCGTTGGGCAGGATCTCGCGGAAGATGATGCGGGCGTGGCCGGCGCCCAGCGTCTGCGCGGCACGCACGAATTCGCGTTCGCGCAGCGAAATGAATTCGCCGCGCGTCAGCCGCGCGATGCCGGTCCACGACGTGATGCCCAGCGCAAAGATGATGGTCGACAGCGACGGCCCCAGAATCGCCACCAGCACGATCGCCAAGAGGAACGAGGGCACCGTCTGGAACAGCTCGGTGATGCGCATCAGCACGGCGTCGGTGCGCGGACCGGCATACCCGGCAAAGGCGCCCACCAAAAGGCCGATGCCCAGCGCAATCGCCGCCGACGCGCCACCCACCAGCAGTGACACGCGCGCCCCGTGGAAAAGTCCGGCCAGGATGTCGCGGCCCATCAGGTCGGTACCCGCCGGAAACGTGGCGTCCTCGCCGGGCCAGGTGAACGGCGCGCCGACCATCTCCAGCGGATCGTCAGGGAACAGCCAGGATGCGGTGGCCGCCGCGCCGATCACGATGGCCAGAATGACCGCGCCGACGGCGGCCGAAGGCGTGCGCAGCAGGCGCAGGGCGGCAAGGGCGGGTGCTTTCATGTCTTTCTCACTCGGGGGTCGAGCAGGCCGTAGCAGGCATCGACGGCAATGTTCATCAGGGCGACCAGCGCCGCGCTCATCAGCAGGATGCCCAGCAGCAGGTTCACGTCGCGGCTGGCGATGGCCTCGAACGACAACTGCCCCAGGCCCGGCCACGCGAACACGGTCTCGACCACGATGCTGCCGCCCAGCAGCGCGCTGCTTTGCAGACCCAGCATGGTGATGACCGGCAGAATGGCGTTCTTCAGGGCATGGCGCCAGATCACACGCGCCTCGCCGTTGCCGCGGGCGCGGGCCGTGCGGATGTAGTCCTCCTGCAGGGTCTCGATCATCGATGCGCGCGACAGCCGGGCGTAGATGGCCACGTAGTAGATCGCCACGGTCGTGACCGGCAGCGCCAGGTGGCGCGCGTAGTCCAGCCACAGCGCCCAGCCTTGATGCGCCGCGCCCACGTCACGGATGCCGCCGACCGGCAGCCAGTTCAGGTGCACGCCAAAGCCCACGATCAGCATCAGCGCCGTCCAGAACATGGGCGCGGAATAGCCGGCCGTGGCCAGCCCGGACAGCAGCGTGTCCAGGAGGCCCTGCGGACGCCGGGCGGCCAGCACACCCAGCAGCACCCCGACGGCCACGGACAGCGCCAGTCCTGTGCCAATCAGCGCCAGCGTCGCGGGCAGCCGGTTGAAGATCAGGTCCGACACCGGTTCGCCATAGCGGAACGAATACCCCAGGTCCAGCGACAGCAGGCTCTTGAGGTAATAGCCCAGCTGCGCGAACACGCTCTGGTCCAGGCCATACGCCTGGCGCAACTGCGCGACGTGCTCGGGCGTGATGCCGCTGTTCTCAGAGGCGATCACGTCCACCAGATCACCAGGCACGAGTTTCAGCAGGAAGAAGTTGGCAATCGCGGTGACGCCCACCACGAACAGGATCTGCAGCAGGTAGCGCAGCGGACGGGGCAGGCGAAGGGACATGGCGATCTTTCCCCGGCCGTCAGGCCTTGCCCAGCCAGACGTTGGCAAAGTTGTTGCGCGAATGGGACGAGGCATCCGTCACGTTGCGCACCTGCTTGTCCCACACGCCAAACCAGCGGAACTCGAACAGCCCGATCAGCGGCAGATCACGCTGCGCCAGCCGCTGTACCTCGTTGTACTGCTCGATGCGCTTTTGCGGATCGGTTTCGATCTGCGCGGCTTCGATGGCCCGGTCCATGTCGGCGTTCTTGTAGCCGGACACGTTGTACCAGGGCGTGCCCTTGGCCTCAGCCTTGCTCCAGTAGCGCGTCTCCACGCCCAGCTGCGGATCGATCAGCACCGTGCCCCAAGAACTGATGAGCTGGAAGTTGTAGTCGGTGAACACATTGCGCGTCCATGTCGCCAGGTCCAGCCCGCGTAGCGTCACGTCGATGCCGATCTTGCGCAGCGCCTGGCGCACGAACTCGCCAGTGCGGCGGTAGTCGTCGCCGAACGGGATGTAGTCGTGCGTCAGCGCAAAGCGCCAGCCGTCGGCCTTGCGCGGATAGCCCGCTTCGTCCAGCAGCTTCTCGGCCAGCGCCGGATCAAACGGATACTGCTGCACGTTGGGATTGTGATAGGGCTTGACCAGCGACGGCACCGGGCTGACGAACGGTTCGGCATAGCCGTTCCAGACGGTCTTGACCAGCACCTGCTTGTTCACAGCATGCGCGATGGCCTGGCGCACTTTCAGGTTCGACAGGATGGGATCGCGCAGGTTGGCTTCCAGCCACAGCCACGCCGCAAAGCCGTTGTAGCCGGACGTGTCGACCGCCAGCTTGGGCAGCTTGGACAGGCGCGTCGCATCGGTGAAGGCCACCGGATTGCGCTCGCCGTAGGCCACGCCGCCGGTTTCCAGCGCAGTGGCGCGGCCCGAGACGTCGGGAATGATCTTCCAGACGATGCGGTCCAGGTACGGACGCTCGGGCTGCCAGTATTTCTCGTTCTTCTCCAGCACGATGTAGTTGCCCCGGTTCCATTCCTTGAACACGAAGGGGCCCGTGCCGATGGGCTTGTTGTTGTAGGGATTGTTCTGGATGTCCGTGCCTTCGAACAGATGGCGCGGCAGGATCGGCGCACCCAGCGAGTCGATCGCGTTCAGCGCGACGGGGGTGGGCTGGGACAGGTGCAGCACCACGGTGTGATCGTCCGGCGCCTCCACCTTCTGCAGGTACTGGAACACGCGGCGCGCGCTGGGCGCATGTTTGAGCCACACTTCCTCGGCCGACCACTTCACATCCGCCGACGTGAACGGCTTGCCGTCATGCCACAGCACGCCCTGGCGAAGCTTGAAGGTGATGGTCTTGCCGTCCTCCGACACGGTCCAGCTTTCGGCCAGGACGGGACGCGGTTTGAGGTCCGGGCCGTACTCCACCAGCCCGTCGAAGATCTTGCTCACCACCGCGCCGGTCGGCGTGGACGAGTTCAGGTAGAACGCCAGCGTCGGCGGTTCCGGATGCACCACCGCATTGAGCACGCCGCCGCGCACCGCGCCGTCCACCGTGTTGGGCAGGCTGTTCGTGTCGGCGTGCGCTGGCGCGAAGATCACGTTGGGAAACAGGGCGCCCGAGCCCATCAGCGCCGCGGCGCCCATGAGCCAGCGTCGCAACGGGCTGGCGGGCTGGTCCTGATCGTCCGCGGCGGGGGGAAGAGACTGCGTCATCGTGGTGTCCTTGCGTGTGAGATAGAAGCGTCGTGCAGAGAAGGGGGGAAGGTGTGAGGAATCACGCCGCCAGGCTGGTCAATGCAGGCAGATCCGCCGGATCACGCCGCAGCAGCGTGGCCAGCAGCTCGCGCCGCCACGCGTCGTACAGCGCGACGTGGTTGCGGGTGTCCAGGCGCGTGGCATGTTGGTTCAGCTGCCAGGAGTCGCGCAGATAGGGACCCAGGATGCGCTGCGCATCCTCGTCGGCCTGAATCATGCCTTCCACCCAGTCTTCACGTTGGGCCGGGTCCGCGCGTTCCAGCTTGTTCAGCCACCACTGCGTGATGCGGATGCGGTGCGCTTCCTCGTCCGGCAGAATGCGGTTCTCGCCGAATTCGCGGTGGCCGAAGTCCAGCACCTGTGCGGTGCGCCGGTTCACGAACAGGCGCGCCAGGATGTAGTGCTCGTAGTGAAACTGCCACGCCAGGAAGTTCTGCCAATTGCGCAGCGCAAAGCCGCCGATCAGGTCCCATGCGTCACGCACGCCCTCCTCGATCAGCGGCAGCGGATCGGCGCCCAGCAGTATTGCGGCGCGTCCGCGCGAAAACTCCGCGTGCGCCGCGTCGTCGCCAAGCTGACGCGCCAGCGCAAACTGAAACTCGACGTCGTCGTCGAAGAGGCCCGATATCGCATGCGCGGCGACCTGCGTGATGAAGAGGTCATGCACGGTGTTCCACACGGCGTAGCGGCCGGCGGCCTCGCGCTCTTCCGCGTTTGCCAGGTCGCGCGGCGCGTCGAGGCGCGCGGCCGGAATGTTCGGCGCAACGACAAGCCGCAGATCGTCAAACAGCTGCGCTTCAAGCGCGCCGTCGTAATGCAGGGGCAAGGGCAGATCCAGTTCGGGCATGGCGGCTGCTAGGTGGTTGGCGGAAAGACTCGACTCTAAGCAAGCGCCAACGCCCGCCACAAACATTCTTTGGTGATTTGGATATGCGCGCCGCGCCCCGCTAACAGGGGCGTGCGCAACGTTCGGGCGCATATGCCGATTTCAAATAAGCCAATGCAAAATCAGTTCTTCCGCTTCGCCTCGGCCGCGACGTAGGCTGCATGTCTTCTCAACGCCGGGGCATTCCATGCCGCAAGCTTCAAGCATTTCCACCACGCACGACATCGACGAAGCGCCGCGGGTCGTGCCTGCCGTCCGCATCGCCGGCGACGCGCAGGCCATCGACGCCGCGCATGCGCTGGCGGCCGATTTCGCACAAGGCGCGGCGCAGCGGGACCGCGAGCGCGGCTTGCCGTGGCGCGAGATCGAACGCTACTCGGCGAGCGGCCTGGGCGGCATCACGGTGCCGCGTGAGTACGGCGGACCGGACGTGTCCCATGTCACGCTGGCCGAGGTCTTTCGCATCATCAGCGCGGTGGACCCGTCGCTGGGCCAGATCCCGCAGAATCACTTCGGATTTCTGAATCTGCTTCGCCTGACCGGATCGCCCGCGCAGAAGCGGCGGTACTACGAAGGTGTGCTGGCGGGGCGGCGGCTGGGCAACGCGGGCCCCGAACGTCACACGCGCCACACCCGCGACATCCAGACACGCCTTGTCCCCGACGGCGACGGCTTTCGCCTTACCGGCCGCAAGTTCTACTCCACCGGCGCGCTGTTCGCGCACTGGATTCCCTCCAAGGTGCTGGACGCGCAGGGCAGGCTGGTGACGGTCGTGCTGGAACGCGGCGCGCCGGGCCTGACGGTGGTGGACGACTGGTCCAGCTTCGGCCAGCGCACCACGGCCAGCGGCACGGTGCTGCTGGACAACGTGCGCGTGGAAGCGGACAGCATCCTGCCCGCCTGGACCGTGCAGGAAAGCCCCGTGCTGATCGGCCCCTTCGCGCAGCTGATGCAGGCCGCCATCGACGCCGGCATCGCGCAGGGTGCGCTGAACGACACGGTGGCCTTCCTGCGCGAACGCGCGCGCCCCTGGGTGGAGGCCAACGTCGAACGCGCGACGCAGGACCCGTACGTCATCGCCGACGTGGGGCGTCTGTACACCGACCTGCATGCTGCCGAGGCCTTGCTGACCGAGGCCGCGCAACACCTGGACGACGCCGCACGACGCGAGCTGGACGCCGACGCCGTCGCGGCCGCGTCCATCGTGGTGGCGCGCGCCAAAGCGCTGACCACGGAGATCGCGCTTACCGCCAGCGAGAAGCTCTTTGAACTCTCGGGCTCGCGCGCATCGCTGGCCGAGTTCAACCTGGACCGCCACTGGCGCAATGCGCGCACGCACACGTTGCACGACCCGGTGCGCTGGAAGTACCACGCCATCGGCAACCACGTGCTGAACGGCCAGCGTCCCAACCGCCATTCCTGGATCTGACCTCATGCCGCATCAGAACGTGTCCACGCTGGCGCCCCGCCGCGCCGCCATCATCCAGACCGACGCGCAGGCCATCGAAACCGCCCACGCGCTGGCCGCCGAATTTGCCGAAGAGGCGTCGGTACGCGACCGCGAACGCCGACTGCCCCTGCCGGAGCTGGAGCGCTATTCCCAGTCGGGCCTGTGGGGCATCACCGTGCCCCGCGAGCATGGCGGCGCCGGCGTCTCCCGCGTAACGCTCGCCGCCGTCACGGCTATCATCTCGCGCGCCGACGGCTCGCTGGGCCAGATCCCGCAGAACCACTACTACGCGCTGGAAGTCCTGCGCGTGAACGGCAACGCCGACCAGCAGGCCCGCTTCTACGCACGCGCCCTGGCCGGCGACCGCTTCGGCAATGCGCTCGCCGAGGTCGGCACACGCACCGCCGCCGAGCGCCGCACCCGCCTGACGCCCGACGGCCAGGACGGCTGGCGCATCAACGGCAGCAAGTTCTACTGCACCGGCGCACTCTATGCCCAGTGGATCCCCACCGCCACCGTTGACGAGGGCGGCATCCAGCGCCTGGCCTTCGTGCGCCGCGACAGCCCCGGCGTCGAAGTCATCGACGACTGGTCCGGCTTCGGCCAGCGCGTGACCGGCAGCGGCACCGTGGTCTTCAAGGACGTCGCGGTGCCGCGGCAAGACGTGCTGCTGCTTGCCGATCCGTCCGCGCCCGCCAACACGATCAAGCCGCTGGCGCAGCTGATCCACGCCGCCATCGACCTGGGGATCGGCCAGGCCGCGCTGGCCGACGCCGTCGACTTCGTACGCGAACGCTCGCGGCCTTGGATCGACGCCGGCGTCGACGAGGCGCGGCACGACCCGCTGACAATCAGCGAATTCGGCCGCCTGTCCGTCCGGTTGGAGGCTGCCCGCGCCCTGGTGGCGCGCGCCGGCCGAATCCTGGACATCGCCACCACGGACGCCACCGCAGAACACATCGCCGCCGCCGCCATCGCCGTGGCCGAGGCCCGTGCGCTGACCACCGAGGCTTCGCTCGCCGCCGGCACCAAGCTCTTCGAGCTGTCGGGAACGCAATCCACGCTGGACCACCTGAACCTCGACCGCCACTGGCGCAACGCCCGCACCCACACGCTGCACGACCCGGTGCGCTGGAAGATCCATGCTGTCGGCAACTACTACCTCAACGACGCCCCGCCCGCGCGCGTGGGCACCACCTGATACGCCGGAGCGGCACGCCATGGCTAAAAAGCAAATCCTCCTGAACGCGTTCAACATGAACTGCGTCGGCCACATCAACCACGGCCTGTGGACGCATCCGCGCGACACGTCCACCCAATACAAGACGCTGGAGTACTGGACGGATCTGGCCAGGCTGCTGGAACGCGGCCTGTTCGATGGCCTGTTCCTGGCCGACATCGTTGGCGTGTACGACGTCTACCAGGACTCGGCCGACATCACGCTGCGCGAGTCCATCCAGCTCCCGGTCAACGACCCCCTGCTCACGGTCTCCGCCATGGCCGCCGCCACGCGCCACCTGGGCTTCGGCGTGACGGTGAATCTGACCTACGAAGCGCCGTACCTGCTGGCGCGCCGCTTCTCGACGCTGGACCACCTGACCAACGGCCGCATCGGCTGGAACATCGTCACCGGCTACCTGGAAAGCGCCGCGCGCGCGATGGGCCTGTCAGAACAGATCGCCCACGACGAACGCTACGACCGCGCCGACGAGTTCCTGGAAGTCGCCTACAAACTCTGGGAAGGCAGTTGGGACGACGACGCCGTACACGCCGACAAACGCGCGCGCCTGTACGCAGACCCGGCCGCCGTGCGCCCGGTGGACCACACCGGCAAGTACTACCGTGTACAGGGCTATCACCTGTCCGAACCCTCGCGCCAGCGCACACCGGTTCTCTACCAGGCCGGCTCCTCCGGCCGCGGCCAGGCCTTCGCCGCGCGCCATGCCGAGTGCGTGTTCGTCTCAAGCCAAACCAAGGAAGGCCTGCGCAAACTCGTCGCCGACGTCCGCGACGCGGTGGCACGCGAAGGCCGCAATCCGCGCGACATCAAGTTCTTCATGGGCGTGACAGTGGTGCCGGGAAGAACGGAAGCCGAGGCACGCGAGAAGCACGCCGAGTACCTGCGCTACGCCAACCCCGAAGCGGGCCTCGCGCACTACGCCAGCTCCACCGGCATCGACTTTTCGCGCTATGCCCCAGACGAACCGATCCGCTACGTAAAGAACAACGCGATCGAATCGGCCGTCAAGAACCTGACCGTGGCCCGCACCGACCGCACGGTCAACGACCTGCTGGCCGACATGGCATTAGGGGGCAGATATCCGGCGCTGGTCGGCAGCGCATCGCAGATCGCGGACGAACTGGAATCGTGGGTGGCTGAAACGGATATCGACGGATTCAACCTGGCGAGGACGGTGACGCCGGAATGCTACGAGGACTTCATCGACATCGTGGTGCCTGAATTGCAGGAACGGGGGGCGTACAAGCGGGCGTATTCGGAGGGGTCTTTGAGGGAGAAGTTGTTTGGGG
>NZ_JAKRML010000024.1:0-95831 GCF_022346505.1 Achromobacter sp. ACRQX
GCCCACATATTGCCCCCCGGGGCCCGCCCGCCGAGAGGCTAGCGAGCGCGCGAAGCGCAGCTCTGCTAGAATCTCGGCTGGCGGGCCCCTTCGCATGGTTCGACGGTGAACCTGGTCAGGTCGGGAACGAAGCAGCCATAGTCGTTTAGGGTCAGTGCCGGAGTAAGGCTCGCCAACCGGATTCTTCAAAGCTGTAGCGTTTGCTACTTCGCTTTCACAGGGGACGGGGTTATTTTCCAAGGATTCGTTCCACGGGAATAAGCCCGTCCCCTTTGCATTCCAGCCCGCTCGATCAACGGGTTCAACAATCAGGCTCTACAATCCAGCCATGACTTATCTGGTATTGGCCCGCAAGTGGCGGCCGCGATCGTTCGATACCCTGGTGGGACAGGATCACGTGGTGCGCGCGCTCACGCATGCGCTCGACACGCAACGCCTGCATCACGCCTGGCTGTTCACCGGCACCCGGGGCGTCGGCAAGACCACACTCTCGCGCATCCTGGCCAAATCGCTCAACTGCGAAACCGGCATCACCTCAAAGCCCTGTGGCGTCTGCCGCGCCTGCACCGAGATCGATGCGGGCCGCTTTGTCGACTACCTTGAGCTGGACGCCGCGTCCAACCGCGGCGTCGAGGAAATGACGCAGCTTCTGGAGCAGGCGGTTTACGCACCGGGCGCGGGACGCTTCAAGGTCTACATGATCGACGAAGTCCACATGCTGACCGGGCACGCGTTCAACGCCATGCTCAAGACGCTGGAAGAGCCGCCGCCGCACGTCAAATTCATCCTGGCCACCACCGATCCGCAAAAGATCCCGGTGACGGTTTTGTCGCGCTGCCTGCAATTCAATTTGAAGCAGATGCCGGCCGACTCTATCGTTGGCCATCTGCAGGCCGTGCTCGGCCAGGAAGACGTCGGCTTTGAAATCCCGGCCCTGCGGCTGATCGGGCAGGCGGCGTCGGGCTCGATGCGCGACGCCCTGTCGCTCACCGACCAGGCCATCGCCTACAGCGCGGACAACCTTACCGAAGATGCCGTGCGCGGCATGCTCGGCACCATCGACCAACGCCATCTCGTGCGCCTGCTGGATGCCCTGTCTTCGGGCGATGCCAAGGGCGTGCTGGCCGTGGCCGACGAACTTGCGATTCGCGGACTGTCGTATGCCGGTGCGCTGGCCGACCTGGCCGTGCTGCTCTCGCGCGTGGCGATCGAGCAGCGCGTGACCGGCGTGACCGCCGCCGAAGATCCGCTGGCCGGCGACATCGCCCGGCTTGCACAGGCGCTGCATCCGGACGCCGTGCAACTGTTCTACTCCGTCGCCGTGCACAGCCGCGGCGAACTGACGCTGGCGCCCGACGAATACGCGGGCTTCATCATGGCGTGCCTGCGCATGCTGGCGCTCAATGGCGACGCCGGTCCGCAGACCGCGCTGGAAGCGCCCGCCGCGCCTGCGCGTCAGACCGCGGAACCCGCGGCGGCCATCGCCGCGCCGGCCGCCGATGCGGTTGGCGCCGCTGTCACCGCCGCCGCAGCGCCTTCGGGCGCGGGTCAGCCTGCCGTGTCTGCGCCCGACACCGGCGCGGTCGCTCCGCCAGTGTCAGGCGCAGCGGTCAACCATGCCGAGACCGTAAATGCCTCGGCGAGCACCGCCGCCGACGACAATGCGTCGCGCAACGAGGCGCCGGCATCCGCATCAGCGTCCGCGTCCGCATCAGCGTCCGCATCCGTTGACGCGCCGTCGGAATCTCCCGCCACTGTCGCTGCCGCGCCCGCGCAGCCCGCCGCCGTCGCATTGCCGCAATCGCCTGCCGCGCCCGTCCCGCAATCCGCAGACAGCAGCAGTGTCCCCCCTTGGGAAGACCTGCCGCCGGACGCCACGAATGCAGATGCGGGCGCAGCGACGTCCAATGCACCGACTAGCAACGCTGCAGCGCGCGCCGTAACGGCCGCTGACGCATCGACGCCTGACGCATCGACCGCCGACGCATCGACGGGCGACACCCCGACCGCCGACTGCTCGCCTCCCGACGCCGCAGCGCCTCACGCCCCGACCGCCAAACCGCAAGGCTCCGCTGCCCTGGCCGTGACACCGGCCTCCGCCGCGATCGCTCCGGCATCCGCGTCGGCCCCGGCAATGGGCGACACCGACGGCCCGCCGTCCTGGGTCGACGAAGAAATTCCTTTTGAAGCCGAAGGCGGGTTCATGCCCGACAGCGGCTTCACGTCCGACCCGGACGACGACTTCGAAACGCTGGCCACGTCGCCCACCCCGGCGCCTGCACCGCCGGCCGCTCGCCGCGATGCCCCCGCGCCCGCGCGCAAGCGCCAGTCGCGTGCGCCTCGCCTGACGGACATGGACTCGGCGTCCTGGCCCGAGCTGGCGGCGCGCCTGCCCGTTACGGGCTTGGCGTCGGAACTGGCTCGCCAGAGCGAATGGGCCGGCGTGCAGGGCGATGCCATCATCCTGCGCGTGGCCGTCAAGACCCTGGCCGAAAGCGAAAGCCGCGTGCGCCTGCAGACCGTCCTGTGCGAACATTTCGGGCAGGGCATCCGGCTGGACGTGCAGGTTGGCGTCACCGGCGACGCCACGGCGTATGCCGTGGCCCAGGCCGAGAGCGCGGCGCGCCAGCTCGCGGCCGAAAACGCCGTCGCCGACGATCCCTTCGTGCAAGCGCTGCTTTCGGATTTCGGCGGCCACGTCGTTGCTGGCTCGATCCGCCACGTTGATTCAGCGGCCGCCGCCTGACGCGGCGGCCAACCTCATTCCCCTCGTTCAAGGAAGCTCCCATCATGATGAAAGGACAACTCGCCGGCCTGATGCGCCAAGCGCAGCAGATGCAGGAAAACATGAAGAAGGCGCAGGACGCGCTGGCCGACATCCAGGTCGAAGGCGCCTCGGGCGGCGGCCTGGTGAAGGTCACCATGACCTGCCGCCACGACGTCAAGCGCGTCGAGATCGACCCGTCGCTGCTGGCCGACGACAAGGACATGCTGGAAGACCTGGTCGCCGCCGCGTTCAACGACGCGCTGCGCAAGGCCGAAGCCACGTCCCAGGAAAAGATGGCGTCCGTCACCGCCGGCATGCCGCTGCCCCCGGGCATGAAGCTGCCGTTCTGATTGCCGCTGCCGTAGGTTGCAATGGATCCCTTACTGCCCGAACCCGAGCCGCTGGTCTCGCTGATCGAAGCGCTGCGGCGCCTGCCCGGCGTGGGCGTGCGATCAGCTAGACGCATGGCGTATCACCTGTTGCAGCATGATCCGCAGGGTGCGGATCTGCTGGGGCGGGCGCTTGCCGGCGCGGTGCGGGATCTGAAGCACTGCGCGCGCTGCAACAGTTTTTCCGAAGACGAGGTCTGCGCCACCTGCTCCAATGTCAAGCGCGATCCCTCGCTGCTGTGCATCGTCGAAACGCCGGCCGACCAGAACATGATCGAGTCCAGCCACGGTTACCGTGGCCTGTATTACGTGCTCATGGGCCGGGTCGCGCCGCTGGAAGGCATCGGCCCGCGTGAACTGGATTTCGAGCGCGTGATCAAGCGCGCGACGGATGGGGTGGTGCAGGAAGTCATCCTGGCCACCAACTTCACGGCCGAAGGCGAGACCACCGCGCATTTCCTGGGCGAGGCCCTGGGCGAGCGCGGCCTGCGGGTCACGCGCCTGGCGCGTGGCGTGCCTGCCGGCAGCGAGCTCGAGTACGTCGACGCCGGCACCATCGCCTGGGCGCTGATGGAGCGCAAGACCACCTGACGCTCGCGGTACCAGAACGCCCGCCGGCAACGTATCGGCCGGGCAATCAATGTGAGGAAGACAATCCATGTCAGCGCTGACCGGACTGAAAGTCCTGGAACTCGGCACGCTTATCGCCGGCCCATTCGCCGCGCGCATCTTCGGCGAATTCGGCGCCGACGTCATCAAGGTGGAGACCCCGCACGGGCCGGACGGCACGGGCGGCGGCGATCCCATCCGCAGTTGGCGCCATCTGCACGAGGGCAATTCCCTGTGGTGGACGGTGCAGGCCCGCAACAAGCAATCCATCGCGCTCAATTTGAAGGACCCGCGTGCGCAAGAGATCGCCCGCAAGCTGGCGCTGGACGCCGATGTGGTGGTCGAGAACTACCGCCCCGGCGTCCTGGAAAAGTGGGGGCTCGGCTTTGAGCAGCTGCGCGCCATCAATCCCGCGCTCATCATGGTCCGCCTGTCCGGCTACGGCCAGACGGGCCCCATGAAGGATCAGCCCGGCTTTGGCGCCATCGGTGAATCCATGGGCGGCCTGCGTTACGTGTCGGGCCACCCCGACCGCCCGCCGCTGCGGGTCGGCATCTCCATCGGTGACTCCATCGCGGCGCTGCACGGCGTGATCGGCGCGATGATGGCGCTGCGCCATCGCGACGCCACCGGCGGCCGCTGGAACGGCAAGACGGGCGACGAATGCCAGGCAGGGCAGGGCCAGATGGTTGACGTGGCGCTGTACGAAGCCGTCTTCAACATGATGGAGAGCCTGGTCCCCGAGTACGACGTGGCCGGCGTGGTGCGCGAGCGCACCGGCGGCGCGCTGCCGGGCATCGTGCCCTCGAATACCTACACCACGCGCGACGGCCAGAACATCGTCATCGCCGGCAACGGCGACGCGATTTTTCATCGTCTGATGCGGGCCATCGGCCGTGACGATTTGGCCGAGGATCCGGATCTGGTGCGCAACGACGGCCGCGCGCGGCGCGTTCAAGAGATCGACGGCGCCATCCAGCACTGGTGCGACGGACGCGGTATCGAAGCGGCGCTCGAAGCCCTGAAGCGCGCCGACGTGCCGGTCGGCAAGATCTACAGCGTGGCCGACATGTTCAGCGATCCGCAGTTCCTTGCGCGCCGCATGATCGAACAGCATCGCCTGGCAGACGGCAGTCCCGTCAAGCTGCCGGGCGTGGTTCCCAAGCTATCCGAAACACCTGGCCAGACGCGCTGGGTGGGCCCGAAATTAGGGGAACATACCGAGGAAGTCCTGAAATCGCTGGGGTATGATTCAGCGGCTATCGACAAGCTGGCGAAGACCGGCGCTATCGGAATATCCGACAACCAGGAGACAAAGCAATGACAGTCACCCGCCGTGAACTGCTCAAGATCGCCGGCGCTGCCGGCGTCATGAGCATGGCCCCTGCCATCGTGCGCGCGCAGAAGCTTGAAAAGACCAAGGTCCAGATCGCAGTCGGCGGCAAGCCGCTGATCTATTACCTCCCGCTGACGATCGCCGAGGTGCGCGGTTACTTCAAGGACGAAGGGCTGGACGTCAGCATCGCGGACTTTGCCGGCGGCTCCAAGGCCCTGCAGGCCGTGGTGGGCGGCAGCGCCGACGTGGTCTCGGGCGCCTTCGAGCACACGCTGTCCATGCACTCCAAGGGTCAGGCCTATCGCGCCTTCGTGCTGCAAGGCCGCGCGCCGATGATCGGCGTGGGCGTCTCCAAGAAGAACATCCCGGGCTACAAGGGCGCGGCTGACCTGAAAGGCAAGAAGATCGGCGTGACCGCGCCGGGCTCGTCCACCAACATGGTGGTCAGCTTCTTCCTTGCCAAACACGGCCTGAAGGCCTCCGACGTGTCCTTCATCGGCGTGGGCGCTGGCGCGGGCGCGGTGACTGCCGTGCGCAGCGGCCAGATCGACGCCATCTCCAACACGGACCCGGTGGTCTCGATGCTGGAAATGCCCGGCGACATCCAGATCATCGTCGACACGCGCACGCTCAAGGACACGCAGGAAATCTTCGGCGGCAACATGCCCGCCGGCTGCCTGTATGCGCCGCAGACGTTCATCGACGCCAATCCCAACACCGTCCAGGCGCTGACCAACGCCATCGTGCGCGCCGACAAGTGGATTCAGAAGGCCGGCCCCGAGGAAATCGCCAAGGTCGTGCCCGAAACCTACCTGCTGGGCGATCCGGCCATCTACAAGGCCGCGCTCGGCAAGAGCATGGAAGGCCTGTCGCCGGACGGCATGATCCCGGAAGACGGCGCGGCCACCGCGCTCAAGGCGCTGGCCGCCTACCAGGCTGACTTCAACGGCTCGAAGGTCGATCCGTCGAAGGTGTGGACCAACGATTTCGCGCGCCGCGCCAACGAGAAGTATGCCAATGGCTGAAGCCGCGCTGTCGCTGGAAAACATAAGTTGCACCTTTGTCTCGCGTGACGACCGGTCGCAGCGCTACACCGCGGTCAGCGACACTACCCTGGCCATCGCGCCGGGCGAGTTCGTGTCCGTGGTGGGCCCGACCGGTTGCGGCAAGTCCACGTTGCTCAACGTCAGCGCCGGCCTGTTGGCGCCGTCGTCGGGGCAGGTGAAGGTCTTTGGCCAGCCGCTGGTTGGCATCAACGAACGTGCGGGCTACATGTTCCAGGGCGAGGCGCTTCTCCCCTGGCGCAGCGCGCTGGACAACGTCATCGCCGGCCTGGAGTTCGCCAACGTGCCCCGCGCCGAGGCGCTGGACCGCGGACGTGAATGGATGCGCCGCGTCGGCCTGGGCGGTTTCGAGGGCCGTTATCCGCATCAGATGTCGGGCGGCATGCGCAAACGCGCCATGCTGGCGCAGACGCTGATCCGCGACCCCGACATCATCCTCATGGACGAACCGTTCTCGGCGTTGGACATCCAGACGCGCCAGCTCATGGAGAACGAGGTCCTGGACCTGTGGATGGCCAAGCGCAAGGCGGTGCTGTTCATCACTCATGACCTGGACGAAGCCATCGCCATGAGCGACCGCGTGATCGTGCTGTCCGCCGGTCCGGGCACCCATCCCATCGGAGAATTTGCCATCGATCTGCCGCGTCCGCGTGACGTGGCCGAAGTGCGCATCGACCCGCGTTTCGTCGAGCTGCATGCCGCCATCTGGGGCGTGCTGCGCGAGGAAGTGCTCAAGGGCTATGCCCAACAGAAGCGAGCCTGAGCCATGCCCAAACTGAACAAATCCGGTTCCGGCAGCCTGCGCGTCTGGCAATTGCTGCTGCTCGTCATCATCCTGGCCGTCTGGCATTTTGCGTCGCGCGATCCGAAGGTCGCCTTTTTCTTCGGCGAACCGCTGAAGGTGTGGGGGCGCATCCGGGCGTGGTTCGTCACCAACGCCGACATCTATAACCACTTGGCCGTGACGCTGACCGAGACCGTGCTGGCGTTCTTCATCGGCACGATCGCGGGCCTGGCTTTCGGCTTGTGGCTCGGGCTGTCGCCGCGCGCCAGCGCAATCCTGGACCCCTACATCAAGGCAGCCAACTCGATGCCGCGCGTCATCCTGGCGCCCATCTTCGGCATGTGGTTCGGCCTGGGCATCTGGTCCAAGGTGGCGCTGGCCGTGACGCTGGTGTTCTTCATCGTGTTCTTCAACGTCTATCAAGGCGTGCGGGAAGTCAGCCCCACCTTGCTGGACAACGCCCGCATGCTGGGCGCACGCAAGCGCCAGCTGCTGCGTCACGTGTACCTGCCGTCGGCTACGAGCTGGGTGTTCTCCAGCCTGCACACCTCGGTGGGTCTGGCGTTCGTGGGCGCGGTCGTCGGCGAATACCTGGGGTCGGCAAGCGGCGTGGGCTATCTGATCCTGCAGGCCGAAGGCACGTTCGACGTGAACACCGTGTTTGCCGGCATCATCGTGCTGACCGCCTTTGCGCTGATCCTGGACACCATCGTCGGGGTTGGCGAGAAGCGCTTGATGAAGTGGCAGCCCAAGTCGGGCGAAACCGAAAAGCTGTAATCCGCCTTGGGTCGCGCTGCCGGGCTCAGGCCCGCAGCGCGCCCTGGCTGCGCAGCCAGGCGGTCAGGCTGTCGAAGGCGTCGCGGGCGCCTTGCAGCGCCTGTTCCTCGCGGCCCGCCGCGCCGGCCTCGCTGTCCAGGTACAGCAGAAATTCCTTCCACAGCGGTCCCACCTGCTCGCCATACCCGCGCAAGTAGCGCTGGGGCAAGTCGGGCGCCACCGCCTGCAGGCGCTTGGCCAGGAACCGGCCGCCCAACTGCGACCCTTCGACGACGTACGCGACGCCCAATGCGTAGGCGTCGGGCGCCGCCACCTGCGGCGGCTGTGCGCAATGCACGACGGGCGCAGGGGCGCCCGCCGCCTTCAGGTCTTCATGCAGCCAGGCGGTCTTGCCGGCCCGCTCAGGGGCGCGCAGCGACGCCGGCCAGTCCAGTTGCCAGAGCTGTTGCTCCAACGGTTCCAGCCATCCCAGCAGCGCGCGCAGATAGGCCAGATAATGGCCGCGGTCGACATGGTCTTCGGCCAGCGCCAGACCCTGGTCCAGCGTTTCGTGACGTTCGCGGGTGCCATCGCGCAGCACCTGATGGACGGGAGAAATCATGGGGATCGTGACGTGAAGGGTTGGTGGGACGGTTGAACCGGCGACATCGAACCGGTGCTAATACGGCGGCGGGTTACGCCGGCAGATGCAGCGACCAGCAGCGATCCTGACGCTCCAGCCGCCAGCCCGAAGCGGACGCCAGCAGCTCGATTTCCTGCAGATCAAACGCGGGCGGCTTGTCCGAGGCCGGTGCGCCTTCGGGCACGCGGGCACGCCACACGCCGGGCTCGGACGCGTCCACTTCGAGCTGCGCATCCGCGGGCACCAGCGGCAACAGGCACAACAGCCATGCCAGGACCAGATATCGTGTGCTGAACAATGGCACGTCCGCGTGCGCCACCTGATCGGGCCAGCGGATGCCGTGGCTCGCCAGCAGCAGGTGCGAGAACATCAGCTTGCGGCAGTCGTGCAGCAGGTCGCCGCTGGACGTCATGGCGCCGCCATCACTCAGCCAACCATCCAGCTCGCGCACCACGCCCACGCTTTCATCGAGCATGTCGGAAAGGTCGCCGGCAAGCCGCTCGCAGCGTTGCTGGACGGCTTCGCCGGTGGTGCCTTCAGGCGCCTGGCGCAGCATGGCGGCCGCGAGCGAGGCGCTGGACAGCGGGCCCAGGACTTCATGGCGAAGCACGGGGAAGATCTGGCTGAGCACCTTGAGCTGCACGCCCTTTGCGGCCAGCAGGCCAAGGGTGTCGGATTGCATCATGAAAGAACCGTCAGTTGGCCTCGTGCAGAATGGCCAGGAGCGCGTCGGGGTCCGCCGGCTTTTCGATCCATCCAGTGAAGATGCCGTTGATGGCATCGCGTCGTTCGTGCCGCGCCAGGCCGCTCAGCGCATAGATGCGCGGCGGGTTGGCGCGTTCGCGCAGGCGCTTGGCCAGCTCGTAGCCGTCCATGTCGGGCAGCAGGATGTCCAGCAGCACGGCATCCGGCGCGAACGTGTTGACCAGCTCCATGGCTTCGGCCCCGGTGGCGGCGCACCGCGTCTCCAGGTTTGAAAGCGCCAGGAACTCGGCCAGCAGTTCCGATCCCATTTCGTTGTCGTCCACCAGCAGGACCCGCATGGCGCGCACTTCGTTCAAGTTATGTCTCCCAGGTTCAAGAGGGGGTTGCTTCAGGCATGGCGCGGGGCAGCGTGACCGTGAAGATGACGAGCCCGTCGCGGCATTGGACGGCAATGTCGCCGCCGTGGTCGCGCACGACCTGCTCGGCAATGTACAGGCCCAGCCCCAGGCCGGAGCGGTTGCGCGACTGGCCCACCGATTCCGGCTTGAAGGGCGAGAACAGGTGCGCGAGCACGTCTTCGGCGATCGGGCCGCCATGGTTGATGACGCTGAGCGTAATGCCGTCATCGGTTTTTGCGGCGGTCACCATGATGGGCTGACGGGGCGCGCCGTGCTGACGCGCGTTGCCCATCAGATTGGTCACCACCTGCGCGATACGGTCGGTATCGGCCATGAGCGTCAGGCCGTCCGGCACGTCGGGTTCGATGCGCAGGCCGGGGTAGGCCTGGCGCTTTTCCTCGATCAGGCCGTTCACCAGTGCCGACAGGTCGCACAGCCGCTTTTCAATGCCCAGCCCCAGGCCGCCTTGCAGGCGCGACAGGTCCAGCACCTGCGATATCAGGCGCTGCATCCGGCCGCTGGAATAACGGATGCGCTCGCCCATGCGCGCGCCGGTATCGGTGCGGGACAGCAGGGTCGCGGCCATGGAAATGGATTGCAGCGGGTCGCGCAGGTCGTGGCCCAGCATGGCCAGCAGCGCGGTGCGGGCGCGGTCGACGTCGGCGGCGCGGCTGGTCGAAATGTGCGAGAGCTCGTCACGCAGGTTGTCCACGGCCTCGAGCTCCCCAGGCAGCCAGGGAAGACAGACCCCGCGTACGACCTCGCGCCAGGCTTCGAACGAGCCGCGCGGGGTCAGCCGCGGGCCGAGACTGCCGACCGCGTACTGCTTCTCCGGCTTGCCGCCCCACACGAGGGTCTCGATCTGCTCCTTGCGCAGCCAGACCAGCCAGCCATTGTTCATGGGGTCGAACTTGCACGCGAGCAGGCCCGCGTACGGGACGATTTCGGTCTGCAATTCGGGGTAATCGCGCGCGATGTTGGTGGTGTGCACCACGCGCTGTCCGCTCTGGTCCAGCGCGTTCAGGATGCCCGCCAGTTCGCCGCGCGGCGCAATGCCGCCAAACACCGTGACGCTGTTGCTCCAGAGGCACAGCGCGGCATCGTTCGGGACCAGCGAGGCCGGCGTCTCACCGCCCTGCGACAGTGCCTGATGCACGTTTTCAGAGGCCGAAACGCGCTCGACAAGCTTGCTGACCAGCGCGGCATTCTGGCGGGATTGCTCGGCCCGCTCATTGGCTTCGATGCCGGACACCGTGGCCGCAACGACCTGCGCCATCGCCTCGCACGCCAGACGGGCAGGGTAGGGCACGGCCCGCGGCGTGTGATGGTGGCAGGCGATCATGCCCCACAGGCGGCCGCCGATCACCAGCGACAGGCTCATAGACGCCCGTACCCCCATGTTCGCCATGTACTCCAGGTGGACGGGCGACACGCTGCGCAAGACCGAGAAGCTCAAGTCCAGCGGGCGGGGATCCGGCGAAGGGGCGCTCAGCACGCGCACCGGGTGGTAGGTCGCATCGGCGATCAGGCGCAGGGTGTTTACCGTATAGAGCCGGCGCGCCTGCGCCGGAATGTCGCCGGCGGGATAGCGGCGGCCCACCCAGTCGTCCAGGTCGGCGCGTCGCTGTTCAGCCACGATCTCGCCGCTGTCGTCGGGATGGAAGCGATACGCCATCACCCGGTCAAAGCCCGTGGCGCGCTGCACTTCGCGCACCATGCTGTCCAGGAGCGCGGGAATGTCACGCTGCCGGCGCACGCGCTCGATGCTGCGGTAGATGCGCTCGGGCGCGGCAATGCCGACGCCGTCGGCCCGGCGCTCGAGTTCGACAATCGTCAGCCCATCGACATTGCGATGGCCGATCACGTCATAGGTGGCGCGATCCAGCGTGATGGTCAGCGGATCGAAAATGGGGTCGGGGTTGCCGAGCCAAGTGGACAGGCAGTACGCAAGGCCCGGCGGCAACGCCTCAGGCGCGCAAGGCTGGTCCAGCGTCAGGCAGGTGTCGAGCAACTGGGCGGCATTCTCGCTGGCGTAACGCAGCGTGCCGTCGGGATCGAACGCGAGCAGGGCCCCGAGCGGCTGGATGGCGCCCGGTATGTGTATCGGTTCGCTGTCGCAATTGGCGAGAGTGAGTTGGGGGTAGGATTCGGTGGGCGCATTCATGCGAGTGAGATACCGTGGACGCGCAAGTGTGTTGCCATTATGTCAAAGATATTGTGAGAATGTGTGCATTTGCTGCCCTCTACCTCCCGGAGTTCGCATGGCCCGTTTGCCCTACGCTGATCTGACTCATCCCGAAGCACGGCCCCTGGTGGAAAGCATTGTCGCGCAGCGGGGCAGTGTGTTGCATCTGTATCAGATGCTGCTGCACAGTCCCGCGGTGGCCGGCGGCTGGCTGAATTACCTGACGTCGATCAGGCAGCTCAGCACGTTGCCGGGCGATCTGCGCGAGCTCGTCATCATGCGGGTGGCGGCCATCAACGGTGCGCCCTACGAGGCCGACCAGCATGCGCCGATCGCGTTGAAGGAAGGCGTATCCCAGGCGCAGCTGGACGCGCTGGATGCGTGGGAAACCTCGGGGCTGTTCAGCGAACGCGAACGGGCGGTGCTGGCCTACACGGACGCCATGACGCGTCACGTGCAGGTTCCCGAGGCGGTGTTCGACGCCGTCCGGGCGGCCTTGGGGTCGGAAAAGCTGGTGGTAGAGCTGACGGCGACAATCGCCGCGTACAACATGGTATCGCGGTTCCTGGAAGCGCTGCAGGTGCACTCTCACGATCACCGCTAGGCAAGGGCGCGCGGACAGCAACCGCGCGCCGCACTGGCTCAGCCTCGCTGCGCGTCGATCAGGGCATCCAGCTTGATGGCGTCGGCCACGAACAGGCGGATCCCCTCGGACAGCTTTTCGCTGGCCATCGCATCGTCATTGAGCAGCGTGCGGAACGTCACTTCGTCCGCGCCGATGCGCGCAATGTCGCCGCGCGCGTCGTCAGCGCGAAGCTGGGCGGGCGCGTCGCCTTCGGTGGCGGCCAGCTTGTTCAGCAGGTCCGGACTGATCGTCAGCAGGTCGCAGCCGGACAACGCAAGGATCTGACCCACGTTGCGGAAGCTCGCGCCCATGATCTCGGTCGGGATTTCAAAGTGCTTGTAGTAGCGGTAGATATTGGTGACGGACTGAACCCCCGGGTCACGCGCGCCCGTGTTGTCGTCTTCGACCCAGTTCGCGCCGGCCGATTTCTTGTGCCAGTCGTAGATGCGGCCGACGAAAGGCGAAATGAGCTGCACGTGCGCATCGGCGCAGGCGACCGCCTGGGGCAGCGAGAAGAGCAGGGTCAGGTTGCAGCGGACGCCCTCGGACTGCAAAACCCGGGCGGCCTGGATGCCTTCCCAGGTGGACGCAATCTTGATGAGCACGCGCTCGCGCGGGATGCCGGCGGCTTCGTACAGGGCGATCAGGCCGCGGGCGCGTTCGATGGTGGCGCGGGTGTCAAAGGACAGGCGGGCGTCCACTTCGGTGGACACGCGGCCCGGCACGATGTCCAGAATCGCGCGGCCGAAGGCGACCAGCAGGCGATCCATGAGTTCGGCGGTGGAGGCGCCGCGGTGCTCGCGCGCGGTCTTTTCCAGCAGCGGGCGGTAGGCGTCCTGCTGGACGGCCTTCAGAATCAGGGATGGGTTGGTGGTCGCGTCCGTGGGACGCAACGCCTTCATGGCTTCGAAATCGCCGGTGTCGGCAACAACGGTGGTGTGGTCACGCAGGGCGTCAAGTTGGCTGGGCATGGACTTATACGACTCGCAGCTGGCTAGGGTTGAAGGTGCTGCTAGCGTATCACCGACGCTGCCGGCCCGCAGTCCGCCGCAAGGGCGAGGGGCGCTGATTGCAGGCCGCGCAACGGCGCGGCAAAACGGCCGAAAAACCCGGTTTCGGCCTTATTTGGCGCGGTTCTCCGGGAAAAACGGCCGCTCGAGGTATAATCCGAAGGTTTGATTATCGATTCTAAAACCGGGGTTTACTGTGCTGCCGCAACTCTTTCCCGAGGGGATCAACCGCTTCCCTCCTGCAATTCTGGCTCTGGCGGACGGTACCATTTTTCGAGGCGTGTCGATCGGTGCGCCTGGCCATACCGTTGCCGAAGTGGTGTTCAACACCGCGATGACCGGGTACCAGGAAATTCTCACCGATCCCAGCTATAGCGGTCAGATCGTCACGCTGACCTATCCGCACATCGGCAACACCGGCGTCAACGCCGAAGACGTGGAATCCAATCGCGTCTATGCCGCCGGCCTGGTGGTACGCGACTGCCCCGCCCGCGTGTCGAACTTCCGTTCCACGCAATCCTTGCCCGACTACCTGACCGAGCAGGGCATCGTTGCCATTTCCGGCATCGACACCCGCAAGCTCACGCGCATTCTGCGCGAAAAGGGCGCCCAGGGCGCGTGCATCCTCGTGGGTTCCGACGCCGAGCGCGCCGTTGAACTCGCCCGCGGCTTTCCCGGCATGGCCGGCCAGGATCTGGCCAAGGTCGTGTCCATCAAGGAAAGCACCGGCTGGACCGAAGGCACCTGGCAGCTCGAAGGCGGGTTCACGTCGCCCGACCAGTCCAAGTTCCACGTGGTCGCCTATGACTACGGCGTAAAGAGCAACATCCTGCGTCTCCTGGCCGACCGCGGCTGCCGCATCACGCTGGTGCCGGCCCAGACCTCCGCCGAAGACGTCTTCAAGCTCAATCCCGACGGCGTGTTCCTGTCCAACGGCCCCGGCGACCCCGAGCCCTGCGACTACGCCATCGACGCCACCCGCGCCTTCCTGGACAAGAAGCTGCCTGTGTTCGGCATCTGCCTGGGTCATCAGATCATGGGCCTGGCGGTGGGCGGCAGGACCGTCAAGATGAAGACCGGCCATCACGGCGCCAACCATCCGGTGCAGGACCTCGCGTCCAAGCGCGTGTTCATCACCAGCCAGAACCACGGTTTCGGTGTCGACGCAGCCAGCCTGCCCGCCAACGCGCGCGTGACGCACGTCTCGCTGTTCGACGGCACGCTGCAAGGCTTCGAGCTCACCGACCGCCCGGCCTTCTGCTTCCAGGGTCACCCCGAAGCCAGCCCGGGTCCGCACGACATCCTCGAGCTGTTCGACAAGTTCATCAGCCTGATGTCCGGCCAAAAGTAAAGACTGCATCATGCCCAAGCGTACAGACCTAAAAAGCATTCTCATCATCGGCGCCGGCCCCATCATCATCGGGCAGGCCTGCGAATTCGACTACTCCGGCGCGCAAGCTTGCAAGGCGCTCAAGGCTGAGGGCTACCGCACCATCCTGGTGAACAGCAACCCGGCCACGATCATGACGGACCCGGAAACGGCCGACGTCACCTACATCGAGCCCATCACCTGGCAAGCCGTCGAAAAAATCATCGAGCGTGAAAAGCCCGATGCGCTCCTGCCCACGATGGGCGGTCAGACCGCGCTGAATTGCGCGCTGGACCTGGCCCACCATGGCGTGCTAGAGAAGCACAACGTGGAACTCATCGGCGCCAACGAGCACGCCATCGAAAAGGCCGAAGACCGCCAGAAGTTCAAGCAGGCCATGACCGACATCGGCCTGGAATCGGCCAAGTCGGGCGTCGCCCACAGCATGGACGAAGCCTGGGAAGTGCAGCGCCGCATCGCGGCCGAAGTCGGCACCTCCGGTTTCCCCGCCGTCATCCGCCCCAGCTTCACGATGGGGGGTTCGGGCGGCGGCATCGCCTACAACGCCGAAGAATTCGAAACCATCTGCCGCCGCGGCCTGGAAGCCTCGCCCACCAGCGAACTCCTGATCGAAGAGTCGCTGCTCGGCTGGAAGGAATTCGAGATGGAAGTGGTCCGCGACAAGGCGGACAACTGCATCATCGTCTGCTCCATCGAAAACCTGGATCCGATGGGCGTCCACACGGGCGACTCCATCACCGTCGCGCCGGCCCAGACGCTGACCGACAAGGAATACCAGATCATGCGTAACGCATCGATCGCGGTATTGCGCGAGATCGGCGTGGATACGGGCGGCTCGAACGTGCAGTTCGCCGTCAATCCCAAGAACGGCCGCATGATCGTCATCGAGATGAACCCGCGCGTGTCGCGTTCGTCGGCGCTGGCCTCCAAGGCCACCGGTTTCCCCATCGCCAAGGTCGCCGCGCGCCTGGCCGTCGGCTACACGCTCGACGAGCTGCGCAACGAGATCACCGGCGGCGCCACGCCGGCGTCGTTCGAACCCACGATCGACTACGTGGTCACCAAGGTGCCGCGTTTCGCATTCGAAAAATTCCCCACCGCCGACGCGCGCCTGACCACCCAGATGAAGTCCGTGGGTGAAGTCATGGCCATCGGCCGCACCTTCCAGGAATCGTTCCAGAAGGCGCTGCGTGGCTTGGAAGTGGGCGTCGACGGCCTGAACCAGAAGACCACCGACCGCGAAAAGCTGCAGGTCGAGCTGGGCGAACCGGGTCCGGAACGCATCTGGTACGTGGGCGACGCCTTCGCGCAAGGCTTCACGCTGGACGAAGTGCACAACATCACGCACATCGACCCGTGGTTCCTTTCGCAGATCAAGGAAATCGTCGACATCGAGCTGGCGCTCGAGCAAAAGACGCTGGCCGACCTGGACTACGCCACGCTGTTCGAACTGAAGCGCCGCGGTTTCTCCGACCGCCGCCTCGCGTTCCTGCTGGATTCCTCGGAATCCGAAGTCCGCAAGCTGCGCCACCAGCTCAACGTGCGTCCGGTCTACAAGCGCGTCGACACCTGCGCCGCCGAATTCGCCACCCGCACCGCCTACATGTACTCCACGTACGAGGAAGAGTGCGAATCCGCGCCCACCGATCGCAAGAAGATCGTGGTGCTGGGCGGTGGTCCGAACCGGATCGGCCAGGGCATTGAATTCGACTACTGCTGCGTGCATGCCGCGCTGGCGCTGCGCGACGACGGGTACGAGACCATCATGGTCAACTGCAACCCGGAAACCGTGTCCACCGACTACGACACCTCCGACCGTCTGTACTTCGAGCCGCTGACGCTCGAAGACGTGCTGGAAATCGTCCACAAGGAAAACCCGGTCGGCATGATCGTCCAGTACGGCGGCCAGACCCCGCTGAAGCTGGCGCGCGCCCTGGAAGCCAACGGCGTGCCCATCATCGGCACCAGCCCCGAATCCATCGACGTCGCCGAAGACCGCGAGCGCTTCCAGAAGCTGCTCAACAAGCTCGGCCTGCGTCAGCCGCCCAACCGCACCGCGCGCACCGAAGGCGAGGCCCTGGCTCACGCCACCGAAATCGGTTATCCGCTGGTCGTGCGTCCCAGCTACGTGCTGGGCGGCCGCGCGATGGAAATCGTGCACGAGCAGCAGGACCTCGAACGCTACATGCGCGAAGCCGTGAAGGTCAGCAATGACTCGCCCGTGCTGCTCGACCGCTTCCTGAACAACGCCACCGAAGTCGACGTGGACTGCCTGGCCGACGGCGAAACCGTCTTCATCGGCGGCGTCATGGAACACATCGAGCAGGCCGGCGTGCACTCGGGCGACTCGGCGTGCAGCCTGCCGCCGTACTCGCTGTCGGCGGAAGTCATCGCCGAGATCAAGCGCCAGACCACGATGATGGCCAAGGCCCTGAACGTCAGCGGCCTGATGAACGTGCAGTTCGCGATCCAGGGCGGCGACGTCTACGTGCTGGAAGTGAACCCGCGCGCCTCGCGCACGGTGCCTTACGTCTCCAAGGCCACCGGTTTGCAGCTAGCCAAGATCGCCGCGCGCGCCATGGCTGGCCAGACCCTCGCCGCGCAGGGCATCACGAAGGAAGTCGTGCCGCCTTACTTCTCGGTCAAGGAAGCCGTGTTCCCGTTCGTGAAGTTCCCGGGCGTGGACACCATCCTCGGTCCGGAAATGAAGTCGACCGGCGAAGTGATGGGCGTGGGCATGAGCTTCGGCGAAGCCTTCGTGAAGTCGCAGCTTGCCGCCAGCGTGCGCCTGCCGGAGTCCGGCACGGTGTTCATCAGCGTCAAGAACCAGGACAAGGCCCGCGCCGTTGAAGTGGCTCGCGGCCTGCACACCCTGGGCTTCAAGCTGGTCGCCACGCGCGGCACGGCCGCCGAGATCGAAGCGGCCGGCATCCCGGTGCAGGTGGTCAACAAGGTCAACGAAGGCCGCCCGCACATCGTCGACATGGTCAAGAACGGCGAAATCTCGCTGGTCATCAACACCGTCGAAGAGCGCCGCAACGCCA
Organism: Achromobacter sp. ACRQX; assembly: GCF_022346505.1. NCBI lineage: Bacteria > Pseudomonadati > Pseudomonadota > Betaproteobacteria > Burkholderiales > Alcaligenaceae > Achromobacter > Achromobacter sp. ACRQX. The sequence continues at coordinate 17,706 of NZ_JAKRML010000024.1, forward strand.
TCGCCGACTCGCGCACCATCCGCACCCAGGCGCTGGCCGCCCGCGTGACCTTCTTCACGACCATCGCCGGCGCCCGCGCCGCGGTCGAAGGCATGCAGTATCTGCGCCAGGGCCTCGGCCTGCAGGTCTACCCGCTGCAAGAGCTTCACGCTTCCCTGCAGAAGTAAGCCGGCAGATCACAATTAGGGCACGCGAAAGCGTGCCCTAATTTTTTGCAACGCGACAACAGGCAGGTCAGGACATGGACAAAGTCTTCATCACCGGCGCCAGCAGCGGCCTGGGGCGCGCCCTGGCGCAGCAATACGCAGCCAAGGGCGCCACGCTGGGCTTGCTGGGCCGCCGCGAGGAAGCGCTGCGCGAACTGGCCGCCAGCCTGCCGGGCGAGCATCGCTGCTATGCCGTGGACGTGCGCGACCGCACGGCGCTGCACGGCGCGGCGCAGGACTTCATCGCGTTCTGCGAGGGCAGGGTGGATGTGGTCATCGCCAGCGCCGGCATCAGCGCCGGCACGCTGACCGACCACGGCGAGGATTTCGACGTCTTCAAGGCCATCGTCGACACCAATCTTCTGGCCACCGTGTCCACGTTCGAACCCTTCATCGCGCCGATGCGGGCGGCGGGGGCAGGGCGCCTGGTCGGGATCGCCAGCGTGGCGGGCATACGCGGCCTGCCCGGTGCCGGCGCTTACAGCGCGTCCAAATCGGCAGTGGTGACCTATTGCGAAAGCCTGCGGCTGGAACTGGCCGCGCAGGGCATCAGCGTCGTGACGATCGCGCCCGGCTATATCAAGACGGCCATGACGGCGCATAACCCGTACTCGATGCCCTTCCTGATGGAAGCCGACGCCTTCGCCACCCGCGCGCACGCGGCAATCAGCCGGGGGACTAGCTACACAGTGATTCCGTGGCAAATGGGCGTGGTGGCCAAGCTGATGCGGTTGCTGCCCAATGCCGTCTACGACAGGCTGGCCCGAAACGCCCCGCGCAAGCCGCGCAAAACGGTGTGAGGCCAGCCGTCCGGCGCCCGCCGGACGGGGGCAGGCATGTCCCTCAAGGCACCACGTCGTCGCCCACTTCGGCGGCGATGTGCGTCACGTCACCCCAATCCAGCACTTCCCATTTACGGCCGTCAACGCCGACGCGGTTGATGCTGACATTGAGCAGGGCCGCGTCGCGCGGCGCATTCAGCGGCACGCCCGATGCATGGCGCCAAATGATGTCCAGCACGCCGCCATGGGTGAACATCAGGATGCGCTCGCCCTCATGGCGGCTGGCGATATCGTCCACGGTGCTGATGACGCGCGATTGAAACTGCCCGAGCGATTCGCCGCCGTCCAGCGGGCGCAGCGGATCGCGGCTCTTCCATGCCGCCGCGGCTTCCGGCGCCAGGACGTCGATGCGCTCATGGTCCAGGCCTTCCAGCACCCCAAAGCCCCGCTCGCGGATGCCGGGTTCCACGCGTACACGCAGGCCAAGCTGCTCCGACACAGGCACGGCCGTCGCGTGCGCGCGTTGCAGGTCGCTGCTGTAGATCGCGTGGATTGGCGTGTGCTTGGCCTCTTCGTGCAGGCGCGCGGCCAGCAGGCTGGCCTGGTTGACGCCGAATTCGTTCAGGGGGATGTCTTGCCAGCCTTGCAGGCGCCGCTGGCGATTCCAGTCGGTTTCGCCGTGGCGGATGAACCAGATTTCAGTCATTGCAGTCTTGTTGCGGGGATTGAGCCTTATGCCTGGACCGGCGCGATGGGCGCGCGCGGCTTCCAGATGGCTTGAATGATCGAGCTTAACGCGACCAGCGCGGGCTCGCTAGCGCGTTCGTAAGGCAGCATGAAGCCCAGCACCGCGTCGACGCGCGCCTGGCCCCACACGATGAAGTCGCTGGACGCGGCACCCGCCAGCGCGGTTTCCTCGCGCAGCAGCGCGCAGCCCGCGCCGGCCCGCACCAGCGCGTCCATGTTGGCCTGATCGTCGTTCTGCATGACGATGCGCGGCGACAGCCCGTGGCGCTCGAACATATCGCGCAGCAACAGATGCGTGTGGCTGCCGGACGGACCGTCCAGCCACGGCAGTTGCGCCACCTCGCGCCAGCCGCCGCGTTTGAGCACCGCCGCGTGCTCGGCGGGCATCGCAATCCGATACCGCACGCTGCGCAGCGGCTGCCACAACACGCCGCGCGGCGCGTTGGCCGCGATGGTCAGCGCGGCGGGCAGGCGGCCGGTACTGACCTGTTCGGCCAGCGCCGCAGCGGGCTGGGTCTGGGTCTTCAGTTCAACCAGCGGCAGGCGCTGCGTGACGGCCGAGGCCAGCTCCCCCAAGCGCAGGAAATCGGGCTTTTCGCTGGGAACACCCAGTTCGACAACGCCATGCAGATTGCCCTGCAACTGCTGGGCTTCGGACTTGAATTGCGCGCCCAGCACCAGCAGCGATTCCGCCGTCGGCAGCAGCACTTCGCCCGCCTTGGCCAGGGCAAGCCGGCCGCCGCTGCGGTCGAACAGCGCGACGCCCAGGCTCTGCTCCAGCGCCTTGATCTGCGCGGTCACGGCGGGCTGTGTCAGCGACAGCGCCTCGGCCGCCTTCGTCAGGTTGCCCAATCGGGCAACCGTGACGAAGGCGCGGATCTGGTAGATTTCCATGGCCGCGAGTGTAGGTCAGGCGGCCAGCAGCCGCACCTGTGTCGGCTCCAGTCCCACCGACACCGGCGCGCCCGCCGGAAACGGCGACAGGCCGGCCAGATGCGCCTGGTCGGCCGTCAGCCGCTGCTCTCCAACCTGCACCTGATAGCGCGTGAATTCGCCCAGAAACTCGCTGCTTTCCACGATGCCCGGCAGCCAGACATAACGCGCATCGCCCAGGCCATCCGCCATCTCGATCTGCACCGTGTGGGGCCGAAAGCTCGCTGCCAGCCGCGTCGCCGCAGGCGCCTCGCCCGTCAGCGGCAGGTGCAGGTCGCCCACGCCGTCCACCGCCAGCGTTACGCTGCTGCTGGTGCGCTCGCGCACATTGCCTTCCAACACGTTCATCGTGCCCACGAAATTCGCCACGAAGCGGTTCACGGGGTAGTCGAACAGCGTGCTCGGCGCGCCGATCTGCTGCACCACTCCATGGTCCAGCACCGCCATCCGGTCAGCGGTGGTCATCGCTTCTTCCTGGTCGTGCGTGACGAAGATCGTCGTGATGCCCAGGCGGCGCTGCAGGCTCAAAAGGTCCTGGCGCATCTGCACGCGCAGTTTCTTGTCCAGGTTGGACAGCGGCTCGTCCAGCAGCAGCACCTGCGGTTCGATCACGATGGTGCGCGCCAGCGCCACGCGCTGCTGCTGTCCGCCCGAAAGCTGGTTGGGACGCCGCTTGGCATATTGCGACAGCCCCACCAGATCGAGCGCGGCTTCCACCTTGGTGCGGATCTCGGCGCGCGGCAGCTTGCGCTCGACCAGGCCGAACGCCACGTTGTCCCACACCGTCATGTGCGGCCACAGCGCATAGTTCTGGAACACCATGCCGATGTTCCGATGCCAGGGCGGGGTCCCGCTAATGTCCTTGCCGTCCACCAGCAACTGGCCTGCGCTGTGGCGATTGAAACCCGCGATCAACCGCAGCAGGGTGGACTTGCCCGAGCCCGACGGCCCGAGCAGCGCGAAGAACTCGCCCGGCTCGATGCTGATGCTGACGTCCTTCAGCACTTCGGTCTTGCCGTACGAGAGCTGGATGTTGCGGCATTCGACGCTGACTTTCTTCATGCGGATTCCCCTTCATTGCGCGCCGGTTGCTGGCGCTTTGATGCGCGGTCCACCAGCAGGTGCGATACGTAAGTGCCGATACCCACGGCGACCACTGCCAGGACGCCAAGCGCGGCGCCCGGTCCGCGGCCCGCCGCGCTCTGCATGTACAGATAGATGCCGTAGCTCATGGGCGCCTGGCTGTCCTTGGTCACCAGCATGATGGTGGCCGACAGTTCCACGGCGGCCGTCACAAAGCTGGTCACGAACCCTGCCAGCATGCCGCCCGCCATCAGCGGCACCACGACGCGTCGGATCGTGCTCATGCGCGTGGCGCCCAGCGACTGGGCCGCCTCTTCCAACGACACGTGGATCTGCTGCAACGCCGCTACGCACGAACGCAGCGCGTACGGCAGACGCCGCACGGAATACGCGAGCATGATGATGATCCATGACGACGTCAGCATCGTGCCTGTGCCAGGCAGCTCGATGCCGCGGAAGGTGCGCAGAAAGCCGATGGCCAGCACGATGCCCGGAATCGCCAATGCCGCCGAAGCCAGAAAATCCAGCCATTGGCGCGCCGGCAGCCGGGTACGCAGCATCAGGTAGGCGATCGCGGTGCCCAGGATCACGTCGATGCCCGCGGCAAGGCCGCAATACAGCAGCGTGTTGGCGATCATGCCCTGCGATTCCGAGAACACGGCTGAGTAGTGGGCCAGCGTGTACCCGTCCGGCAGCGGCGCGTAGCTCCAGACGCTGGCCAGCGACAGCAGCAGCACGCCGATGTGCGGCGACAGCACCAGCAGCAGCACCAGGATGATCCAGCCATACGCCAGCACGCTTTCCATCGGACCCAGCTTGCGCTTCTGGATGGAATTGCCGCCCTTTTGCAGCGTGGAGTAGTCGCGTCCCTTGAGCACGCGCGCCGACAGCCACAGCGCCAGGATCGAAAATCCCACCATGATCACGCTGATCACATAGCCCAGCGGATCCTCCAGCCCCACCTGCGTGATGCGCAGGTACGCTTGCGGCGCCAGCATGTTGGTCGTGCCCAGCACCAGGGGCGTGCCCAGGTCGTCGAACACCTTCACGAACACCAGCGACGCGCCCGCCACATAGCCGGGCAGGGCGAGCGGAAAGATCACGCGGCGGAACAGGCGGAACCCGCGCGAACCCAGGTTGAAGGCCGCTTCTTCCATGGCCCCGTCGATGTTGCGCAGCGCCACCACGAGGTTCATCAGGATGAACGGGAAATAGTGGATGGCTTCCACGAAAATGACGCCATTCAGCCCTTCCATGAACGGAATCGTGAAGCCGAACCAGTCATTGAGCAGCAGGTTCACGCTGCCCGAACGGCCAAAGATCAGCTGCATGGCCACCGCGCCCACGAAGGGCGGCATGATGAGCGGCAGCACGCCCAACGTCTGGATCAGCAGGGCGCCGCGAAAATCGAAGCGCACCGTGAAGTACGCCAGCGGCACCGCGATCAGGGAAGCGATCAGCGCCGACCAGCCCGCCACGTACAGGCTGTTGAAGAACGCTTCCCGCATCAACGGCTGGTTGAAGAAGGCGCCGAAGTGACCGGTGGTGAAGCTGCCGTCGGCATTGACGAAGGCGCTGTGAAAGACCGTACCCACCGGGACGGCCAGGAAAAGCAGCAGAAAGCCGAACACCAGCAGCGCCGCCAGGACGGGGCCGGCGGGCAGGCGCGAATGGCTCGAATGATTCATCGAGAGTCCCGAAAATCGTTGCCAGAAGACAGGCGCGATCCACGGCGGGCGGGGCTAAGTCCGCCTGCCGTGTTCAGCGCATTCAGACGATCAGAGCGCGGCGGCCTGCCGTGCCAGCTTGACGGCTTCTTCGTAGTTGGCGCGCGCGCGGCCATTCCACTCGCCTTCAAGCTGCGTGATCTGCTGGTTGACGGCCGCGTCCTTCTTGTTGCCGGCGAAGATCGCCAGGAACGCCGGGTCGGCCGCCTTCTTGCTGTCGATCAGCGGCGCCCAGGCCAGCTTGCGTGCCTCTCCCAGCAATTCGGCTGCCTTGCCGCTCTTGGCCTTGTCGCCCAGCTTGGCCTCGGCGTCGTAGATCGCCTTGGTGGCCGCTTGCAATTCCTTCAGCCGGAACGTGACGGTCTGGTCGTACAGCGATTGCACGACGTAGTAGCGCGACTGCGACAGGTCCGCGTCGAAATGAACCTTGCTGCGCTTGGCGATTTCCGCCGGGTCGGGATAGCCGGGCGGAATCTTGCCAGCCAGTGCGGAGTAGGGCAGCACCGGCAACCGCGAGATCTTCGGCTCCAGCAGCAGCTCCTGGCCCGCCTGGCTCAGCGTGAAGGCGATGAATTTCTTGCCTTCCTCGGTGTTCTTGGCGCCCTCGATCAGCGCGATGTTCGCCGGGACGATGGCGGTCTCGGACGGATAGACGAACTCAACGGGGAACTTGGAGTACTTGCTCGACAGCCCGAAGAAGTCGATGACCGGTCCGGCGCCGAACTGGCCGTTGTTCACGCCGTCGGGTACGCCGAACGAGCGCTCGGTGACGGCGCTGCTGTTGCCCGACATGCGCAAAAGCGTGTTCCAGCCGTCATCCCAGCCTTCGCCTTGCAGGATGGTTTCCACGGTCAGGTGCATCGTGCCCGAACGCGAGGGCGACGTGATGCCCACGTGGCCGAACCACTTGGGCGACAGCAGATCCTTCCACTCGACAGGCGCGGGAATCTTGTGCGCCGCGATGTACCGGGTGTTGTAGATAATGCCGTAGCCCGCCAGCGCCTGGCCCAGATACATGCCGCCCGGATCATTGATGGGATAGCTGCCGATCTTGTCCGGCACATCCTTGTTCGCGATGTCGGCCGACTTGGCCAGCAGCTTGTCGCGTCCCAACACCTCGAACGCATCGGGCGCGCTGGCCCAGAAGACCTCGGGGCGCTGACCCGCTGGCGTCTCCCGCACGAAGGCGATCCCCGACACCGTGTTCTTGTTCAGGATTTCCAGCGTGATGCCGGGATTGGCTTTCTCGAAAGCGGTCTTGTAGGCCTGGGTCAGGTCCTTGGGGAACGACGTGATCACCGTGACGGTGCCGGCCAGGGCCGGCGCCGCGCAAACGGCCAGCAGCGCCCCGGCAAGGGCTGTGCGCATTGCGTGCATGGTTTGTCTCCGTGGTTTTAGATTTGTCTGGAGACAGTACTGGCACGCCCGATGAGCGTCCAATCAGAAATTTTGATGCGCGCCATCAGCGACGGCGCCACATCGCTTGCGCCGAATCAGGCCTGGGCCGACACGCCGGCCTGTTTGGCAGCCTGCGCCTGTTTTGCCAGGAGTTGGGAAATCTGGCCTTGGATCTGCACAGCCTGGGCATTGAGCGCCATGATCTGCTGCGCCTTCATTTCGGCCGACATGCCGCTCGCCTTCACTTTGGCGATCTGATCCATGATGCGCTTGAGCTGCTTTTGCAACTCCTTGATCTGGCGGGTGTATTCGTCGTCGTTGTCGGTTTCTTCGGTGGCCTGCGCGTTGCCGACCTTGGTGGCGCCCGGATTGTTGACGCGGATCTTGCCTTCCGCGGTCACCGACACGGCATCCTGCCCCGAAGCGTTCTTCGCTTCCTTGTTGGCCTGGATCTTCTCGGCCCAAAGATCTGCAAGGCTGCTGATCCGGGAGGTGCCGCTGATGCTATTGATCGCCATGACTATTCCTTTGCCTGGGATTTCGGGGTTTCCACTAATACGGCAATCGGCCGGCAAAACTTAAACGTTGCCCCCGCTTGATGGCCCCCTTTACACTGGCGCCCGCTCGCAGTTTGAAACCCTCTCGTACCACCCCGGGGAATCCATGTCCAACTCCTACTTTCCGCGCTGGCGCCTGGCGGACGACGCCGAGCCCGGCGTCATCATCGCGCCCGACGAACGGCTGTCCTGGCCCAAGAACGTCGCCATGGGCGCACAGCACGTCGTCGCGATGTTCGGCTCGACCGTCCTGGCGCCGTTGCTCATGGGGTTCGATCCCAACGTCGCCATCCTGATGTCGGGCATCGGCACGCTGATCTTCTTTCTGTTCGTGGGCGGCCGGGTGCCCAGCTACCTGGGTTCCAGCTTCGCGTTCATCGGCGGCGTCATCGCGGTGACCGGCTATGCCGGCGGCGGGGCCAACGCCAACATCGGCGTCGCGCTGGGCGCCATCATTGCCTGCGGTCTGGCTTACACGCTGATCGGCGTCATCGTCTGGATCGTCAATGCCCGGGCAGGCGGCGGCGCCGACTGGATCGATACCCTCATGCCGCCCGTCGTCACAGGCGCGGTGGTGGCCGTGATCGGCCTGAATCTCGCGCCCATCGCCGCCAAGGGCGCGATGGGGGCGTCGGGCTTCGATAGCGCCATGGCCATCGTCACGATCGTCTGCGTGGGCGGCATCGCCGTCTACACGCGCGGCATGGTGCAGCGCCTGCTGATCCTGGTCGGCCTGATCCTCGCGTGCGTGGTGTACGCCGTGCTGGCCAACGGTCTGGGCCTGGGCAAGCCCATCGACTTCACCGCCGTGTCGGCCGCCGCCTGGTTCGGCCTGCCGCACTTCGCGGCGCCCGTCTTCAAGGCCGAGGCCATGGGCCTCATCGTGCCGGTCGCCATCATCCTGGTGGCCGAAAACCTGGGGCACGTGAAGGCCGTCAGCGCCATGACGGGCCGCGACCTGGACCGCTACCTCGGCCGGGCCTTCGTCGGCGACGGCGTGGCCACCATGGTGTCGGGCGCCGTCGGCGGCACGGGCGTCACGACCTACGCCGAAAACATCGGCGTGATGGCGGTCACCCGCATCTATTCCACGCTCGTGTTCGTGATCGCTGCCCTGATCGCGATCGTCCTGGGCTTCTCGCCCAAGTTCGGCGCGCTCATCCAGACGATCCCGGGACCTGTGCTGGGCGGCATGTCGGTGGTTGTCTTCGGCCTGATCGCCATTGCCGGCGCCCGTATCTGGGTCGTCAACCAGGTCGATTTCACCGACAACCGCAACCTCATCGTGGCTGCGGTCACGCTGGTGCTGGGCGCGGGCGACTTCACCATCAAGCTGGGCAACTTCACGCTGGGCGGCATCGGTACCGCCACGTTCGGCGCGATCATCCTGTACGCGCTCTTGCGGCGCACGAAGTAACGGCGACATGCGGGACGCCGAGGCGTCCCGCATCGTGGCGCAAAGCCTATCGTCCAGTAGTATCTTGGCTCGGGAGGCTCCCGGAAAACCCTCGGTTCGCGCGGGAGTCCATCGGGCCCGGCAAGGCCGCAAAGCCTTTTCGGTGCGAAATCGCCGGTTTTAGCGGGTTACAGCGCCGAAATGCGCCGAAAAGGCCGTTTTCTCCGGCGGCTTGCAATTCCCGCCGAGATTGACCACAATATGACTTTGATTGCCCCGGTTCCGACCCGAGCCGGGGTTTTGTTTTGGTCGCCCGCGCCGCTCGCCAGATTTTTCCAAGCATCAAATGGCAAACAAAAGGCAAGCGCGCCGGTCCTGCGGCCTTCACCGAGAACGCTCCTTCGGGGCGTTTTTCTACTTTTTGTTTGGGAAACGACATGTCTGCCATTCCTTTGACCGTGCGCGGGGCCGAGCGCTTGCAAGAAGAGCTCCAACGGCTGAAAACCGTCGAACGTCCTGCCGTGATCAACGCAATCGCCGAGGCGCGCGCACAGGGTGATCTGTCGGAAAACGCCGAGTACGATGCCGCTCGCGAGCGCCAAGGTTTCATCGAGGGCCGGATTGCCGAGCTTGAAGGCACACTTTCCAATGCCCACCTCATCGACCCGACGTCGCTAGAGGCCGAAGGCCGCGCCGTGTTCGGCGCTACCGTCGACATCGAAGACCTGGATTCGGGCGATCGCGTTACGTATCAGATCGTCGGCGACGTTGAAGCCGATATCAAGTCCAACCTGATTTCCGTGTCCAGCCCCGTGGCTCGCGCGCTGATCGGCAAGAGTGAAGGCGATGTGGTCGAGGTCGTTGCCCCGGCTGGCGTTCGCGAATACGAAGTCCTGGGCGTGCGTTACATCTGACGCTAGCGCCACAAGCAGTAAAAATGTCAAACCACCCTGGCCCGGACGCTACGTTCGTCTGAATTCCGCGGTACATTGCGGATCGCTATGGTGGACCGGGCGCGTAAAGCGCCCGTTTTTGTGCCTGGACTTACCTTTTTGCGGTCTTGCGGCTGGTGCCGCTGCGGGCTCCGGCGCGCAGGCTCAGCGCGCTGCCGGCGCGGCGCGGAATGCCGTGGCCGCCAGCTGTGGCGCGCTTGTTGGAAGGCCGCATGGGCTTGCCGTTCTTGTTGAGTTCGTCCTGGGGGACGTAGCGCTTCTTGGCGGGTGCGGGCTCTTCGGATTCGCTGCGGCGCGGGCGCTTGGCAAGGGTCCTGCCTTCGGCGGCCAGCTTCTTGGGCGTGTAAGGTTCCGAGGCGCGGCGTTTGGCAGGCGCTTCGGGTTCCTGGGCGGCCAGCGCGGCGGGCTTGATGTTGCCGGGCAGCGGGCGGAACAGGATCAGGGTCTTGCCCAAGTGATGCACGGGCGCGCAGGATAGCGTCTCGCAGATCGTGGCGAGCATGGCGTCCCGGGCTTCACGGTCGTCGCCGCCCGCGCGAACCTTGATGAGGCCATGCGAAGTCAGCGCCCGATCGATTTCCTTCAGCACGGCGTCGGTCAAACCATTGTCGCCAATCAGGACGACGGGGCGCAGAGGGTGAGCGGCGGACCGCAGGTCGCTGCGCTCACGAGAGGTAAGTTCTAATATAGGCATGCGTGGAATTGTACGGTAATGGCCAAGAATAAATTCTCTAAAGACTGGATTCACCAGCACATCAACGATCCCTATGTGAAGCTGGCGCAACAGAAGGGCTATCGCGCCCGCGCCGCTTTCAAGCTGATCGAGATCCTCGACACCGAAAAGCTGATGCGCCGGGGCGACCTGGTCATCGATCTGGGCTCCGCGCCGGGCAGCTGGTCACAGGTGGCGCGCGAGCGGCTCGCCGGGCCGGGCGGCGTCGTGGACGGGCGCATCATCGCGCTGGACATCCTGCCCATGGAGCCCGTGGCAGGCGTGGAATTCATCCAGGGCGACTTCCGCGAAGACGAAGTCTTGAAACAATTGGAAGACATGGTCGGATCGCGTGCGGTGGACCTTGTTATTTCAGACATGGCCCCCAACTTGTCCGGGGTGGGTATTGCCGACTCCGCGCGCATCCAGCATGTTTGCGAATTGGCGATGGAATTTTCCTGCGCCCACCTCAAGCCCAACGGGGCGCTGATCGTCAAGGCTTTCCACGGCACGGGCTTCTCGCAGATCGTGGAATCCTTCAAAAAGCGCTTCCGCCGGGTGGTCGAACGCAAACCGAAGGCCTCTCGGGACAAGTCCTCAGAAACCTTTCTGGTGGCGCGCGATCTGAAGTAACCCTTCCGTAATCATCCGGGGCAAACCGTCCCGGCCAAGAAAACCCCCGTCCCGCCGAGACAACGACCAGAAAACTCAAGAATCAAATGTAATTAAATGGGCCCCACGGCTGCCAGGACGCAACTCCGTCCTACAGGTTAGAATGGGCTATTGACATACTTGTGACTGTGCCATACGCGGGTGCGCAGTCGCCGGTCGGAATCGAAAGCAGGAGATCGACCTTGAACAATTCATTTTCCAAAGTCGCTGTCTGGATGGTGATAGCCCTGGTGCTGTTCACCGTCTTCAAACAGTTCGACGGACGCGCTCAGACCCAGGACGGTGTGACTTACACGCAGTTCATGGACGACGCCAAGGCGGGACGTATCCGCAAGGTCGACGTTCAAGGCGACGTGCTCTACGTCACCCCGGACGCGGGCCGCGCCTATACGCTGACTTCCCCCGGCGATCTCTGGATGGTCTCCGATCTGCTGAAGTACGGCGTGCAGGTTTCGGGCAAGCCGCGCGAAGAGCAGTCGCTCCTGATGAGCATCTTCGTCTCGTGGTTCCCGATGCTGCTTCTGATCGGCGTATGGGTGTTCTTCATGCGACAGATGCAAGGCGGTGGCAAGGGCGGCGCATTCAGCTTCGGCAAATCGCGCGCCCGGATGCTCGACGAGAACACCAACCAGATCACCTTCGCTGACGTCGCCGGTTGCGACGAAGCCAAAGAAGACGTGCAGGAACTGGTCGACTTCCTGCGTGACCCCAGCAAGTTCCAGAAGCTGGGCGGCCGTATCCCGCGCGGCGTGCTGATGGTGGGTTCGCCCGGTACCGGCAAGACGCTGCTGGCCAAGGCCATCGCCGGCGAAGCCAAGGTCCCGTTCTTCAGCATTTCCGGTTCGGACTTCGTTGAAATGTTCGTCGGTGTGGGCGCGGCCCGTGTCCGCGACATGTTCGAAAACGCCAAGAAGCACGCTCCCTGCATCATCTTCATCGACGAAATCGATGCGGTCGGCCGCCAGCGCGGCGCCGGCCTGGGCGGCGGCAACGACGAGCGCGAACAGACCCTGAACCAGATGCTGGTTGAAATGGACGGCTTCGAATCCGGCCAGGGCGTCATCGTGATCGCCGCAACCAACCGTCCCGACGTGCTGGATCCGGCGCTGCTGCGTCCGGGCCGTTTCGATCGCCAGGTCGTGGTGCCGCTGCCCGATATCCGTGGCCGCGAGCAGATCCTGAAGGTCCACATGCGCAAGGTTCCGCTGTCGCCCAATGTCGACGCGACCATCCTGGCGCGCGGTTGCCCGGGCTTCTCCGGTGCCGACCTGGCCAACCTGGTCAACGAAGCCGCACTGTTCGCCGCCCGCCGCAATGGCCGCACGGTCGATATGTCCGACTTTGAAAAGGCCAAGGACAAGATCATCATGGGCGCCGAGCGCCGCTCCATCGTGATGCCCGAAGAGGAACGCAAGAACACCGCGTACCACGAATCCGGCCACGCGATCGTCGCGCGCATGCTGCCCAAGACCGACCCGGTCCACAAGGTCACCATCATCCCGCGCGGCCGTGCGCTGGGCGTGACGATGCAGTTGCCGGAAACCGACCGCTACAGCATGGACAAGGGCCGTCTGCTGTCCACCATCGCCGTGCTGTTCGGCGGCCGTATCGCCGAAGAAATCTTCATGGACCAGATGACGACGGGCGCCTCGAACGACTTCGAACGTGCCACCGCCATCGCCCGCGACATCGTCACGCGCTACGGCATGACCGACGAACTGGGTCCCATGGTCTACGCCGAGAACGAAGGCGAAGTCTTCCTGGGCCGCAGCGTCACCAAGACCACGCACATGTCCGAAGCCACCATGCAGAAGGTGGACACCGAGATCCGCCGCATCATCGACGAGCAGTACGGCGTTGCGCGCAAGATCCTGGAAGACAACCGCGATAAGGTCGAAGTCATGACGTCCGCGCTGCTCGAATGGGAAACCATCGACGCCGACCAGATCAACGACATCATGGAGGGCCGCCCCCCGCGTCCCCCGAAGACGCCGCAAGGCCCGTCGGACACGTCCGATACGCCGCCGACCGGCCTGGCTGCAGGCGGTAGCACGGCAGCTGCGGTCTGAGGTTCTTCGTTCTGGTTTATGGCAAATAACTTCCTTTGCGGGCGCTTCGAGTTTGATCTCGAGCGCCCGCTTGTCATGGGCATCGTCAATGTCACACCGGACTCGTTTTCCGATGGCGGCCAACACGACGATACCGATTCCGCCGTGGCGCATGCGCGCCAGTTGATCGAGGAAGGCGCCCAGATTCTGGACCTGGGCGGCGAATCCACGCGCCCGGGGGCCGACCCCGTTTCCGTGGCCGACGAGCTGAACCGGCTGCTCCCGGTGGTCGAGGCGCTGCGCGACTGCGGCGTGCCGCTCTCCATCGACACGTTCAAGCCGGAAGTCATGCGCGCCACGCTGGACGCCGGCGCGGACATGATCAACGACATCTACGGTTTCAGGCAGCCAGGCGCGATCGAAGCCGTCTCGCAATCGCGCTGTGGCCTGTGCGTCATGCACATGAAAGGCGAGCCTCGCACCATGCAGGCAGCGCCGCCCGAGTACACCGACCTGATCGGTGAAATCGGCCTGTTTCTGGGGGCTCGCGCGCAAAAGCTGCGCGCGGCCTGGATCGATCCTCGCCGCATCGTGCTGGACCCGGGATTCGGGTTTGGCAAGACGGCCGACCAGAACTTTCAACTGCTGCGCCGGCTGTCCAGCCTGCGCAGTACCGGTTATCCATTGCTGATCGGCCTGTCGCGCAAAAACATGATCGGCCAGGCCACCGGCCGGCCGGTTGGCGACCGGCTGCCCGGCAGCATTGCCGCCGCGCTTGCCTGCGTCGCGCGTGGCGCCTCCATCGTGCGCGTGCACGATGTTGCGGCCACGGTGGATGCGCTTAAGGTATGGCAGGCGGCTGAACAAGGAGCAATCAGTTCATGATTCGACGCAAATATTTCGGTACCGATGGCGTACGCGGTGAAGTCGGCGGTCCGGTGATCAATGCCGAATTCGCCTTGCGCCTGGGTTACGCCGCTGGCCGCGTGCTGGCCCGCGAGCACGCCGTGCGCGGCGCAAGCCGCCCGCAGGTCGTCATCGGCAAGGACACCCGGATTTCCGGCTACATGCTGGAGTCCGCGCTGGAAGCGGGGCTGTCCGCCGCCGGTATCGACGTGCTGCTGGCCGGCCCGATCCCGACGCCCGCGGTCGCCTACCTGACCCGCGCGCTGCGCCTGGTCGCCGGCATCGTCATCAGCGCCTCGCACAATCCCTACCAGGACAACGGCATCAAGTTCTTCTCGGCGCAGGGCATGAAGCTGCCCGACGAAATCGAAGCCGACATCGAGGCCGCGCTGGACGAGCCCCTGGGTTGCGTCAGATCGGAAGCGCTGGGACGCGCGCGCCGCATGGGCGACGCTCAGGGCCGCTACATCGAATTCTGCAAGAGCACGTTCCCCAACGACCTGGACTTGAACGGCATGACGATCGTGGTCGACGCCGCACACGGCGCCGCCTACAACATCGCGCCGCACGTCTTCCGTGAGCTGGGCGCCGAAGTCCACGCCATCGGCGTGCACCCCGACGGCTTCAACATCAACAAGGGCGTGGGCGCGCTGCATCCCGAGCTGCTGGCCAAGGAAGTCAAGGCGCGCGGCGCCCAGCTTGGCATTGCGCTGGACGGCGACGCCGACCGCCTGCAGATGGTGGACGGCGAGGGCCGCATCTACAACGGCGACGAACTCATGTACGCCATCGTGCGCGAGCGCATGCAGCGCGGCAAGGTCGAGGGCGTGGTCGGCACGCTGATGACCAACTTTGGCTTCGAGCGCGAAATGAAGCGCCTGGGCGTGGGCTTTGACCGCGCGAACGTGGGCGACCGCTATGTGCTGGAACAGATGCAATCGCGCGGCTGGCTGTACGGCGGCGAAAGCTCCGGCCATCTGCTGTGCCTGGATTGCCACTCCACCGGCGACGGCATCGTGGCGGCGCTGCAGGTCTTGACCGCGCTGCGTCGCAATTCCACCACGCTTGGCGACTGGGTCAGCGACCTGCGCATGTATCCGCAAAAGATGATCAACGTGCCGCTGACGCCGGGCCTGGACTGGAAGACGCATGCCGGTCTGACCGCCGCGCGCCAGGCCGTCGAGGCAGAGCTGGACGGCCGGGGCCGGATCCTGATCCGCGCTTCGGGGACGGAACCCAAGCTGCGCCTGATGGTTGAGGCCGAAGATGAGGCGCTGGCGACCAATTCTGCAGAGAAGCTTGCGGCAAGCCTGGGGTAAACCCTGAGTTTCGATTTAATATGTGGGCCACGCGTCGAAATCGTCGCGTGGCCTTTTGTTGTTTGAGTTTTCGATGCCGGTCTAAGCGTCATAGTCACGTAACATATTGGTCAAGTCATTGACATACAGGGCGTCCACACTGGCTGGACTCTCTAGGAGCTTCGCGCAATGCTGGAATTAGCACGCATCAATCCGAGCCGCAGTACCGCAGAACCCTGGACGGGCTCGGCCCCGAAGGTCCTGGCTGTCGGCCTGGCGCGTACCGCCGAAGAAATAGAGCAGATCCAACGCCTGCGCTATGAGGTCTTCACCGAAGACATGGGTGTCGTCTTCCCTGATGCGCAAGATGGCATCGAGCAAGACCGCTTCGATCCGTTCTGTGAACACCTGATGGTCCGCGAACTCGACACCGACCGAGTCGTTGGCACCTATCGGATCCTGACCCCCGAAAAGGCGCGCGAAGCCGGCGGCTATTACTCGCAGTCGGAATTCGACCTGTCGGGCCTGGGCGCCATCCGCGACGAAGTCGTTGAAGTCGGCCGCTCCTGCACCCACGCCGATTACCGTGGCGGCGCGGTCATCATGCTGCTGTGGTCCGGCCTGGCGGAATACCTGCGCCGCGGCGGTTACGAATACGTGCTCGGTTGCGCCAGCGTCAGCCTGCGCGATGACGGCGTCACCGCAGCGGAAGTGTGGCGTACGGTGGCCAAGCAGATGCCCCAGGGCAACGAGCCGCGCGTCACGCCGCTGCACCGCTACCCGGTCGAAAAGCTCAACAGCACCTTACCGGCGCGCGTGCCGCCGCTGATCAAGGGCTATCTGAAGCTGGGCGCCAAGGTATGCGGCGAACCGGCATGGGATCCGGATTTCAACGCCGCCGACTTCCCGGTGCTCTTGAAGATGGAGCGCATGGACGAGCGCTACCGTCGCCACTTCGGCCTGGACCAGCCGGCCATCATCGCTACCCAGCGCTAGACCCCATCCATCATGCGCCGCCTGTTCCGCCGAATGACAATCAGACTGATCCGGCGGGCCACCCGGCCGCTGCGCATGGAACTCAGGCGGCTGGATCGGGAAACCGATCTCTCGCCATTCTGATCAGCCGGGGCGGCCGCGCCGCCCCGTTCTTGATTTTCAGAACTCCAGCAGTTCGAACGAAAACCCGACCTTGTTCCACTCGGCTTCTTCCGCGCGCAGCGTGAAGTCGCTGAGCGGGTGTTCGGCCAGCCATTCGCGGTTGACGCGCACCACGATGGAGTTGTCGCGGACCGACGCGGTGAGGGGCAGGGGTTCGATCTCGCCGCGGCGGCGGAACAGCAACACCGCCAGACGCAGCGCCAGGATGGCCTTCCATTGCGGGCGCGTGCGCACCAGCGGTTCCACCTTGGCCAGCTTGCCCTGGTGTCCCAGCGCCAGCAAGGCCAACAGTTGCTGGTCGGCGCGTGAAAAGCCCGGCATGTCGGCGTTTTCCAGCACGTAGGCGGTGTGCTTGTGATACGCGTTGTGGGCAATCGACAGACCCACTTCGTGCAGATCGGCCGCCCAGCCCAGTGCCGGGCGCAGCTCGGCGCGCTCCTGGCCTTCGGGAAACATGGCGTCGAACAGGCTGAGGGCGGCGTGGCGAACGCGGCGCGCCTGGTTCACGTCCACGTGATAGCGCTTGACGAACTGGCGTACCGATTCATCGCGCTTGTCGTGCTCGTCGTCACGGCCCAGCAGGTCGTACAACACGCCCAGGCGCAGTGCGCCGTCGCCGGTGTGCATGACATCGATGCCCAGCTCGTCGAACAGCGCGCTCATGATGGCCAGCCCGCCGGGCAGCACGTCGGCGCGTTCGATCTTGATGCCGGGAAGCTCGGACGGAATGACGCGGCCCGAGCGGATGAGACGGTCCTTCAGCTTGGTCAGGCCCGAGCGCGTGATGCCGCGGTCGGAATAGCCGCCTTCGGTCAGGATTGCAAAGAGCGCCTTGGCGGTGCCGGAGGAGCCATAGGCTTCCTTCCAGCTCATCTTACGGTACTGCTTGGCGATGACTTCGATTTCGCGGCGCGCGGCCAGCTCGGCCTGCTTCATCTGGTGCGCATCCACCACGCCGTCCGAGAAGAACTGGCGGCTGTAGCTGACGCAGCCCATGTACAGCGAGGACATCAGGCCCGGTTCGTGGCCCTTGCCGATGATGACTTCGGTAGAACCGCCGCCGATGTCGATGACCAGGCGCTTGTTGGGCGAAGGGGGCAGGGTGTGGGCCACGCCCGTGAAGATCAGGCGGGCCTCTTCGCGGCCGGCGATGACTTCAATGGGAAAGCCCAATGCGGCTTCGGCCCGGGGCAGGAAATCTTTGGTATTGCGGGCGACGCGGAACGTGTTGGTGGCAACCGCACGGACCCGGTTGGGGTGGAAACTGCGCAGGCGTTCGCCGAAGCGTTCCAGGACGGCAATGGCGCGGTCGATGGCGGCGTCGCCAAGCCGTTTTTCGGCGTCCAGACCGGCGGCGAGCCGGACGGTTTCCTTGAGGCGGTCGATCTGGTAGATCTGGGGCGTACCGTCCTGCTGAACGATGCGTCCGATGGAGAGGCGAAAGCTGTTGGACCCGAGGTCCACCGCGGCCAGAAGTTGATCCATGCGGCTCGTAATATTGGCTGTGAGGTGGACCGATTATAAGGACCCCATGTGACAACGCCGCCGGATACGGGTTTTTGCTTACGGAACAGAGGCTTGGAAGCCATTGTCCGGTGCGCCATATGTCCCGCATTTGACGTACCCTTAGCGATTGGGCGCTGTCATAGAACCGTCACCTGTTTGCAGTAAAACTTCACGCTCTCTTTTCGTATGGAATCCGGTATGCCCACACGTCCGCCAGGCGAGCCTCTGCTCATGAATCGCGAATTGTCGCTGCTCAAGTTCAATGAACGCGTGCTGGCGATGGCGGAAAACCCCAAGACGCCGCTGCTGGAAAGGCTGCGCTACGTGTGCATCGTCAGTTCCAACCTGGACGAGTTCTTCGAGATCCGGATCTCCAGCCTGAAAGAGCAGCAGCGCCAGTCGCCCAATCTGGTCGGCCCGGACGGCATGACGCCCGACGAGGCATTCGAATGCGTCCAGCAGGCGGTGCACGAACTAGTGAACCGCCAGTACAACCTGCTCAACGATCAGATCCTGCCCGCCATGCACAAGGAGGGCATCGCGCTGCATCACGCTTCCGAATGGAATCCGGAGCAGCAGGAATGGGCGCGCGACGTGTTCCACCGTGACGTGATGCCGCTGTTGACCCCCATCGGGCTGGACCCGGCGCATCCGTTTCCGCGCGTCTACAACAAGAGCCTGAATTTCATCGTGTCGCTGGCCGGCGCTGACGCGTTCGGCCGTCAGGCGTCCATCGCCATCGTCCAGGCGCCCCGCGCGCTGCCGCGCCTGATCAAGATGCCGCAGGAGCTCTCTGGGCAGCCCGAGGGCTACATCCTCCTGACTTCCCTCCTGCGCGCCTTCGTGGGCGAGCTGTTCCCGGGCCTGGAGATGCTGGGTTGCTACCAGTGGCGCGTCACGCGCAACAGCGACCTCTTCGTGGACGAGGAAGAAGTCACCAACCTGCGCCACGCGCTGCAGGGCGAGCTGTCGCAGCGCAACTTCGGCGCCGCCGTCCGCCTTGAGATCGACAAGCTGACGCCCGTCGAACTGGAAACCTTCCTGCAGCGCGAGTTTTCGCTGAAGGCCGACGACACCTATCGCGTGCCCGGCCCGGTGAATCTGTCCCGGCTCATGCAGCTGTGCAATTCCGCGGCGCGCCCGGACCTGCTGTTTCCCGACTACCGCGCGCCCGTGCCCGCGCCGTTTGACCGCGTCGGCGACAAGCCCGCAGAACTCTTTGAGGCAGTGGCCGAGTGCGACCGCCTGCTGCACCATCCCTATCAGTCGTTCCAGCCAGTCATCGACTTCCTGACCGCCGCCGCGCTGGATCCGGACGTGATGGCCATCAAGCAGACCATCTACCGCACCGGCGAAGACTCCGAGCTGATGAAGATCCTGCTGGCGGCCGCGCGCGCCGGCAAGGAAGTGACGGTGGTGGTGGAGCTGATGGCGCGCTTTGACGAGCAGACCAACATCAACTGGGCCTCCAAGCTGGAAGAGGTGGGAGCGCACGTCGTCTACGGCGTGGTGGCGCACAAGACGCACGCCAAGATGGCGGTGGTGCTGCGCCGCGAAAAGGGCCGTCTGCGCCGCTACGCCCACTTGGGCACCGGCAATTACCACCCGCGCACGGCGCGTCTGTACACCGATTTCGGGCTGCTGACGGCGGACCCGAAGCTGTGCGAGGACATGGACAAGGTGTTCGCGCAGTTGACCGGCCTGGGTGCGCGCCGCGCGCTCAAATCGCTGATGCAGTCGCCGTTCACCCTGCACGAAGGCATGGTGTCGCTGATCCGCGCCGAGGCGCGCGCCGCCAAGGCGGGCAAACGGTCGCGCATCATGGCCAAGATGAATTCGCTACTGGAAGAGCAGATCATCGCCGAGCTTTACAAGGCCAGCCAGGCGGGCGTGAAGATCGACCTGATCGTGCGGGGCGTCTGCGCCTTGCGCGCCGGGGTGCCGGGGCTGTCAGAAAACATCCGTGTGCGCTCCATCGTTGGCCGCTTCCTGGAGCATTCCCGCGTCTTCTATTTCTACGCCGACGGCGAAGAGACCGTGTACCTGTCGTCCGCCGACTGGATGGACCGCAACTTCTTCCGCCGCGTCGAGATCGCGTTCCCGATCTACGACAAGACGCTCAAGAAGCGCGTTATCGACGAGGCCTTCACCTACGCGCTGCGCGACAACCAGCTGGCCTGGCAGCAGCAACCCAGCGGCGACTACGCGCGCGTCAAGAGCCGCCGCGAGCCCTACAACCTGCACCAGTTCCTGATGCAGAAGCTGGGCGTCTGAACGACCAGGGCCGAAATAGGGTTTGTCCCTTTAATCTTGTCTGAGCCTCACGGCCGCCCGGCAACTGCCCGGCGGCCGTGGTTTTTATGCCGCATCGAACGTCTGCATGAACAGTTTGTGACTGTCATGGTCTTGTCACGTTGCGTGCCTAAGATGCGAGGGTCGCTGAAAGACAGGCAGCTAAAAAGCCTGCCAAGACTCCTTTAACGAGCACAGAAGGAACCCAGATGTTCAAACGTGTCTTCAAGCAAGTTTCCGTGGGCGTCGCGCTGAGCGCCGCCGTTTTTGCCGTCCAGGCCGCCAACGTCACCGGCGCCGGCGCATCGTTCCCGTACCCGATCTACGCCAAGTGGGCGTCCGACTACAAGGCTGCGACCAACAACGCGGTCAACTACCAGTCCATCGGTTCGGGCGGCGGTCAACAGCAGATCATTGCAAAGACGGTCGACTTCGGCGCCTCGGATGACCCGATGAAGGCTGCCGACCTGGAAAAGCACGGCCTGCTGCAATTCCCCGCCGTGATCGGCGGCACTGTCGCCGTCGTGAACGTCGACGGCGTCGAGCCGGGCAAGCTGAAGCTGTCGGGCAAGGTCCTGGCCGACATCTTCCTGGGCAAGATCAAGAAGTGGGACGACGCTGCCCTGAAGGCGCTGAACCCCGACGTCAAGCTGCCCTCGGCCGACATCATCGTCGTGCACCGTTCGGACGGCTCGGGCACCACCTTCGGCTGGACGAACTACCTGTCCAAGGTGTCGCCGGAGTGGAAGTCGCAAGTCGGTGAAGGCAAGGCCGTCAAGTGGCCCACCGGTCAGGGCGGCAAGGGCAACGAAGGCGTCGCCGCCTACGTCGGCCAGCTGAAGAACTCGATCGGCTACGTCGAATACGCCTACGCCAAGCAGAACAAGCTGGCCTGGACGCAACTGCAGAACAAGGACGGCAAGTTCGTCCAGCCCGAGCAAAAGGCTTTCGCCGCCGCGGCCGCCAACGCCGACTGGAAGAGCGCGCCGGGCATGGGCGTGGTCCTGACCGACGAGCCGGGCGCCGATTCGTGGCCCGTCACCGCCGCCACCTTCATCCTGATCCACAAGTCGCAAGACAAGCCGGTTCAGGGCAAGGCTGTGCTGGACTTCTTCGACTGGGCCTTCAAGAACGGCGCCAAGTCGGCTGAAGCCATGGACTACGTGCCGCTGCCGGAAGCCGTGACCAAGGAAATCCGCGCCGCCTGGGGCGAAGTGAAGTCCGCTGACGGCCAGGCTGTCTGGAAGTAAATCAGTACCGAGCGGCCCCGACGCCTGATGGCGGGCGGGGCCGCCGCTTGTAAATCGACCTCTCTGCTGTTCCCCCAGGTTTCCTAAGGAAAGTCCATCCATGAGCGCGGTAATGGATAATAGTGTGCCGCTTCCGCCCAGCGTGGCGGATTCCGTGACTACCGGCACGCCTTCGCCTATGAAGCAAACAAAAAACGCGCTGATGGATGCGCTGTTCAAGAATCTGACCCGCCTGTTCGCCTTCCTGGTGTTCATTCTTCTGGCGGCGATTCTCATCTCCCTCATCTACGGCAGCCGCGAATCGCTGGCCAAATATGGCCTGTCGTTCCTGTGGCTCAATGACTGGGACCCGGTCAACTCCAATTACGGCGCCGTCGTGCCGATCATCGGCACGTTGCTGACGTCCGCGATCGCACTGATCATCGCCGTGCCGGTGTCCTTCGGCATCGCCATCTTCCTGACCGAACTCTCCCCGACCTGGCTGCGCCGCCCGCTGGGCACCGCCATCGAAATGCTGGCGGCCATTCCGTCCATCATTTACGGCATGTGGGGCCTGTTCGTCTTCGTGCCGGTGTTCCAGCAGTACGTGCAGCCGTTCCTGATCGCGACGTTGGGCAATCTTCCCATCATCGGCGGGCTGTTTGCGGGCCCACCGTTCGGTATCGGCATTTTCACCGCCGGCCTGATCCTCTCGATCATGATCATCCCGTTCATCGCCGCGGTGATGCGCGACGTGTTCGAACTGGTCCCCGCGATGCTCAAGGAATCGGCCTACGGCCTGGGCAGCACGACCTGGGAAGTGATGTGGCGCGTAGTGCTGCCCTTCACCAAGTCGGGCGTCATCGGCGGCATCATGCTCGGCCTGGGCCGTGCCCTGGGCGAGACCATGGCCGTGACCTTCGTCATCGGCAACGCCTTCAAGTGGTCCGGTTCCCTGTTCTCGCCCGGCAACTCCATCGCCTCGGCGCTCGCCAACGAATTCAACGAGGCGGGCGGCATCCAGAAGGCGGCATTGCTGGAACTGGGCCTGATCCTGTTCCTGATCACGACCATCGTGCTGGCCCTGGCCAAGACGCTGCTGGTCCGCCTGTCCGCCGGCGAAGGCAAGAAGACCTGACGCCCGGAGCACAAGGAAAAAATCATGGCTGAATCCGTACTCAACATGCAGAACGGCATCTACCGCCGGCGCCGCGTGGTCAATCGCATCATGCTCGCCGTGTCGATGACGACGCTGGTCTTCGGCCTGTTCTGGCTGTTCTGGATCATTCTCACGTTGCTGATGAAGGGTGCGCCCGCGCTGTCGTACACGCTCTTCACCGAAATCACGCCGCCGCCGGGCCAGGCGGGGGGCTTGCTCAACGCCATTCTCGGCAGTGTGATGATGGCGGGCGTCGGCACGCTGATCGGCACGCCGGTCGGCATCCTGGCCGGCACCTATCTGGCTGAATACGGCCAGCGCGGCTGGCTGGCGCCGGCCACGCGCTTCCTGAACGACGTGCTGCTGTCGGCGCCGTCCATCATCATCGGCCTGTTCATCTATGCCGTGTATGTGGCGCAGGTCGGGCATTACTCGGGTTGGGCCGGCGCCATTGCGCTGTCCATCCTGGTGATCCCGGTCGTGGTCCGCACCACCGACAACATGCTGCTGCTGGTGCCCAACAGCCTGCGCGAGGCGACCGCCGCGCTGGGCTGCCCGAAGTGGCGCATGATCACGCTGGTCTGCTATCGCGCCGCCAAGTCCGGCATCATCACCGGCGTGCTGCTCGCGATCGCCCGCATCTCCGGCGAAACCGCGCCGCTGCTGTTCACCGCGCTGTCGAATCAGTTCATGTCGCTGAACATGAACGGCCCGATGGCCAACCTGCCGGTCGTCATCTACCAATACGCCGCCAGCCCCTTCAAGGACTGGAACAACCTGGCCTGGGCCGGCGCCACGCTGATCACGCTGCTGGTGTTGGGCATCAACATCATCGCCCGCAACCTGTTCCGCAAATAAAGATCGCTTTGCCGGCGCGCTGGACGCGCCGACATCCAAGGGAAACCCAATGGAAAACACCGCTACCGCAGTCAAGAACAAGCTCGAGGTCAAGAACCTGAACTTCTACTACGGCAAGTTCCACGCGATTCGCAACGTGAACATGTCGATCCAGGAGAAGAAGGTCACCGCCTTCATCGGCCCGTCGGGCTGCGGCAAATCGACGCTGCTGCGCACGTTCAACCGCATGTTCGAGCTGTACCCCGGCCAGCGCGCCGAGGGCGAAATTCTGCTGGACGGCGACAATCTGCTCACGGCCAAGACCGACATCTCGCTGATCCGCGCCAAGATCGGCATGGTCTTCCAGAAGCCCACGCCGTTCCCCATGAGCATCTACGACAACATCGCCTTCGGCGTGCGTCTGTTCGAACGCCTGTCCAAGGGCGAAATGGACGAGCGCGTGGAATGGGCGCTGAGCAAGGCCGCGCTGTGGAACGAAGTGAAGGACAAGCTGCACCAGAGCGGCAACAGCCTGTCCGGCGGCCAGCAACAGCGTCTGTGCATCGCGCGCGGCGTGGCGATCAAGCCCGAAGTGCTCCTGCTTGACGAGCCGTGCTCGGCCCTGGATCCCATCTCCACCGCCAAGATCGAAGAGTTGATCGCCGAACTGAAGAACGACTACACCGTCGTGATCGTGACGCACAACATGCAGCAGGCTGCGCGTTGCTCGGATTACACGGCGTATATGTACTTGGGCGAGCTGATGGAGTTTGGGCAGACTGACCAGATCTTCGTGAAGCCTTCGCGCAAGGAAACTGAGGACTACATCACGGGCCGTTTTGGCTGATCGCGATTTGTCCTGCAGTGCTGGAAGCGGCGCGCCTGGGTGGCGCGCCGTTTTTCATTTGATGGGATGCAGGGCGGTTATTTTGTTACGTCGCCGATTGGTTGAACCTCGGCCGCGAGTGATCGCTTTCTGGTATAGTTGCCACCCTTCGGGGCGTAGCGCAGCCTGGTAGCGCATCTGCTTTGGGAGCAGAGGGTCGTGAGTTCGAATCCCACCGCCCCGACCAATATCCATGCGGGTCTCCGGATTTCCGCAGTGCAAGCAAAGACGACAGGTGGTCCAAGAAAATTGGGACCACCATAAAGATGGCCCCAAACTCACCGAGGTTGGGGCCATTTTGTTGGTCTGCCCGACTCGCGATCGGGCTTCGAGCGTGTGAGCTCAGGCGTGTAAGCGCATGCTCCGTCCCTTCCTCCTACTGACGCGGGATCTTCGCTTCTTCGATCAGCTTTTGCCATTGCGCATCGCTGCTTGCCACAAACTGGCCGAACGCAGACGGCGAGGTGGCCGGGCTGACCTTGACACCCAATTCCTTGAACCGTGCCTGGATCTCCGGCTTGGCCATGACACGGCTGAACGCGGCGTTCAACGTCTGGACGATGGGCTCCGGCGTATTCGACGGTGCGAAAATTCCGGTCCAGAAGTAATAGTCCATCCCTTTGAGTTCCGGTGTTTCACCCGCCGACGCCAAGTCCGGGTTGCCGATGTCGCGGTCGCGGCTCATGACGCCCACGCCCGTCACACGGCCGCTTTTAATTAGTTCGAGCAGGGCTGGCAGCCCGGACACCGCGATATCAACATTGCCGCCGATGACATCGGTCGCGATTTTCGAGGCGCTGGCGTAGGGAATGAACGTGATGTCCGTACCCGTGGTGAGCTTGAAGCTCTCCATGGCGATGGCGGGCAGCGAGCCGACGCCCGTGGCGCCGTACGTCAGCTTGCCCGGGTTTGCCTTGGCCCGTGCAATCAGGTCGCCGAACGATTTCACGCCCAGGTTCGGATTCGCCACGACGCCAACGCCGCTTGTGCCCAGCGGCGCGACGGCGGCCAGGTCGCGGTAGGTGTATTTCGCCGACGATTGCAGAATGGGCGCGATCACGACATCGGACACGATGCCCATCAGCACCGTGTACCCGTCGGGCTTGGCGTTGACGGCGCGCGTGACGCCGATGATGCCGCCGGCTCCCGCGACGTTCTCGATGACGATGGTCTGCCCCAGCTCGCGGCCCAGTTCGGGGGCGATGATGCGAGCGAACGTGTCCACCGATCCTGCCGGTGCGTAGCCCACGATGAGCTTGATGGGATGGGCGGGGTAGGCCTGCGCATGCGCCGCGCTGGTTCCTCCCAACACAAGGGCTCCCAGCAGCGCTGCGCAGGAAAGGGGTCGAATGGTCATGGTTGTCTCCTGTTGTTTTCGTTCGTGTTGCTTCAGCTTTGCAGCCACTTCAAGACGCGTTGGAACACCTCGTCGCTATTGCGGTCCATCATCGGCAGGTGGGAATTGCCCGCGACGCCGTTGGCGGGCAGGTCCAGCACCGACACGTCGGCGCACCCCCGGATGGAATCCAGATAACGCTCGGCTTGTTGGCGGTAGCCGACCCAGTGCGAGCCCGACGCTTCGATGAAGTCGCCCCACACAACAAGATGCGGCGGCAGCGCTTCAATCGGGGCCGCTTGCGGCATACCGCCAGGCTCCACGCCCACCACCCGGCGCACTGCTTGAGGACGGCGGCGCGCAATTTCGGCGGCAAAGCCCGCGCCCTGGCTGTGGGCGACGATATGGCAATGCCCCACCCGGTCGATCAACGCTTCGTACGCCGCCAGAATCATGGATTCATGGCCCGGCCAGCGCGGCACCCATTGATTGGCGAACGCGTCAAACGCCTCGGTGGGAAACTGTTGCCCTGGATAGGCCTTTCGCTGCGGCGGATCCGGGTCGTAGACGGGTCCGATTCGAAACGTCGTCCAGGCCTCGCGCTTGGTGCGAAAGACGGGCGACTCGCGATACACCTGCGGAAAGCGTGCCCAGGACGAACGGCCGCGTTCCACTGCGTCGCTGACCAGGACGTCGTAACCGGCATCCAGGAATTTCCACAGCCAGCCGTTGCGGCCATCTGGGGTCGTTTCCCATGTGCAGCCGGTCATGCCCCCGCCATGCCAAAGCAGCACCGGATCCGGATGCCGGGGCTGTGCCAGGCGGTATTCCTGGACATACATCTGCCCATAGACCTGCTCTCCGTTCGGGTTGACCTCGCGCGGGGAACCGTTCAGGACCATGCTGCGATATTCGACGGGCAGGCCTTCAAGCACGGCGGTCGCGCCGCCCACGAAGAAGCTGTTCATCGATTTCAGGAAAATGCCCTTGCCTTGTGGATTCATGATGGCTCGTTGAAGTGATGCCTGCATGTTCAGGCCGCGCGTATAGTTACGTCTATCGAAAAAATTTCAACGATTCTTGATCCATGCGAATCAATTACGATCTGGAAGATATCCGCGCGTTCTGCTGCGTGGCGCGCATGGGCCAGTACACGTCCGCCGCTGCGCTGCTGTGCGTCACGACGTCGGCTTTGAGCCGGCGTATCGCAAAGCTGGAATCGGAAATCGGCGGACGCTTGTTTGAACGTACGACGCGCAGCGTGGTGCTGACGTCGATAGGCCGCGCGCTGTATGAGCGCGTGCTGCCCATCGTTACCCAGATGGATGCCAGCCTGACCGAGGCCGCCCGCCGGGCGCGGGGGCACGAAGGCACGCTGATGGTGAGCACGGTGGCTTCGGTAGGCTATTCGGTGCTGCCGAATGTGCTGCCCGAATTCTATGCACGGCATCCGCAGGTGTATCTGTCCATCCGCGACGGCAACGCGACCGTCACGACGGGACTGGTCGAAGAGCGCGAGGTGGAATTCGGCATCACCACGCCGGTGTCATTCGGTCCCACCCTGGAGGCCGAGCGCGTCGCCACCTATGGCTACAACCTGGTGTTTGCCGAGGGTTCTGCCCTGGCGCCACGCAGCCGCAAGCTGTCTTGGAAAAAGCTGCCGGGCCTGCCGGTAGTGGGGCTGAATCCGGTCAGTTCCACCCGTTTGCAGATCGACAGCGTCCTGAACGCTCGCGGGCTGGAGTTGCCCTGGACCATCGAAGTCGATCAGCTGGCTACCATGATCGGGCTGGTGCAATCGGGCAATTTCGTGACCATCATGCCGGCGTTGTTCGAAGCGCATGGGTATGGCCTGAAGTCGATTCCTGTGCTGGATCCCGACATCGCGCGGGATGTGTATATCGTGCGCCGCCGTGACACCACGCCGACGCCGCAAGGTCAGTATCTGATGGAACTCGTACGCGCCTACCTTGCGCGTTGAAACACGCCTATCGAACGCGGCGGTTGACACATCGCGTTACTTCGTTCGCTGCTGCTTCTGAACCCCGCGTGGTAGATATATCGCCGGGAGATTCCGTTCGGCGTGTCGCCGGGCGCATGTCCCTTTTTTGAGGAGCTGACCATGAATACTGTTCACAAGATGAATGCTGTTCAAGTGCCCCTGAAAAGAGTTTCCGCGATTCTTTGCATGGCGGGTATGACGTGGGCCACGGGCGCGGCTTACGCCGCTGACACCAGCGCTACCTCGCAAGCGCAGCATCAGCAGGATGTCGCCACCTGCAAGAGCGGCGCCTCCGGCCAACCGCTGGAAACTTGCCTGCGCGAAGCGGCGGCGGCACGGCAAGAGCGTGATCGTCAGAATCTGAGTGCGGAGAGCCCCGAGCAACTTCGGCAGAATGAGCTGGCTCGTTGCAACCGTCTGCCCGAATCGCAGCGTGCAACCTGCGTGGCCAAGATGACCTCGCCCACGAATGTGCAGGGTAGCGTGCAGGGCGGTGGCGTATTGCGCAAGAAAGAGATTCAGGTGCCCGCCACCCCGGCGAATCCGGCTACACCAGCCAGCACGGCACCGGCGCCGGCCCGCTGAACGGCCTGTCGTAGAACGCACAAACGTAGCGATTTGCAGCCACGCGAGAAACGTTCGCGTGGCTGCGTTTGTCTGTTTGCGAGCGACTGCCTAAAACCGCTGGTCCTTGTCGAACGGCACCTCGGCATCGCTCGGACGTTCGAACGCCGGCGCTTCACCGTTCAGGTCGGCAACATGAATCTGCGCGAGGCGGGTCGCCTCGGCAATTGCGCCATGCGCGGAATGAAACCGCTCGTCGATGGCAATGCGTTCGGACGGCACGCCGGCGATCGGTGAGATCAGCGTGTAGCCGATGCGCCATTCATCGCCTTCCTGCTCTGGCTGCGCGATCTGAAAGTCCCATTTGGCTGTTTGCATAATTCCTCCAGTCGGTCGGTTCATCCTACTGCACTCGATGCGCGCTTGAAAGGTGTGACGCGCCCGCGCAGTCATCAGCCGAATGCACAAGCCATGCGGCAAGCAGGCGGGCATGAGAGTTGCTGCCTGGCAGGGTTCATCTTCGCGGAACCACTGCAATGGCCAATCCGAAGCTCGACGTCCGAACAGGACAATATTCCGGCAAGCTGCCCCGCGACACATTCCGCCTGCGTTTCATGCGCCGCTTCTATGACCCGGCGTTCAAGTCTGAAACCGAAGCCTTGGAAAGGCTTGAGGCCATCGCCTGGGATGCCTACGAGAATGGACGCAAGGCGCCCGATACCGTCAAGGCGGGATCAGGTTACGCAGATCCCGAT
Source organism: Achromobacter sp. ACRQX (assembly GCF_022346505.1). Classification (NCBI taxonomy): domain Bacteria; kingdom Pseudomonadati; phylum Pseudomonadota; class Betaproteobacteria; order Burkholderiales; family Alcaligenaceae; genus Achromobacter; species Achromobacter sp. ACRQX. Next base: position 46,848 of record NZ_JAKRML010000024.1, read on the forward strand.
TACGACTTATCTGTGGAATGGAAAGATGCCCGTGACCGCCTCGCGCGCGCGGCGTTGGTGCAGCGCGATCCGGAAACGCGCTCCCGCGTCCTGGTGGTCAACGGCGCGGCGCGCAATGACGGGACCTGTCCTGGCGAGGTCTCAAAGACCTGGCGGCTGTCGGAAATCGTGCGCGACGAACTGGAGTCGGCCAGTGTGCAGGCGGACATGCTGGATCTGAGCCGCCTCACGTCGGAATACCAGTACCTCATCCACCCCTGCAAAGGCTGCGTGTCCACCGCGATGCCGCTCTGCCATTGGCCCTGTAGCTGTTATCCCAACCATTCGCTCGCGCAGGACAACGATGCGATGAACGACATCTACGAGCAGTGGATGGCGGCGCATGGTGTGATCCTGCTCGCGCCGACCTATTGGTATCAGTCGCCCAGCGTCCTGAAGCTGATGATCGACCGGCTGGTCTGTGCGGATGGCGGCAACCCCGATCCGACGACGACGTCAGGCAAAGACGCGAGGAAGGCCAAGCAGATCGAAATGGACGGATGGCCGTTTCCGAAGCATTTGGCTGGCCGCGCCTACGGCGTGGTGGTGCACGGCGACGTGGCGGGCATTGAGGGGCAGCGGCGCGCGCTCTGCGACTGGCTCGAATGGATGGGGTTGGTGGATGCCGGGGCGTCGTCGAAGCTGGATCGCTACATTGGCTACTACAAGCCGTATGCCACGAGTCATGCCGAGCTGGACGAGGACTCGGCGTTGCAGGAAGAGGTGCGCAATGTGGCGAAGGCGATGGTGCTGTGCCTGCCGCGCCTGCGGGCCGGAGAGTGGCCCGCCGTGGATCAGGGGTTGCCATCGCCGCGGCCGAAGTAGGCGCCGCGGGCGATATGCGGTCGACACCTAAACCAAAACCGGGCAGTCAACGCCGACGAGACGTTCAATTCCCCGTCGGCAGCAACTGCATCCCCGTGCGGCGCGCGAACTCTTCATAACTGATCGGCGCCCCCGCCTTTGTGCTCGCGCTGTTCGCCTGCCAATGCACCCACGAGCGCCCCGTGGACGCATCAAACACCACCTTGAACAGATGGCTCGGAACCGCCACGCCGGACCCAATCTCCTTGGGCTTGTCGCCGTAATACGGCCCGGTGAACACATACACGTCGCCCGATGCCCGCATTACGTATTTGCGCGTGTCCTGTTCGATCTGGCTCCACGGCCCACCGTTGTGGCGCTGGTCCTGCGGCACCATGTTCGCCAGTGAAAAGCTTTGCGCCATGGACTCATGGGTGGACATGTCGCCCGCCGGCGCCATGTGACCGCGCGAGTAACCCGACCCCTTGTAGTCCGTCAGTTCAGCGCGTTCGGCGCGCGGCACGCGTGCCTCGGCATAGAACTTGTCGGACCGCTCCATGCCCTGCGCCTGCGTCAGGATCTTGCGGTTCAGGCGCTCGGCCACGAACACCGGCGTCTTGGTCTGGCCGTTGTGCAGGATGGCGAAGTTTGAAAAGCACAGCTCGCGCAGCGCCTGGCTGGCGGGCACGACGGGCGGGCGCTGCTGCGGGAAGAATTGCGGACAGTCGGCAAAGCGCGTGTGCGCCATGCCGCCGGCGGGCACCGCGGCCGGCGCGAACTTTTCCTGGGTCGGCCAACCGACGCGCGCAAGGATGTCGTCGATGGAGAAGTGGGCGCGCCATTGCGGGTTCAGCGCGTACGTGGCCGCGCCGAAAGCGGCCAGCGACGTGAGCGTGAACGTTCGCAGGAATCGGTAGATGCGGCCGGGGCTGGCGGCCCGGCTTTTGCTGGCCGGTGCTCTCTTTCTGGGTGCTGATTTCTTCGCGCGGGTCATGCTGCCTGTTTGTTGCGGGCCGGCGCCACTTCGCGCTCGGCAACTGGCGGCATTGTAGATGACCGCAACGTGACAGACGTTAACCGGCCATTGCGGCGCACGCCCACGCTGCGCGCGGCAGCGGGCAGAGTATTCTTATGCTCGTTCGGAATTCACAAACACAACGGCCGCGTTTGCCGGCTGACACAGGACTGGGGAAGTTCAATGAGATCGTCCGTGCTTTTCGTGGCCGCCATCGTGGCGGGCTGCGCTGCTCCCGCGCCGGGAGACATGATCACGCAAGATAAGGTGCAAGCCATCCAGATCAACGTCACGACGTTCGATGAGATGGTCCGCGACTTTGGTCCCCCTCGCACGCAGCAGGTCAATTCGCAAGGCCTGCGCACCGCGTCATGGTTCTACTTCAACAACAGCGAGTACGGCGCCATGCAGGATCAGCGCACGCTGACGGTGACCTACAACAAGGACGGCACGGTCAAGGACTACATGAACGCGTCCGCGGGCGAAAGGGACGGCGCGCAAAAGAAGCGATAGGGCGCTCGTCGCAAAGACGCGTGGCTTACGCCGCCGAACCCTGGCGGCGCGCCATCACGGACGGCGCCACGTTTCAAGAACGAGGGGTCACTGCGTCGGCGCCGCCTTCAACGCATTGGCCCGAATCTGCTCCGATCGCTGGCGCTGCTCGTTGCGGATCGGAATGCAGTCCACCACCAGCACCTCTTCGCCGGTCCGCAGGTCGATGACCTTGGCGGCGCGGTACAGGTTGCTGGGCGGGCCGCGATCCAGGCAGGCACGTTTGGCGCCCGAGCTTGCCCGGAACAGCTCGGGCACGCCTTCGTACTGCGGGTTGGGCACGCTCCATTTGCCGCTCATGTCCTGGGTCCGCACCACATACTGGCCAAAGGCCGGGCCGCTGCACAGCAGGATGGCCAATGCGCCGGCGGCGCCAGCTGCGATTCTCATGGCGGACGATCCTTCAAGGACGACGGGTAGGGCAGCGTAGCAGCGCGCCGCCGCCTTCGCCGTCCGTCAGAAGGATGAGGATTACCTCACCAGCTGTATGCCGATCACGATCATCAGGATGCCGACGCAGGCATCCAGCACACGCCACGCGGTGGCATTGGCGAAGACGGGTCGCAGGAGCCGCGCGCCATATCCCAACGCAAAGAAAAAGCAGAACGACGCGCAGATCGCGCCGGCAGCAAAGGCCAGCTTGCGCCCTTCGTACTGGCTGGAGATGGAGCCCAGCAGGACGACGGTGTCCAGGTAGACATGCGGGTTTAGCCAGGTGAGCGCCAGACACGTGGCCAGCGCCGCTAACGGGCTATTTGCCTGACGGGACGAGGGTGATAGATGGTCGTGCTGCTTGCGAAACGCCGAGTGCAGGCTGCGCGCCGCGTAGACAAAGAGAAACAAGGCGCCGCCGTAGCGCATGGCGGGCTCCAGCCACGGCAGCAGGCCGACCGCCATGCCAAAGCCCGCCACGCCCGCCGCGATCAGGATGGCGTCGGACAGCGCGCAAGTCAGGCAGATCAGGAAGACATGCTCCTTGCGCAAGCCTTGCCGCAGCACAAAGGCGTTTCGTGCGCCGATGGCGACGATGAGGCTGAGGCCGAGGAGAAATCCAGGGATGAAGGCGGTGGACATACTGCAAGGTCTGGCAGGTCATTAGGGGGCGCTCAGACTAGCGCTGGCTGGGAAATTAGAAAAACTAAATATCCTAATCTTTGATTAGCATGGCTAATCATCCCTGACTTGCCTGCTCCCGGTCGATGCGCACGCCGAAGCCCCGTCCAAGCCCACGCCAGTTCACGACTCGCTGCTCGCGCCCGCCGCCACCAGATGATCCAGCAACAATGCCGCCGCCGCAGGCAGCGCCGCTTCGCTACGCATGCAGATCGCAAAGCGCCGCCGGCTCCAGGCGTCCTTCAGCGGCAGCACCCGCAGCCCGTGCGCCATCGCATAGGGCGTGGCGACTTCGATGGGCGCCACGCTGATGGCCAGTCCCGCCAGCACGACGCGAAAGGCCGAGTCGAAGTTGCTGACCGTGACGCGGTGCCGCAGCGCCTTGCCGCTGTCGTTGGCTGCCGTCTGCAACATGCGCAGGACGGCGCCGGCGGCCGGCATGCTGACATGCTCATACTCCAGCGCGTCTTCAAAGAAAACGGCTTCGCGGTCAGCGAGCGGATGGCCCGGCGCGGTGACGATGGCCAGGCGGTCGCCCCGGTAGGGACGCCGTTCCAGCCCATGAAAATCGGCCGCATCCCAGCAGATGCCCAGGCTGGCGATGCCCTCGCGGACGCCGCGCACGACCTCCTGGCTGACGCGTTCTTCCATGTCGACCCGGATGTTGCGGTGGGGGGCGGCTTGAAGAAAGGCCGCGATGTCCTCTGCCAGGGATTCGGCCAGGACCGACGCGGTGGCCAGGATGCGCACTTGCCCCTTCACGCCGCTGGCGTAGGCGGACATGTCGCGTTCGATGCGTTCGGAACTGGCGAGGATGGCGCGCGCGTGCTCCAGCAGCGTTTCGCCGGCTTCGGTGGGCTCGACGCCCCGGCGCTTGCGCGTCAGCAGTTTGGCGCCCACGGTGTCCTCAAGCTGCGCGAGCCGCTTGCTGATGGCCGACCCCACGATGTTGGCGCGCTGGCCGGCGCGGGCAATGTTGCCGGTCTCGCAGACGGAGACGAAGAGCCGCAGGGTGGTGATGTCGAGGTCGCGCATGGCGGTCATCCTGTTTGATGTTCCGAAACGGAATTTTAAGCGTTCCAAAATACCGCTTGTGGCTGGTTTGAGAATATCTACACTGGGCTTTGTCTTTTTAGAGGCCTTGTCGCCATGCCCATCCAAGAACCCGCCTGTCGCCCATCGGCCGTCACGGTCCGTGAAGTGGGCCTGCGCGATGGCCTGCAGAGCCTTTCTGTCGTGATGCCCACGCAGATCAAACTCGACTGGATCGACGCGGCCTACGCGGCGGGCCAGCGCGAGATCGAAGTGGGCTCGTTCGTGCCCGCCCGCCTGCTGCCGCAGTTGGCGGATACGGCGGAACTGATCGCGCATGCCACGCAGCTTGCCGGCCTGATGGTGTCCGTGCTGGTTCCCAATCTGAAGGGCGCGGAATTGGCGCTGGCCAGCGGCGCCCACCTGATGCTGGTGCCGCTGTCGGCCAGCCACGCGCACAGCCTGGCGAACCTGCGCAAGACGCCGGACGAGGTGGTGGCGATGGTCGGCCAGATGCGCGCGGCGCGCGACGCGGCGGGTTCGTCCATGCTGATCGAGGGTGGCGTCGGAACGGCCTTTGGCTGCACGTTGCAGGGCGAAGTGCAGCAGGAGGAAGTGCTGCGGCTCATGCAGGCGCTGCTGGATGCCGGCGCCGACCGCGTCAGTCTGGCCGATACCGTGGGATATGCCGATCCGGCCTCGGTGGGACGCCTGTTTGAGGCGGCAAGGCGCATCGCGGGCGATCGCCTGTGCTGCGCGCACTTTCACGACACACGGGGGCTGGGGCTGGCGAACGTGCTGGCCGCGCTGGACACCGGGGTGGCCCGCTTTGACGCCTGCCTGGCCGGCATCGGCGGCTGCCCGCACGCGCCAGGCGCCAGCGGCAACGTCAGCACCGAGGACCTCGTGTTCATGCTGCAGAGCATGGGCATCGAGACCGGCGTCGATCTGCCCCGTCTGCTCGCCTTGCGCGAAGCCGCCGCCGGGTGGCTGCCCGATCAGCCCCTGCACGGCGCGCTGTGGCGCGCCGGCCTGCCCAAGACCTATCCTGCACGCATCGGCCAGCCGGCCTGAGCGCGCGCATCACGCATCGACATCGAGCCTTACCATGCAAAACGCCGCCGTTCCCCCATCCTCCCGTCCGTTGCCGCTGGCCGGCCTGCGCGTCGTGGAGTTCACCCACATGGTCATGGGCCCCACCTGCGGAATGGTCCTGGCCGATCTGGGCGCCGAAGTCATCAAGGTCGAACCTGTGCGCGGTGACCGCACGCGTCATCTGCTGGGCGTCGGCGCGGGCTTTTTTCCGATGTTCAACCGCAACAAGAAGAGCATCGCGCTGGACATACAAAGCCCGGCGGGCGCGGAAGTGGCGCGCAAGCTGGCCGCCAGCGCCGACGTGGTGGCGGAAAACTTCCGGCCCGGCACGATGGCGAAATTCGGCCTGGACTACGCCTCGCTGTCCAAAGCGAATCCGCGCCTCATCTACGTCAGCCACAAAGGCTTTTTGCCGGGCCCTTACGCCATGCGCACGGCCCTGGACGAGGTCGTGCAGATGATGGGCGGGCTGGCCTACATGACCGGGCGGCCGGGCGATCCGGTGCGCGCCGGCACCAGCGTGAACGACATCATGGGCGGCATGTTCGGCGCCATCGGAGCGATGGCGGCGCTGATCCAGCGCGGCATCACCGGGCGGGGGCAGGAAGTGCAGTCGGCGCTGTTCGAGAACAATGTGTTCCTCGTGGGCCAACACATGCTGCAGTACGCGATCACGGGCCAGCCGTCCGCGCCGATGCCGCAGCGCGTGTCCGCCTGGGCGCTCTACGACGTCTTCACGGTCAAAGATGGCGAGCAGATATTCCTGGCGGCAGTGAGCGACGCGCAGTGGGTGACGTTCTGCGATGCCTTCGGATTCGACGACCTGAAGAACGATCCCGCAATGGCCACGAACAATGACCGGGTCCTGTTGCGGCCCACGCTGCTGGCGGATCTGCGCAAGCGGCTGGCACATTACCGCGCCGCCGAACTGGCGGCCGTATTCGAACGCATCGGTCTGCCGTTCGCCCCCATCGTCAAGCCCGAGGAGCTGTACGACGATCCGCACCTGCGCGCCACCGGCGGGCTGGCCGAGATCCGTCTGCCCGACGGCGAGCGTGCCGGGCAGACCGCCGGCGCCGCGCTGTTTCCGCTGATGATGGACGGGCAGCGGCTTGGAGTGAGGCGCGATCCGCCTGTGCTGGGGGCGGACACCAAAGACCTTCTGCAAGCGCTGGGCTACGACGCCGGACAGATCGAAGCGTTGCGCGAGCAGGGCGCCGCGGCATGAGGTAACGGCGCGCACAAAGCGGGCAGCATGCCGCGCCAGCGCAATGATTGAAGCCCTTGCAGTAAACGGCCGCGCAAGTCGGCCGATACAAAAACCATCAGGAGACAGACATGAGCAATCAACGTGCGGGCGGGCGCTGGAGCCGCCGCCAGGTTCTGGGTGCGCTGGGCGCCGCCATGCTGGGCGTGCCCGGCGTGACGTGGGCGCAGTCGGACCGGCCGGTGAAATTCATTTTGCCGGTGGGCGTGGGGTCCGGCGTGGACACGATCACGCGGGCGGCGGGGCCAGCGCTGTCCACCGCGCTGGGCCATACCGTCGTGGTGGAAAACCAGCCGGGCGCGGGCGGCATCGTGGGCACGTCGGCGCTGGTGCGATCGGCGCCCGATGGGTACACGCTCAGCATGGTGTCGAACAACCATGTCATCTTCCCGAGCGTCTACAAGAGCCTGCCGTTCGATCCGCTGGCCGACATCACGCCGATCAGCATGGTGGGCATGACGCCGTTCCTGCTGGTCGCCAATCCGCAAAAGATTGCCGCCAACGACATCAAGGCGCTGACCGCGCTCTTGAAGAGCCAACCCGGCCGCTATAACTACGCGTCCTCGGGTAACGGCACGATCCTGCACCTGGCCGCGGAAATGTACGTGCAGCAAGCGGGCGTGAAGGCGCGGCACATTCCCTACAAGGGCGTGGGTCCGATGATGGCCGATCTGATCGGCGGGCAGGTCGACTTTGGCGTGCTGTCGCTGCCGTCCGTGCTGCCGCAGATCAAGAGCGGTGCGCTCAAGGCGCTGGGCGCCTGTGGCGCGGAGCGCATGGCGGCGCTGCCCGACCTGCCGACGCTGCGCGAACAGGGGATGGCGGACTACGAGATCGGCGGATGGTTTGCGGCGGTCGGGCCGGCAAAGTTGCCGCAAGCGGACGTGCGCCGCATCTACGACGCGCTGGGGCGCGCGTTCAACTCGCCGGAGGTGAAGCAGGCGATGGCGACCCAGAACAACCGTATCGTCCTGATGCCGCCGGAACAGACGGTGGCGTACTTCCGTTCGGAAATGACGAAGTACGCCTCCGTCGTCAAGGGCGCGGGCCTGGAACTGATGTAGCCCGCGCCGAGCGGCAGGTCAGCTGCCGTTGCTTTTGCCGTGGCCGTTCTGGTCGGCCGCGCGGAGCAGGCCGTAGAGCTTGTCTTTCAGGTGCAGTTTTTCTTTTTTAAGCACCTCGATCGCGGCGCCCGAGGACGGCTTGATGCCGTCCTCCATGTTCTGGATTTCCTGGTCCAGATCGTTATGCCGCTGGAACAGCGCCGAAAAGTGAGCGTTTTCGGACTTGAGTTGGGTAATGAGCTCGCGGTATTCAGGGAACATAAAGGCCTCTTGAGGAACCGGTTGACGGGACCGACGATGCGCCTGTCACGACGCGATCATCAGCGTCAAAGGCCATGACACGCCAATGACAACGCCTTGTCAACCTTACGGGTCGAACCACGGCTGTGCGCCGTTGACCCCGCGCAAGGGTGTCAATAAATGAGCCATTCTGTCGTGAGCGTTCACGTTTCTTTACAGAAGGGTCCGTCCCCGGCGATACACTCGCTTCCCCTTGGACTGTCCCAGATCCCCAATGAAACAGCACGCCCCCGTCTATCGCAGAGTGATGGATCTTTTCAAGCAGGACGGCCGGATTCATCCCGGCACCGGAATGATGAGCGGCGTGATCGCGCTGTTTTTGGCGATTCTTTCTGTGCTGGGCGTGCTGGCGTTTCACTTTCCCGCCTACCTGACCACGCCCGAGCTGCGCAGCTTCTATTCGGTGGAAGCCATGCGCACGCTGCTGTTCGGCGCGCTGCTGGTGTCCGGTTCGATCGCGCTGGCCAACACGGTGCTGGGGCGGCAGCGCTGGCTTAATATTTCCGCGTTCGTGCTGGTGTGCTGCGCGGTGGCTGCTGGCGGCAGCCAGGTAGCGGTCAATGCCACCAACACCGGCGGCCATCCGTACCTGGGTCTTGATTGGTTCATCCTGGATCTGCTGGCGTCCAGCACCGTCTTTATCATCTTTGAAAAGCTGACGCCGCTGTACCCCGGCCAGCCCGTGTTCCGCGGCGAGTGGCAGGTGGACATGAAGCACTTTCTGTTCAATCACCTGTCGGTGGGCGCGGTGCTGCTGTGCATCAACTTCTTCATCCACCGTCTGTTTTCCTGGGCGGCGTACGAACCGCTGCAACAGGCGATCCAGTCGATGCCATATCTGCTGGAGCTGTTCGTGGCCGTGCTGGTGGCGGACCTGGCGCAATACGCCGCGCATCGCATCTATCACGAGGTGCCTTTCATGTGGCGCTTCCATGCCGTGCATCACAGCACGCGCACGCTGGATTGGCTGGCCGGCTCGCGCCTGCACATCGTTGAACTGCTGATCACGCGCGTGGCCGTGTTGGGCGTGCTGTTCGTGCTGGGGTTTTCGAAGGCGGTGCTCGATGCCTACATCATCATCGTGGGATTCCAGGCCGTGCTGATCCATTCCAACGTGAAGCTGCCGTGGGGCTGGCTGCGCTACATCATCGTGACGCCGGACTTCCATCACTGGCATCACTCGTCCGACACCGAAGCGATCGACAAGAACTACGCGGCGCACTTTTCCTTCATCGACTATCTGTTCGGCACCGCGGTGCGCGGGGCGGGCAACCGGCTGCCGCAGAACTACGGGATCCTGGACAACGATATGCCCGGGACATTCCTGGCGCAGCAGGCGTATCCCTTCGCCCGCAAGCGGAAATGACAAAGGCCCAGGCGATTTGCCTGGGCCTTTTTTTCACCGCTGTCTCAGCGTGGTCTGGCCGGCAAGCCGGCCGCGCGGCAACCTTACTTGGCCGCCTTGAAGGCCGAGTACGAGGCCATCAGGTTGCGGTAGTCGGGGATGTGGTTGGCGAACAGGGTGCCCAGGCCTTCGACGTCGTTGCGCCAGTCGCGGTGCAGTTCGCATGCCACGCCGAACCACGACATCAGTTGCGCGCCAGCCTGCTCCATGCGGCGCCAAGCGGCGTCACGCGTCACTTCGTTGAAGGTGCCCGAAGCATCGGTCACCACGAACACGTCAAAACCTTCTTCGATGGCCGACAGCACGGGGAAGGCGACGCAGACTTCGGTGACGACGCCGGCGATGATCAGTTGCTTCTTGCCGGTGGCCTTGACGGCCTTGACGAAGTCTTCGTTGTCCCAGGCGTTGATGTTGCCGGGGCGGGCGATGTAGGGAGCGTCGGGGAACTTGTCCTTCAGTTCCTGGACCAGCGGGCCGTTGGGGCCGTCTTCGAAACTGGTGGTCAGGATGGTGGGGAGCTTGAAGTATTCGGCCAGGTCAGCCAGGGCCAGCACGTTGTTCTTGAACTGATCGGGTTGGAAGTCGCGCACCAGGGACAGGAGGCCGGCTTGGTGATCCACCAGCAGAACGGCGGCTTGGGACTTGTCGAGCTTAACGTAGGGGCGGGTCATGGCTGATTCCTTGGTCTATTCAGGTTGTGCGCGGTGTTGCGCGGTGTTTTGTGCAACGCTGAGTGCGTAGGAAGGATATTAATTTCAGGACAACCGCGCCGGTAGACGGGAATTTCGACTCTCAGAGTTCTATTTATCGGACAACGAGTGGACCGGTTGCAGTGTCGGGATGCCGTGGCGCGTCTGGGTCGCGGCTTCGCAGCGCGCGTTTTCACGATACGCGTCTCCCATGAAATCCAACAGCTCCCGCACGGCGGGCAGCAGGCCCCGGCGCGACGGGAACACGGCATGCACGCTGCCGGGCTCGGGTTGCCAGGGGGCGCCCACGGGCACCAGCGTACCCGCATCCAGTTCCTCGCGGATCATCAGGAGCGGCAGGGCGACGACCCCCACGCCCCGCAGCGCGGCTTGCTTGAGCGCCAGCATGTCGTCCGTGACGAGCCGGGGCATGAACGGCACCGCGAGGCGCGCGTTGTCGGGACCCAGTAGGCGCCATTGGCATTCGCGCTGCTCGGTGCCGAGCGCCATGGTCGGCTGCCGGCTGATGTGCTGCAGATCGGCGGAATCCGGAAGTGTGCGAGCCAGCGCGGGGCTCGCGACCAGGCTCTGGCAGCTCAGGCCCAGGTTCTTCATGACAAGGTCGCTGCTTTCGATGGCGCCAAAGCGCACCCGCACCGCCAGGTCGAAGCCTTCGCGCAGCACGTCCACCGGCCGGCTGAAGCTCTTCAGGTAGACGTTCACCTTGGGGCACTTTTCCATGAAGCGCGCCACCACGTCCCCGAGGAAGTAATAGATGAGCGCGGGCGGTGCGGCGATGCGGATGGTGCCTTGCGGTTCGGCGTGCGTGCGGTCGATGACATCCTGCGCCGCTTCGGCGCCCGCCAGCATCGCCAGGCATTGGTCGTAGTACTCCTGGCCCAGTTCGGTCACCGCGAACGTTCGGGTGGAGCGCTGGATCAGGCGCACGCCAAGGCGTTCTTCCAGCAGGGCGATGCGGCGGCTCAGCCGCGACTTCGGGATGTCCAGCGCCCGGCCGGCCGGCGCGAATCCGCCGTGTTTGACGACCTCGACGAAGTAATAAAGGTCATTCAGGTCGTGCATGCAAATTCCTCGAGAGTCGTCGGTGCCCCGCATGATACGGCGCGCGGCCCTGTTTCCAGCGGGATCAGGCGCACTTGGCTGGATCGGCTGAGCCAGGCGGGACTACGGATCGTATTCGAGGATTTGCGGCAATTGCCCGGAAACCGGCAGATTGCGCGTGGTTAGGCGGCCAGCGCCGTCTCGTCCTTCCAACGCTGTTTGTCGCGCAGCGGCGGCGTGCCGAACAGGCGGCTGTACTCGCGGCTGAACTGCGATGAACTCTCGTATCCCACGGCGTGCGCGGCCAGCGCCACGCCGGCATCGTCCGTCAGCATGAGCCGCCGCGCCTCCTGCAGCCGCAGGTGCTTCTGGTACTGCAGCGGGCTCATGGCCGTGGCCTGCTTGAAATGATGGTGCAGCGACGACACGCTCATGTGGACGTCGCGCGCAATCTCTTCCACGCGCAGGGGTTGCGCGAAATTGTCCCGCAGGATGCGGATCGCCTTGGCCACGCGGTTCAGTTGGCTGTCCTGCAGCACCGTCTGGCGCAGCACGACGCCCTGGCCGTTCATCAGCAGGCGGTACAGCAGTTCACGCTTGATCATCGGCGCCAGGATCGGAATGTCCCGCGGCGTGTCCAGCAACCGCAGCAGGCGCAGCACCACGTCCAGCAGCGTGCTGCCCAGCGGATTGACGCAAAGCGCGCGCGAGGCTTCGGCCGGCACCAGCGGCGGCAGGTTCTCGTCGCTGATCAGCGCGGTGATCTCCTCGGGGTTCAGGTCCAGCCGCAAGCCCAGATAAGGCAGGGTCGGGCTGGCCACCGACACCTTGGCCACGAGGGGCAGATCCACCGAAGAGATCAGGAAATGGAAGGGATCGTATTCATAGGTCTCGTCACCGATGAAAAGCCGTTTCGATCCTTGCGCGATTACAGCCAGTGCCGCTTTCTGCACGACCGGTTTGGCCCCCGACGGCTGCGACAGCCGATGCAGGTACAGGCCTTCGACCGGCGTATCCAGCGCCCCTTCAAGGTTGCCGGTCATGCGCTCGAGCGTGCAGAGCAGCTCGGACCGCGCCAGTTCGCAGGCGGCGTCCTGGGCGGCGATGCCGGGCGCGAGGGATCGGGCAGAATTCAGGGACATCGAGGGGCTCCCGGGGGCGCGCCGCCCGTAAACAAGAGGGGCGACGGCGGCAGAGGATTGGGTGTCCGCCAGTGTATTGCCATCTTGCGCGGTCCGCGCCGGCCGGCATGGGGGAACGGAGGATTAGGCAGGAATTCCGGAGAAAACGACGGGTCGCGTTGAATTGGCTGCCGGGCCGGAGAATCGGGCAAAAAAAGGGCAGGATCAAGCAGCGTGCGCGTGGCTCGCCGGACGCATACTGTCCGCACCCCGGCAGGCTGCCGCAGCGGTGTCCCACTCCGGGGCCCGGCGCGCTCGCCCGCCCCTGAAGGAGCACACATGCGATACAAGAAATTCGGCAGCACGGGCCTGTTCGTCTCGGAGCTTTGCCTGGGCACGATGACCTTCGGCGGCGAAGGCGAGCTCTGGAGCAAGATCGGCAGCCTGCAACAGGAAGACGCCAACCGGCTGGTGGGCCGCGCGCTGGACGCGGGCGTCAATTTCATCGACACGGCGGATGTGTACTCCGAAGGCCGCTCAGAAATCATCACGGGCCAGGCGCTGCGCGATCTGAAGATCCCGCGTGAGGACGTCGTGATCGCCACCAAGGTCTTCGGGCAGACGAGCGCGGGCGTCAATGCCCGCGGCAATTCGCGCGTACACATCCTGGATGGCGTCAAGAAGAGCCTGTCCCGCTTGCAGCTGGACCATATCGACCTGTATCAGATCCACGGCTTTGACCCCGCCACGCCGGTCGAGGAAACCATGCGGGCGCTGGACACGCTGGTGCAACATGGCCACGTGCGCTACATCGGCGTATCGAATTGGGCCGCGTGGCAGATCATGAAAGCGCTCGGCATCGCGCAGCGCCTGGGGTTGGCGCGCTTCGAGTCGCTGCAGGCGTACTACACGATTGCCGGCCGCGATCTGGAGCGGGAACTGGTTCCCATGCTGCAGAGCGAGGGCGTCGGGTTGATGGTGTGGAGTCCGCTGGCCGGCGGCCTGCTCAGCGGCAAGTACAGCCGTGATGGCGAGGCCGAGGCGGGCAGCCGCCGCGTCGCGTTCGATTTCCCGCCCGTGAACCGGGAGCGCGCCTACGACAGCATTGATGCGCTGCGGCAGATCGCAGACGCGCGCGGCGTGTCGGTGGCGCAGGTGGCGCTGGCCTGGCTGCTGCACCAGCAGATCGTCACCAGCGTCATCATCGGCGCCAAGCGCGTGGACCAGCTGGAAGACAATCTGGCCGCCACGGATATCCGGTTGACGCAGGACGAACTGGCCGCGCTGGACAAGGTCAGCGCGCTGCCGCCGGAGTATCCGGGCTGGATGCATGTGCGGCAGGGCGAATATCGGCGACAGCAATTGCGCGAGGCCGGCGCCGCCTGACGCGAACCGCGTTCATGGATGGACCGGCGCGCCAGCGCCGGTCCGCACCAGCCAGGCGTCATGCATTCTCGTGTTGAAGGCCAAGGGCAAACTCCGTACACCAACGGCGGTCGGCCATCTTAGTGCGGGGATTCTTCACCCCCCGCTAGTAAAATCGCACCGGTCTCCAACCTTGAAGTTTCAACATGAGCGAGTTTTTCACGTCTGGCGAACTGCTGGCGTTGCGTGAGCACGGCATCGCGGTGTTTGCCGGCCGCCTGCTGATCGATGTGCAACCCCCGATGTCCGACGCCCGCATCGCCGAGATCGAGGCGCTGTGCGAGGGCCCGCTGCCGCCGGCGTTGCTCGACCTGTGGCGGCTGACCGCCGGCGGCGAGCTGGCCTACGATCTGCGCGCGCAGATGGACGGCAACGAAGAGGCCTTGAGCTGGTCCGAGCTGTTCTACGACGGCAGCGACCAGTACCGCGACCTGCAAGGGTGGATCGAGCACGAGCAGGAGTGCGCCGAGGAAGCCGCCGCCGAGGATGGCGCGACGTGGAATGGGAAGCTGCGCTATCTGCCGATAGGCGGTTTCGAATACTGCGACCGCATCTACGTCGCCGTGGAACCGGGGCCGCGAGCAGGCAGCGTGGTCGCGTGGAAGCAGGGCCTGCCGGGCTGGACGCACGCCTTGCAGCAGGACGGCATCGCGACCATCGCGCCGGACCTGCATGCCGCGTTTGCCGCGCTGTGCCTGGAAACCGACCCCGAGGAAGACGAAGACAGCCCCGGCCTGCGCGTTCTGGAGTATCTGGATGAGCGCGTGTCGGGTCACGGCATGCCGCAGTCGCTGGCCGACCGCGTGGCGGTCTTCTACCGGCAGGCGCTGGTCGACTGGCGCGGCCCGCTCGAGGACGGAACGCTGGCCGCCAAGCCTGGCCTGGCCGCGCTGGCCTTGCAGCACGCGTTGTCGCAGGATGACGCGGCCCTTGTGCGCCGTCTGTCGGCGCAGGGCGTGCGCCTGGATGCGCCGCTGCGCGGTAGCGCCCAGGCGCTGGACGTCGCGCTGATGCAGCATGCGTATGCGGCGGCGCAGGCGCTGCTGGACGCGCGCGCGCCGGTCAGCCCCACGGCCATTCACCGCTTCGATCGTGAGCCGCCTGCCGAGCTGGTCGCCGCACTGCTGGCGCGGGGCGCCGACGCCGACGCGCTGGGTGTCGCGCGCTGCGTCGCGTGCGGATCGCCCGATGCCGCGCGTATCGTTGCCCAGGCCTGCGGCGAGGGCATTGCCGAGGCGTACGCGCAGGTCCGCGATTCGATGGCCACCCGCTATCAGGAAGACCTCAAGCGCGTGCGCGCCGGCAAGCTGGGCCACTATCTGGGCGCGGACGGCCTGGCGGCGCGGGTCGAGAATCTGCGGGAGTTTGTCCTGTGAATCGTCTTGCCGCCGGGTTCGCGCTGTTGATCGTGCTGTGCAGTCCGGCGGCCTGGGCCACCGGCAAGCCATCATTCGATTGCGCAAGGGCCCGGACGGCGGTCGAGAAGGCGATATGCGCCGATAGCGGGTTGGCCGAACAGGACGCCAGCATCGCGAAACACTTCGGCAAGGCCAGAATGACCTTCGATCCGGCGACGGGCAAGGCGCTGACGGAAGACCAGCGGTGGTTCGTCAAGGTGCGGGACGAGGCCTACGCGTCGCCGCCCGGCAACGACCCGCCCCAAAAGGAACTGGCGGACCGGTTGAAGTATCGCGACGCCTTTCTGTCGTCGCTGGTGCTCAAGCGCCGTCAAGGCTTTGAAGGCGATTGGGAAAACCTCGCCGGTGGCATTTCGATCAAACGGCAGCCGGATGGCAGCCTGGCATTCGACGGCTCCGCGGCGCATCCGGAAAATGGCCGCTGGGTGTGCGACGTGCGCGGCGCGGGCGCGGTCAAGAACAATGCGGTGGTCATCGAGACGGTCGACGCCGACGGCTGGACGCTGACGTTGTCGCGCAAGGGATACGGTCTCGTGCTGTCCGAAAACCCGCCGGCCGAGGCCGCCGATGCAGCCAGCCGGCCGTATTGCGGCCTGAACGGCGCGCTCAGCGGCGTTTACTATCCGGTTTCGAGGCCTTGATCGGCGCGCCGCCGCCGCGACTAGAATGTCATTCCGAATCGCAGTGAACACGTTCTTGTTTTGAAAGGACAGGCGTGACCATCCCGTATTTGCGCCGGCTGACCGCTGTCAGCCGTAGCCCGCAAGCCAATCGCCATCTTGCCTATCTGCTGACCTTCACCGCCGGCGCCGTCAACGCGGGCGGGTTCCTGGCGGTCCAGCAGTACACCTCCCACATGTCCGGCATCGTGTCCATGATGGCCGACCACATGGCGCTTGGCGGGGTGATCGTGGTGCTGCAAGGGCTGGCGGCCCTGGTGTCGTTCATGGCGGGGGCGGCCAGCTCCGCCTTTCTGATCAACTTCGGGCGCAGGTCCCGGCTGGCCAGCGAGTACGCGCTGCCGTTGCTGCTCGAGGCCGTGCTGCTGCTGATCTTCGGCCTGCTGGGCGCCAACCTTGAGACGCTGCGCTGGTTCTACGTGCCCGGCACGGTGATGCTGCTCTGCTACATCATGGGTCTGCAGAACGCGATGATCACCAAGGTGTCTCGGTCCGAAATCCGCACCACGCACGTGACGGGCATGGTGACCGACATCGGCATCGAGCTTGGCAAGCTGTTCTACTGGAACGTCGCGAAGGGCGACCCGCAGTCAATGCCGCGGGTGCTGGCCGACCGCGGCAAGCTCGTCGTGCTGAGCCTGATGGTGACCTTGTTCTTCGTCGGCGGCGTGACGGGCGCGTATTCGTTTTTCAACTTCGGCTTCGGGTCGACCTGGCCGCTGGCATTGCTGCTGATGCTGCTGGCCGCGGTGCCGATCCTGGACGATATCCGCAGCTTCATGCACCGCGCCTAGCCGGCCGCGCGCGGCCCGCCGCCATTACCGCTTGGATTTGACCGCGGCGGAATGGCTCAGGAAAACCTGCAGCGCCGCCAGCGTTTCATAGTGCAGACGTTCGAAGTGGGCGTCCTTGACCGGGTCGGTGATGGCGTGCCCCTTGGCGTCCAGCGCGTAGGGTTCGCCCAGCAGACGGCCAATGTCGACCTGGTAGTAACTGGAGTTTCCATACGGACGCTTGCCGTCGATGTAGGGCATGGGCCAGAAGCGGTCCCCTTCGCGCAAAACCGCGCCCAGCGCCTGATCGTCCACTTCGCGCCAGACCGCGGCGCGCAGCAGGACAAGATGCTCCTTGCGTAGATTGAACATGCCCTGCGCATCCACGCCGCTTTCCGGAAAGTCGAAGGCCTCGCGCATTTCGGCTGGCACGGCGTAACGGCCGGGTTGCAACCTGCCGATGGATTGCACATAGCGCGGGACCAGGCGGCAGACTTCGGCCAGCCGCCGGATGGCCAGCGCAGTGTCGGTTGTCTTCAGCGCGCCGCGGGCAGTGGCAAGCGTATCGGCGCCGCCAAGCAGCGGTTGCTCGAAATCGATGCCGGGCGCGCCGGATTCGACCGGCATCCATTGCACCCGCAGCAGGCGCACCAAGGCCGCGTGCTGAGGGGTGTAGGACAGGCTGGCGTCCGGCGCCGCATAGACCTTGCGGACGATGGCATCGCGGGCAGGTGAGGCCAGGGCGCGCAGCGGCGCGGCAATCAGGCTGCCCAGCATCAGCAGCAGGGGACGACGGTTCATGGGGTCTCCGGGCGCATTGGCCCTATTGGGGCAGGGTTGCCAACTGGGTTTCGGTGAAGGCGTAGCCGGGCTGCAGGCGTAGCGCGGCCTCGTAGGAGCTGCGGGCGTCCGCCAGACGCCCAAGCCTGCGTTGCAGGTTGCCCAGATTCGTCAGGATCAGTGCGCTGGCCGGCTTGGCGCGCACGGCCTTTTCAAAGGCGCTCAGCGCTTCCTCCGGGCGGTTCAACCCATCCAGCACCGACGCCTGCAGGTTGTAGCCGATGCTCCAGCCAGGAAACTTTGCGGTCAGCACCTGCGTTGTCGCCAGCGCGTTGGGCAGGTCCGCGCGCTCGGCCTGCGCGCCCGCCTTGTTGACGTACGCCCATCTGTTGTCGGGATTCAATGCGATGGACTGCTCGAATAACGCAAGCGCCGCCGCCATGTTGCCTTGCTGACCGTGCAGCTTTCCCAAGAACAGCCTGATGTCGGCGTCGGCGGGCGCCTGCCGCGCCATGTCTTCGGCGATGCGCTGCGCCTCCTGGCGATTGCCGGCTCGCAGCGCGGCGGAGATCTGCGCGTTCTGCGCCTGCAGGGCAGGGGGCCACTGTTGGATGCGCGCACGCAGCGCGTCGTTCTCCGCTCGCAGCTCTGCAAGATAAGCGTCGTCCAGCTGCGACGCGTCCTGGGCATGGGCTGGCTGGCCCATCAGAACGCTGACGAGAAGCAACGGAGAGAAAAGACGGATGCGAAGCGCTGCAAGCATGAGAAGGGCCGCCGGGCGTCATGTCGGGCCCATACGATACCGGAACCATCGCGGACGAAGCGGCGGCGGGGCGGCCGCGCCCGACATTTCAGACCAGCACTACAATGCCCGAGCGCGTATTGCGTACGATCAGGCGCTCGGGCGATGGCCGCGGGCACGCTGTTCCCGGCGCGCCACCCGGCGTGATCGGGCGTCGCCCGGTGCCGCCCGGGTGCCAAACATCGCTGTGCAGTTGCGACACGTATTCATAGGAGGAGCAGACAAGTCATGGACGCGGAATTCTGGCTGGAACGGTGGCGCGAAGGGCGCACGCATTTTCATCAGGCTCGGATCACGCCGCTTTTGCAGAAGTACTGGCCGACGCTTGACGTCCCCAAGGGCGGCAAGGTGCTGGTCCCGCTTTGCGGCAAGTCGCTGGACATGGTGTGGCTGGCCGCGCAGGGCCATCAGGTGCTGGGCGCAGAGCTCTCGCAGCTTGCGGTGGAACAGTTCTTCACCGAAAACGAATTGCGGCCGGTCAAGCACGAGTCCGCATACGGCACGCACTACGTGGCCGGCAACATCGAGATCGTCTGCGGAGACATCTTCAAGATGGATGCGCAGGTGCTGTCGCATTGCGTGGGCGTGTTTGACCGCGCGGCGCTCGTTGCGCTGCCGGACGCGATGCGGGCAAGCTACGTGCGCCACGTCTACGGGCAGTTGTCGCCGTCCTATCGCGGACTGCTCATCACCTTGGACTATCCGCAGGAAGAGATGGCAGGCCCGCCGTTTTCCGTGGTCGACAGCGAGGTGCAGACAATCTTCTCGGACGTTTCGCCCGCTGTCATCATCGACCGCCGCGACATTCTCGACAAGGAACCCAAGTTCCAGTCTGCGGGCGTCAGCCGCCTGGACACGGTGGTTTACCGGCTGGGCGTGCAGGACTGAGCGTTTAGCGGGCTAGGTCATCAGCCAGCCGCCCGCCACGTCCAGCACCTGCCCAGTCACGAACCTGGCCTGATCGGACGCGAAGAACAGGCAGGCATCCGCCACTTCCTCGGGCGTGCCCAGGCGCCGCAGCGCAGTCATCGCCGCCACCGCGTCGTTGATTTCCTGCGGCACGCTTTTCAGCAGCGGTGTGCTGATCCGGCCGGGCGCCAGCGCATTCACGGTCACCTGATGTTCGCCGAGCTCGGCTGCCCAGTGCCGCGTCAGCCCGATCAGCCCGGCTTTGGTGGCCGCGTAATGCGCCGCCACGATATCGCAGTACGCCCTGCCGGCCACCGACGACATGTTGATGACGCGTCCCTGCCGCGCCTGCACCATGTGCGGCGTGGCCAGATGCGTCATGTAGAACACGCTGTTCAAGTTCACCGAGACGACGTTGTTCCACTCCGCCGGCGGCATCTCCCATACCTTCAGCGCGCGGCCGTTCGTCTTGGGCGAGATGCCGACGTTGTTGACCAGGACAGTGGCGGCGCCCAGCTCGCGCGTGATGCGGTCATAGGCGGCCTGGCACTGGTCGAAATGCGCGACGTCGGTGGGCACGAAACACACGTCATGGCCACGCTTTTGGAGTTCCTTCTCGTAGGCTTGCCCGGCCTGCGCATTGAAGTCGACGAGACCCACGCGGCCGCCTTCGGCCAGAAACGCCTCGACGATGGCCGAGCCGATGCCGCCGACCGCGCCCGTGACGATGATGGTCTGGCCGGTAAAGCGCGCGTTCATGGCCGCACCTGCAGCATGATCTTGCCGATGTGCTTGCTGCTTTCCATCAACGCGTGCGCGCGCGCGGCCTCGGCCAGCGGGAAGACCTCATGGATCAGGGGCAGGCACTTTCCCTGCTCCATGAGCGGCAGCACCTTCTGCACAAGCGATTGCGCGATGGCGCCCTTGTCCTCGTCGGACCTCGGGCGCAGCGTGGACCCGGTGAATTGCAGCCGTTTGGTCATGATGGGCAGGGCGTCGATCTCGGCCTTGCTGCCCTCCAGAAACGCAATCTGCACCAGCCGTCCGTTCAGGGCCAGCAACCGCAGGTTCTTGTTGATGTAGGCGCCGCCCACCATGTCCAGGATCACGTCGACGCCCACGTTGCCCGTGCCCTCGCGCACGGCGGCCTCGAAGTCTGCGTCGCGGTACTGCACGGCATGGTGCGCGCCGGCTTTCAGGCAGGCATCCGCTTTCTCTGCGTTGCCGACGGTGGTCCAGACTTCCGCGCCGAATGCGCGTGCGAGCTGGATTGCCGTCAGGCCGATGCCGCTCGAGCCGCCGTGGACCAGAAACTTTTCGCCTGCGGTTAGGCGTGCTCGGTCGAACACGTTGGTCCAGACGGTGAAGTAGTTTTCGGGAATGGCCGCGGCCGTCAGCAGATCCAGACCGCGCGGCACCGGCAGGCAATGGCGCTCGTCGGCCAGGCAGTACTGGGCATAGCCGCCGCCCGGCGTCAGCGCGCAGACCTGGTCGCCGGCCTTCAAGCCTTGCACCTCGGGACCGGCCGCCACGACGGTGCCCGACACTTCCAGGCCCAGATAGGGCGAGGCGCCCGGGGGCGGAGGATAGGACCCCGACCGTTGCAGCACGTCCGGGCGGTTGACGCCCGCGTAGGCTACTTCGATCAGCACCTGGCGGCCCGTCGGCGCTTCCATGTCGCGTTCGGCGATGCGCATGCAGTCGGGCGCGCCGCCCTTGCCATGGTCGATGAATGTGCAGCGTAAAGACATGAGACGTTCGTCCTTGGATTTCAGTGGCCCAGATAGGCCTTCTTGACGTGAGGGTCGCTGAGCAATTCCGCGCCCGTGCCCGTGCGCACGATCGCGCCGTTTTCCAGCACATAACCGCGATCCGCCAGCCGCAGCGTGCGGAACACGTTCTGCTCCACCAGCAGCACCGTCACGCCGTGCGAGGTGACGTCGCGGATGATGTCGAACATCTGCTGCACCAGCAGCGGCGACAGCCCCAGCGAGGGTTCGTCGAACACCAGCAGCTTCGGGTCCGCCATCATGCCGCGCGCAATCGCCACCATCTGCTGCTCACCGCCCGACAGCGACCCGGCGTACTGGCTCAGCCGCTCCTTCACGCGCGGGAAGATGCGCAGCACTTCGTCGAGCTTGCGTTCGACGATCGGCCGCGCCGCGCGCTTGTACGAGCCCATGAGCAGGTTGTCGCGCACGGTGAAGTGCGGAAACAGCTGCCGCCCTTCGGGAATCATGGTGATCCCAGCGTCCACGATGTCGTAGGGTTCGCGGTTCGTCAGGTCTTGGCCTTCGAACTCCACCTTGCCCTGCGTGGCGGTAATCACGCCGCACAGCGTCTTGAGCGTGGTCGTCTTGCCCGCGCCGTTGGCGCCGATCAGCGTGACGATCTCGCCCGCGTTCACCTCGAAATTCAGGCCGTTGAGCACCTGGCTCTTGCCATAGCCCGACGTCAGATTCGACACCTTAAGCATCCTGATACTCCTTGCCCAGATAGGCTTCGATGACGGCCGGGTTCTCGACCACGTCCTTGGGAGCGCCGCTGACCAGCACGCCCCCTTCGTTCAGGACGATGATGCGGTCGGACAGCGCCATCGTGGCCTGCATCATGTGTTCGATTAGCAGCACCGAAACACCGGAATCGCGGATGCGGCGGATCATCTGGATGGATTTCTCGATGTCCGTGGGGTTCAAGCCCGCCATCACCTCATCCAGCAGCAGGATGCGCGGCTTGATCGCCAGCGCACGCGCCACTTCCAGACGCTTCATGCCGCCCACCGTGAGGCTGCGCGCTTCGGTGTTCAGATACTTCACCAGGTCGGTCTGCTCGGCCACCTTCAGGGCGATCTGCTCGGCCTCGTCGCGGTCCGACGTGTGGATGAACGCGCCCAGCATGATGTTTTCCAACACCGTCAGCCCCGTGAACGGCTTGGCGATCTGGAACGTGCGGCCCAGGCCCTTGTGCGCAAAGGCGTCGGGCGTCTTGCAGGTGACCCAGTTGCCTTGCTCGTCGCGCATCGTGATGTCGCCCTTGTCCGGCGACAGAAAGCCCGACAGCAGGTTGAACACCGTGGTCTTGCCCGCGCCATTGGGCCCGATCATGCCCAGGATTTCGTGCTGGTTGAGCGTCAGCGATACGTCGTTCGTGGCGCGCAGGCCGCCGAAGCTCTTGAACAGTCCCTCCGCCTTCAGGACCGGCTGCTCGCTGCGGGTGGCGTTACGGATGCGGATCTCGTCGGCCAGCTTGAGCTTGGCCGGCGGCGTGCCAAGGTAGGGCAGGCGCGCCAGCATGCGCTCGATGAACGGTCCGAACGCACCTGCCAGTCCACGCGGAATGGTCAGCACCACCGCGACAAGGATCAGGCCGTAAATCAATCCGTGCATGCCGTTGCCGACGCTGCTGAGCCAGCCGCGCGCCAGTTCCGCGATGGGCAGCACCAGGAAGGTGCCCGCGATCGGGCCGGAAACGGTGCCCAACCCGCCGATCAGCGCAAACATCGCGACCTGAATGGACAGCTCCAGCGAGAACGCGGAGCTGGGATCGACGAAGGTCAGGTAGGTGATGTGGAACGTGCCGATGATGCTGGTCAGCACCGCGGACACCACAGCGGCGATGATCTTCACGCGCACGGTGTGGATGCCCACGGCCAGCGCGGCATCCTCGCGTTCGCGGATCGCGATCAGGTAGTGTCCGATGCGCGACTTGCGGATGTACCACGAGACCCACGTCACCAGCACGAACAGACCGAACGCGATGATGACGTAGTTGATCTTCTCGCGGAACACGATCCACGCCCAGCCGATGTTCAAGGGCAGGCTGATGCCGCTGGAGCCGCCGGTCCAGCTTTCCTCGTGGATGACCAGAAGGCGAACCACTTCCAGGATGGCGATGGTCGCCAGCGCAAAGAAGGGTCCGCGCAGGCGCAGCGTGGGATAGCTGATCAGGATGGCGACGGCCGCGGAAATGGCGGCTCCCGCGAACATGCCGATCCACGGCGAGATGCCGAAGTTCTGCGTCAACAGCGTGGCCGTGTAGCCGCCGATGCCATAGAACACTGCATGGCCGAGGGACAACTGGCCGGCATAGCCGCCCACGATGTTCCAGGCGACCGACAGCGCGGAAAACACGAACAGCAGGACAAAGAGGTTGGTCCAGAAGGGCGTGCCCATGACGACGGGCACGAGGAACATCGTGATCAGCAGGATGAGGCTGACGTAGGCTTTGGGATGTCGAAAGTCGGGAAACACGTCTTGCTCCTTGTTGTTCTGGTCACTCTGTACCGACACCGAACAGACCGTTCGGCTTCAGGACAAGGATCAAGAGGAAGATCCCGAAATAGACGACCTCTTTCAGGTCGGGCGCGATGTAGAAACCCGCCAGCGTGTCGACGATGCCGATGATCATGGACCCTGCGACTGCGCCATACAGGCTGCCCAGCCCGCCCAGCACCACGATCACGAACGCGGTCAGCACGAAGTAGGTGCCCACCGTGGGGAACACCGGGTACTGTGGCGCAAGCAACCCCGCGGCGATGCCGACAAAGGCGGTGCCCAGCCCGAAGGCAATGGCATAGACGTTATTGACGTTCACGCCCATCAGCGTGGCGGCGTAGCGGTGCTGTGCCACAGCCCGCAACGCGCGGCCCAGATAGGTGCGGTGCATGAACAGGTGCAGCAGCACGGCCAGCGTCAGGCCGATGATGAACGTGACGACTTGTCCCGTGACCATCGAGAACGGACCGAACTCGATGGCGTTGGTGCCCAATTCGACCGGCGCGCGATAGACGTTTGCGCCAAAGATCACCAGCGCCAGGTTCAAGAGGATGGTGGACACGCCCACCGTGGCGAAGATCTGGATGTGTTGATCCGCATGAAGCAGCGGCTGGATGATGCCCTTCTGCGTCAGCGCGCCCAGCGCGAACAGAATGACGGCCACCGGAATCAGACCCGCGTAGGGGTGGACGCCGAACTGCGCCGCGATCAGATAGACCATGTACATGCCGATCATCAGGAACTCGCCATGCGCGAAGTTCACGACGCGCACGACACCGAAAATGAGCGTCAGCCCCAAGCTGATGATCGTGTATGCGCCGCCCAGCAACAGGCCGTTGATGACCAGTTGAATGAATAATTCCATTGTGCAACCTCTAAGTGCGGGAAGCGCCCCGTCCCTGTCCCGCAGCGTCCAGGGGCGGGGCGCTCAGGCCCCGGGTAAGACCGGACGCGCACCGGGGGCGCAAGGCCCCGGCGCCCGGCCGCTGGCATCGCGCTTTATTTCTTGAAGATGGGCTTGCCGAGAGCGAGGTTTTCCGGACCGATGGTGACGAGCTTGCCGTCCTGCCACTGCATCACGTAGAAGGTCGAGGCATTGTTCTGCCCGTCTTCGCCGAAGTCGAAACCCCAGCCGTTGGCCGTCTGGCCGGCGGCCTTCTTGTAGGCCAGCACCGCGGCGCGGATCTTGTCCTTGTCCGTGGACTTGGCGTTGCCGATGGCTTCAAAGAAGGCCTTGGCGCCGACGTAGTTGGTCAGGCTGTGGCCGGATTGCGGATCGCTCTTGTAGGTTGCCTTGTAGGCTTCGAGGAACTTGTCCAGGCCAGGCGCGCCGGCCGGATTGATGGACGCTTGCGGGAAGTCCAGGTCGAACACGCCGTTCATGTCGGCGCCCACGGCCTTGGCGGTGTCGGCCAGCGAATAGCCGCCGCCCGCGCCGATCACGACCTTGGGCTTGAAGCCCGCCGCGCGCGCCTGGCTGAAGAACAGGATGGCGTCATTCTGGTAGGCCGTCTGCAGCACCACGTCGGCCTTCGCGCCTTTCAGGCGCAGGATCAGCGACGACAGGTCGACAGTCTTGGCCGAGTAGGGCAGGACCTCCACCACGTTGTAGCCAAGCTCCTGCGCGCGCTTCTTTTCGGTGGCCGCCACGTCGGTGCCATACGGGCCGTCTTCGTGGATGATGCCGATCTTGATGTCCTTCGGGTTCAAGCCCATGCCCGGCGCGATGGTGTCATGCAACGCGTTCACCACCGACACGCCGTACAGCGCGGTGTTGGGATTGCTGCGGAACAGGTACTTGTAATTGCGCGTGGTGATCTTGTGCGCGGTGGCGCCCAGTTCGAAGTAAGGCACGCCCGCCAGCTCCGTCACGGGCGAAGCCGCGTACGAAATGCCCGATGCGTAGCTGCCGAACACCCCGACCACGTTGGCCGAGATCAGACGCTTGGTCTCGGACACCGCCTGGGTCGGGTCGACGGCGTCGGCCTTGATGATTTCGATCTTCTCGCCGTTGATCCCCCCGGCCGCGTTTATCTCGTTAACGGCCAGTTCCAGACCGCGATAGCTTTCCTGTCCAAGCAGCGCAAGCGCGCCGCTGAACGGGAATAGCGCGCCCACCTTCATGTCGGCCGCTGCGGTGCCGCTTGCCAGCGCGCCGCATACACCCAGCGCCAAAACAATTTTGTTGAACTTGAACACTGTCTACGCTCCTTTGTTGGTATGGAATGCGGACTGGATACTGCGTTCCGTCCGTCTTTTGCTATATATGATATATGCGCCGGCGGGGCGAGGAACCCTCGCCTTGGATTCTAGTGGCGGTCGCTTCATGCCGAATCAGGGAATTCCCTGAAACCGCATGAATAAAGCCTCAGCGGCCGATATACGAGAAAAATGCGCAGCTGATTCCGTCAGACGAACGACGCTTTTTGGATGAAGCGGCACACGCAAGACGGATCACCGGATAGCTGGTTTTATCATATATCGTATATGATGATCCGCACTTATAAGAACGATCCTAGGAGACAAACGCATGTTCGAGGAAGTGGATTTCACCGGCAAGAAAGTGCTCATCACCGCCGGCGCCGATGGGCTGGGCCTGGAAATGGCCAAGGTCTTTCACCACGCAGGCGCTACCGTGTTCGTGTGCGACGTCAACGAGGAACGGCTGGCCGCGTTGCCTTCGGAACTGCCCGGCGTGCAGGTGGCGCGGGCCGACGTATCCGACGAAGCCGGTGTTGAACAGCTGTTCGCCGCCGTTCGCCAAACACTCGGCGGCCTGGACATTCTGATCAACAACGCGGGTGTGGCCGGTCCCACGGGTTTCGTCGAAACGCTTTCCAAGGCGGATTGGGACCGAACGCTCGCCGTCAACATCACCGGCCAGTTCCTCTGCGCGCGTCAGGCCATTCCCCTGCTCAAGGAATCGAAGGCCGGCGTGATGATCAATCTCTCGTCGGCGGCAGGGCATCTTGGCTTTGCCGGCCGGTCGGTGTATTCCGCCTCCAAATGGGCGGTCATCGGGTTCACCAAGTCGCTCGCGATCGAACTGGGCGGCCATGGCATTCGCGTCAACGCCATCCTGCCCGGCGCGGTTGAAGGCCCGCGAATTCGCGCCGTCATCGCCGCCAAGGCCGATACGCTGGGCCGGCCGGTCGAAGAGATCGCGGCGCAGTACGAAAACCAGGCCGTGCTCGGCCGCATGGTCACAGCCCGCGACATCGCCAACATGGTCCTGTTCAACGCCAGCGAAGCGGCGCGCAGCGTGACAGGCCAGGCCATCGTCGTGGACGGCTTCACGCAGAAGCTCTACTGATGGCCGCGGACCACATGCCGCGGCGCGCGGCCATCATTGGAACGGGGCTGATCGGGCAGGGGTGGGCCATCGTCTTTGCGCGCATGGGCTGGGAAGTGCGGCTTCATGATGTGAACGCTGCGATGCTTGCCGAAGCGCGTGCGCTCATCCTGCAACAGCTTCGCGTGCTGGAAACACAGGGCCTGCTCGACAACGCGGATGCCATCGTTGACCGCGTGCAGGTGTCGGCCAGCCTGCAAGAGGCATTGCACGGCGCCAGCTACATCCAGGAGAATTCCCCGGAAAACGTCGAGATCAAGCGCGCGCTGTTTTCCGGACTGGACGCGCTGGCCGAACCGCACGCCATCATCGGCAGCTCGACGTCCAGCATCCCGGCCAGCCAGTTCACCGAGCATCTCGCCGGCAGGCACCGGTGCCTCGTGGCGCATCCGGTCAATCCGCCGTACCTGATTCCGGTCGTCGAACTGTGCCCGGCGCCGTGGACCAGCCCCGAAGCGCTGTCCGGCGCGCGCGACGTGATGACCGGCATCGGCCAGAAGCCCGTGCTGGTGCGGCGCGAAATCGAAGGTTTCATCCTGAACCGCCTGCAAGGCGCGTTGCTGCAGGAAGCCTTCCGGCTGGCAAGCCAGGGCATCGCCAGCGCCGAAGACATCGACACCACCGTCAAGGACGGCCTGGGTCTGCGCTGGTCCTTCATGGGACCGTTTGAAACCATCGACCTGAACGCGCCGGGCGGCCTTGCGGATTACTGCCGCCGCTATGGCGGACTCTATCAGTCCATTGGCGCAAGCCAGGGCGATTGCGTGGCCTGGGAAGGCGCGCTGGTCGACGCACTATCCGAAGAGCGGCGCGCCCTGCTGCCCGAGGAAGACCTTGCCGCACGCCGCTTCTGGCGCGACGAAAAGCTGATGCGCCTCATGCGTCACAAACAACACGGAGACAACAATGGCTAAGCCCAAACAGAAAGTCGTCATCACTTGCGCCGTGACGGGCGCCATCCACACGCCCAGCATGTCGCCGCACCTGCCGGTCACGGCCGACGAGATCGCCGAGGCGGCGATCGGCGCGGCCAAGGCCGGCGCCGCCGTCCTGCACCTGCATGCGCGGGATCCGCAGACGGGCAAGCCTTCGCAGGATCCGGCGCTGTTCAAGCCTTTCCTTGAGCGCATCAAGCGCGAGACCGACGCCATCATCAACATCACCACCGGCGGCAGTCCGCACATGACGGTGGAAGAGCGCATGCGGCCGGCCACTACGTTCCAGCCGGAGCTGGCGTCGCTGAACATGGGCTCCATGAACTTCGGTCTCTTTCCGATGCTGGACCGCTTCTCCGAGTTCAAGCACGACTGGGAGCGGGAGCATCTGGAGAACAGCCGCTCGCTCATCTTCCGCAACACGTATCAAGACATCGAGTCCATTCTGACGCTTGGCAACGCCAACGGCACGCGCTTCGAGTTCGAGTGCTATGACATCAGCCACCTCTACAACCTGGCGCATTTCGTGGACCGCGGCCTGGTCAAGTCGCCGCCCTTCATCCAATCGGTGTTCGGCATCCTGGGCGGCATCGGCCCGCACCCGGAAGACCTGATGCACATGAAGCGCACGGCGGACCGCCTCTTTGGCAACGACTACGAATGGTCGATTCTGGGCGCCGGCCGCAACCAGATGCCGTTGGCAACCATCGGCGCAGCGATGGGGTCGAACGTGCGGGTGGGTCTTGAAGATTCGTTGTGGATCGGACCGGGACAACTGGCCGAATCCAATCGCGTGCAGGTGGAGCGCATCCGCGGCATCCTCGAGGCGCTGAACCTGGAGGTCGCCACGCCGGACGAAGCGCGGGCCAAGCTGGGATTGAAAGGCAAGGACAACGTCGCGTTCTGATGCTGCGGACGGGCAGGCCGGCCGGCGGGCTTCAAACCCGCCAGCCCTTGCTGGCAGCAGTGGGGTCAGGCGTGACGGCGCAGCGCGGCGGCCAGCGTGGCCACATCCAGCGTACGGTCAAAGTTGGCGGCATGGCGCGCTTTCAGGCTGAGGTCCGCCGCCAGCGACAGTTCCGCATCGGACGGCTCGCCGGCCGCGCCAAGTTCGCGCAGCGTGACCGGCAGGCCGACCTGGGCATACCACTGCGTCAGATCGGCCAGCATGCCGTCGTTGCGGTTTTCCAGGTCAAGCTGCACCAGCAAGCCCACCGCCACCTGCAGGCCGTGCAGCGCGGTGGCGACGCCGTTGATCTTTGGTAGCCCGCGCGTCAGAGCGTGGGCAATGGACAGGCCCCCGCTTTCAAATCCAAGACCGCTCATGAGGATCATCGCTTCCACCACGCGCTCGAAGGCGGGCGTGGGCTGGCCGCTTCCGGCAACGGCCACGGCATCCGCGCCGTCCGCCAGCAGCGTGCGCAGGCAGCCGTCGGCGATGAGCTGGGCCGTGAGCAGCGGCGCCGCGTCGTACATGTTCTTGCCGCCGTTGCGCTGGCACTGTTCGGCTTCAAACTTTTTGGAAATTGCGTCGCCCAGCCCGGCCCGGAAGAAGTGCACCGGGGCGGTCGCGATGATGGCGGTGTCGACCAGCACGATGGTCGGATTGAACAACATGTGCTCGACGGCCAGGAGGTTGTGATGCGCGTCGTAAAGCACGTAATTCTTGCTGGTGGGCGCGTCGTTGGACGCGACGGTGGGCACGGTGATCAGGTGGCAGTGCGACGACTTGGCCACGGCTTTGCCGGCATCCAGCGACTTGCCGCCGCCCACCGCAATGACCATGTCGATGTTCGCCGGCGCGGCTTGCGCGCGCAAGTCGTCGATGACTTCAGGCGTCAGGTCGCCTTCGACGATCAGCGGCGCAAGCACCACGCCATGCTGGGCGCACAGCGCCTCGATTCTCGGACCCAACACGCCATGCACATAGCTGTCGATGACCAGGGCGGCGCGCTTTCCGAACAGCGCCGCGTATTGCCCCAGCGCGTCCAGGGCGCCCGATCCCTGGATGTAGCGGCTGGGCGCTCCGAAAATCTTCAGCATGGCGTCTCCCTATTTGCGAGCCCCTGGGGGGCGGTAGTCGAGTTCTTTTTCCCGTTCGACCAGCCAGTCGATCATGATCTTTCCGCCCCAGACCAGATCGGCCTGGATGGCGTTGCGCGCCGCTTCCGAATCACGCGCTTCCAGGGCCTCGATGACGGCCTCGTGGCGATGCTCGTTTTCGGAATAGTCCAGGCCGGCGGTCTTGACGTGAAACACCTTGAGGATGGGGCCGGTGATGACCCAGAACGACTCAACGGTGTTGCGCAGGATGGGCTTGTTGCTGGCTTCGAGGATGGCGAAGTGGAATTTGCGGTTCAGGTAGCTGGCGCGCTTGGGGTCGGTGGACGTGCACGAGATGAAATCCCGTTGCAACGCGATCAGGTTGTCGAGCTGTTTGCGCGTGATGTTTTGCGCGGCCTCGGCGGCGCCCATGCCTTCAAGGTGGAAGCGGATCTGCTGGATCTCCCGCAGCTTTTCCGAGTTGACGTACGGCACGTAGACCGCGGTGGCTGCCTGCATCTCGAGCCCTTGCTCGCTGATCAGCCGGAAGATGGCCTCGCGCACGGGCGTGATGGATACGCCCATTTCCTGCGCCAGCTCGCCGATGATCAGGCGCTCGCCAGGTTCGTATTGCCCGTTGATCAGGGCATTACGGATTTCGTTGTAGACCCTGACGGAAAGGTTCTCTTTTTTGACCGGTTTGAGGCTGGGCATGGCGTTTCTGGCTTGCTGTATGGAGGGTGCAGGTGAATCCAGGAGCGATTCTAGCCCGGCGTAGCCAATTCGAGCGCAATGGGTATATTATATATCATATATCCATACAACAGGAGGAGGCGCGATGCGCAAGGATCAGGAGGCCCCTACCGCAGGGGAAATCGCGATGCTGCGGGAAAAGGCCCGCCATATCAGGCTGGAGACCATCCGCCTCATCGAAATCGCCAAGGTCGGACACTACAGTTCCGTCTTTTCGTGCGCCGAGATCTTCGCGGCGCTTTATTTTGATGTGATGCGTCTGCGCCCGGGCGAGCCGCAGTGGCCGGATCGTGACCGCTTCCTGATGGGCAAGGGCCACGCCGCCGTCGGCCTGTTCCCCGTGCTGGCCGATCTGGGTTTCATCGATCACGCGCTGCTGGACGGCTACACGCGGTTGGGCAGCCCCCTCGGCGATCACCCCGACATGAGCAAGGTGCCGGGCGTCGACTTCAGCTCGGGCTCCATCGGTCATGCGCTGTCCAACGGCGTTGGCATGGCCGTCGGCGGCCGCATGAACCAGCGGGACTTCAACGTGTTCGTGATGCTGGGCGACGGCGAAATGCAGGAAGGGCAGGTGTGGGAAGCCGCATTGTTCGCCGCGCACAACCGCTTGTCCCGCCTCATCGCCATCATCGACCGCAACGGCTATCAGCTCGACGGCAAGGTCGACGACGTCATGGGGGTGGAGTCGCTGAAAGAAAAGTGGCAGGCGTTCGGCTGGGAGGTCCATGAAGTCGATGGCCACAATCTTGCCGAACTGACCGCGCTGCTGCGCCGCCTGCGCGCCGATGATGCGCGCGCCAAGCCCGCATGCGTGATCGCCCGGACCATCAAGGGCAAGGGTGTCTCCTATATGGAAGCCGAACCAGGCTGGCACCTGGGCTACCTGGCCCCGCAAGATGCGCAAAGCGCTGTCGAAGAAATCCTCTCCCGCGAGATCTGAATGGCACAGGCACAAGTACTCTCTCCCGATTCCTGGCAGTACCGCGCCCTGAATGCGGTGAACCCCGGGCTGTCCTACCTTTCCGACGGATTGATCGAGCTGGTGAAGGCCGGGCATCCCGTCGTGGCCGGATCGGCCGACCTGCAGTATTCGAACGGGCTGAACCGCTTCGCCGAGGCCTATCCCGACCGCTACGTGCAGTTCGGCATCTCTGAGCAGAACATGGTGTCGGCGGCCGCCGGGCTGGCAACGACCGGCATGATGCCGTTCGTCGCCACGTTCGCGTCGTTCCTCGGGTTGCTGTGCTGCGAACAGATCCGGATGGACGTCGCCTACACGCGCCTCCCGGTCCGCCTGATCGGCCATCACACGGGTATCAGTCTGGGTTTCTATGGCACCTCGCACCACGCCACCGAAGACATCTCCACCATGCGCGCGCTGGCGGGCCTGACGGTGGTGTCTCCCGCGGACGGCCCGCAATTGGCGGCGGCCATCAAGGCGTCCGCGGACTGGCCCGAGCCCATCTATTTCCGTATCGGCCGCGGGCGCGATCCGCAGGTCTACGAAGACAACACGCCGTTCGAATTCGGCCGTGCCATCGTCCACGAAGCCGGTAGCGACCTGACGCTGATCGCCTGCGGCATCACGCTGCACGGTGCGCTGGCCGCGGCTCGCCAGTTGCGCGAAGAGGGCCTGTCGGTTGGCGTGATCGACATGCCGACGATCAAGCCGCTGGACCGCGACGCCATCCTGAAGGCTGCCGGGCAGTCGCGCCTGATGATGACGGTCGAAGAGCACAATGTGCTGGGCGGCCTGGGTTCGGCAGTTGCCGAGGTGCTGGCCGACGCGGGCACCGGCACGCGGTTGCGCCGCCATGGCATCTATGACGAATACAGCCTCATTGCGCCGCCCACCACGCTGTACGCCCATTACAAGCTAGACGCCGAAGGCATTGCCGGCGTCGCGCGAGAATTCATCCAGCATTGATCCGGAGACATCCATGAAGGAAATCAGCGGCAACACGCGCCTGTTCGGCATCCTCGCCGACCCGATTCACCATGTGAAGACGCCGCAGCGCATGAACGAACACTTCGCCAAGATCGGTTTCGATGGCGTCTGCGTGCCATTTCACGCGCGGCCCGACAACCTGGCGGCCGTGGTCGACGGCCTGCGCCGCCTGGAAAACCTGGGCGGCGTGATCGTCACGGTGCCGCACAAGACCGCCATCCTGGAACTGGCCGACGACGCCACGCCCGTCGCACGCAAGATCGGCGCGGCCAATGTGTTGCGGCGTGAGGCCGATGGGCGCCTCGTGGCGCACATGCTGGACGGCGAGGGCTTCGTGCGTGGCCTGCGCAGTTGCGGCGTCGCCCCCGAGGGCAAGAGCGTCTACCTGGCGGGCGCGGGCGGCGCAGCCAATGCGATTGGCTTCGCGCTGGTGCAGGCTGGCGTCTCACGCCTGACCATCGCCAACCGCACGCCCGCCAAGGCCGAGGACCTGAAGGCCCGCATCCTGTCGCTGCATCCTGAGGCGCAGATCGCGGTGGGCAATGCCGACCCGGCCGGCCATGACCTCGTCGTCAACGGCACGTCGCTGGGCATGAAAGAGGGCGATCCGCTACCGCTGGACGTCAGCCGCCTGACGCCGGACCAACTGGTCTGCGAGGTCATCATGCAGCCCAAGGACACGGCGCTGCTCGTGGCGGCGCAGGCGCGCGGCTGCAAGATTCATTACGGCGCGCCGATGCTGGCCTGCCAGATCGAACTGATGGTGGAAACGCTGGGCGTGACGTCCGCCCGTTAGGCGGCGCTGCACACATTCGGTAGACAACGATGGGCGACTACGACTTCATCATCGCGGGTGGCGGAACGGCCGGCTGCATCCTGGCCAACCGCCTCAGCGCGGACGGCAAGTATCGCGTGCTGCTGCTGGAGGCCGGCCACGAGGCGCGCAGCATGTGGATTCCCATTCCGGCGGGCTTTTCCAAGCTGCTGGTCGATCCGCAATACAACTGGCGCTTTGCCACCGAACCGGAGGACAACGTCCACGGACGCGTCATCGCCGTGCCCCGCGGCAAAGGGTTGGGCGGGTCCACGCTGATCAACGGCATGATCTACGTGCGCGGCCAGCCCCAGGATTACGACGGCTGGGTGGCCGCGGGCGCTGCCGGTTGGGGACGCGACGTGGCCGAGCGCATCTACCGCAAGATAGAGAACTACGCGCCGGGCGGCGAGACCCGCGGCAAGGACGGCCCGATGCACCTTGAAGAGGTGGCCGAGCGCTTTCCGGTGTCGGACGCCTTCCTGCAGGCTGCGCGCGAAGACGGCCAACCCTTCAATCCGGACTACAACAGCGGCGATCAGGAAGGCGTGGGCTACTACCAGGTGCTCCAGCACCACGGCCGGCGCTGGAGTGTCGTGGACGGCTACCTGAAACCGGCGGCGGGACGGCGCAACCTCAGTGTCGAATGCGGCGCCCATGTCACGCGTCTGGTGTTTGAAGGTAAGCGCTGCGTGGGCGTGGTCTACCGCAAGAACGGGCAGGAACACGTCGTGCGCGCACGCCGCGAAACGCTGGTCTGCATGGGTGCGGTGCAATCCCCGCAATTGCTCGAACTGTCCGGAGTGGGCAATGCAGCCTTGCTGGCCTCGCACGGTATCGGCGTGGTGCACGCGCAGCCGGCGGTGGGCGAAAACTACATCGACCACTTCGCCACGCGCATGAACTGGCGCGTCAAGAACACGGTCACCTTGAACGAAATGTCGCGCGGCTGGCGGCTGGCGCAGCAGGTGGCGCGTTACTACATAAGCCGCAAAGGCATCCTGACGCTGGGCACAGGGTTGGTGCACGGCTTCGTGAAAAGCGCGCCCGGATTGCCCACCCCCGACGTGCAGTTTTTCTTCGTGCACGCCAGCTACGCCAACGCCGCCGAACGCATCCTGGACCGGCATCCTGGCATGACGATCGGGGTGGCGCAGTTGCGTCCCGAGTCCGTCGGGTCCATTCACATCAAGTCGGCCGATCCGCTGGCCGGTCCTGCCATCCGGCCCAACTTCCTGTCCGCGCAGGTCGACCGCGACAGCCTGGTAGGCGGGATGCAGGTGGCGCGCCGCATCGTCAGCCAGCCCGCCCTCAAACGCTACGTGGAGGCCGAGGTCAGCCCCGGCGTGCAGGTGGACAGCGACGACGAATGGCTGGACTTTGCGCGGCGCAACGGACAAACCATCTACCACCCCATCGGCACCTGCCGCATGGGCACGGACGCCGCGGCCGTCACGGACGTGCGGCTGCGTGTCAACGGGCTGACGGGCCTGCGCGTGGTGGATGCCTCGGTCATGCCGAAGATGGTTTCCGGCAACACGCAGGCCGCCGTCATGATGGTGGCCGAGCGCGGCGCGGAGATGATCCTCGAAGACGCGGCGCAGGCGTAGGGAACTTCCGGTCATTAAAAATGGCGTGCTTGCTTACGGCTGGCGCGCCATTTTTCTTGAAGGCGCCCGGCATGCGCCTTGCTAACGCGCTGTTCCGACTGCAGACTGCAGGTTAGGCAGCACCAACTGAAAGGAGACCGTATGACCTACGACCTTTGGTATTGGGATGGCATTCCCGGGCGGGGAGAATTCGTGCGCCTGGCGCTGGAAGCGGGCGGTATTCCGTATCGGGAACGCGCCCGCGATCCGGGCGCCGACGAAAGCGCGTTGATCGACGACATGCAATCGGCCCGCAAGCATCCGCCTTTCGCGCCGCCTTATCTGGTGGCCGGAAAAATGACGTTGGGGCAGACCGCCAATATTCTGCTTTTCCTCGGCGAAAAGCATGGCCTTGCGCCCGAATCGCTTGAAGGCCGGTTATGGGTGAACCAGTTGCAACTCACCATTGCCGACATGGTGGCCGAAGCGCACGACACTCATCACCCCATTTCCGCCAGCGATTATTACGAAGACCAGAAAGAAGAGGCCGCCCGCCGCGCCAAGGTATTTCGGGAAGCGCGTATTCCGAAGTTCCTGGGGTATTTCGAACGGCTGCTGGACGGGCCGCAGGCGTGGTTGGCGGGCGGCGCCAAATGGACCTACGTGGACTTGTCCCTTTATCACCTGGTCGATGGCTTGCTGTTCGCGTTTCCCAAACGCATGGCCACCGTTGCCGCGCATTATCCAAATGTGTTCGCCCTGCACGAGCGCGTGACCGCTTTGCCTGAACTGCAGGCCTATTTTTCAAGCGGCCGGCGCTTGCCGTTTGGCGAGGGCATTTTCCGCCAATATCGCGAGCTGGACGCGGCTTGAATCCGGGATTTCCCGAGTGTGCGTCGTGACGACGCTTTGAATTCTTTTTAAAAGGGACATTCAGAATTACATCGGGCCATGATAATTTCTGGGATTAAGTAGTTTCCATTAGATACATAAGAATTACGTGTACCAGGCACGCCGGCAAACACACCCTGGAGGTTTCCATGCTTTGGCATACTCTTGGCCGCTTTATCCGTGGATATCGCAGTACCGATAAAAACGACCTGCTGGGACAGATCGACGCCATTCACAAATCCCAGGCGGTCATTGAGTTTGATCTGAACGGCCACATCCTGATGGCCAATCAGAACTTCCTGGACACCACGGGCTATTCGCTCGAAGAAATCCAGGGGCGTCACCACCGCATGTTCATCGATCCCGATGAACGCGGGTCGCCGCAATATGCATCCTTTTGGGAAAGGCTGGGACAGGGCGCACATGATTCCGGCCGTTATCGGCGGATTCGTAAAGATGGCTCGGACGTCTGGCTGCAGGCGTCGTACAACCCTATCTTTGACAAGCGCGGACGGCCGGTGAAGGTGATCAAGTACGCCACCGACATCACCGATCAGCAAAATCGCCAGGCAGATTCCGAAGGGCAGCTCGCGGCAATTTCCAAGGTCCAGGCGATCATCGAGTTCAATCTCGACGGCACCATCCTGCGTGCCAACGACCTGTTTCTTGGTGCGGTGGGGTATCGCGCCGACGAGGTGCTGGGCCGGCATCACAGCCTCTTTGTCCCGCCCGAAGAAGCCCGAAGCACGGCGTACAAGGATTTCTGGCGCCGGCTGCGCAATGGCGAGCACGACACCGGGCAGTACATGCGGTTGGGCAAAGGCGGACGCCAAGTCTGGATCGAAGCCAGCTATAACCCCATTCTCGACGCGCAGGGCCGGCCATTCAAGGTGGTGAAGTTCGCTACCGACATCACCAAGCGCTTTACCGCCGCGCAGACGCTGCAAGTGGCCGTGCAGGGCCTGACCGAAAACGCCGAACGCGCGCGACAGGCCAACAGCCTCGCCCTGGATGCCAGCCGCATCGCAGAAACGGGCGGCGATACGATGCGTGACGTGGTGACGACCATGGAAGCCATCACGGGCAGTTCGCGCCGCATTTCCGAGATCATCGGGGTCATGGACGGCATTGCATTCCAGACCAACATCCTTGCGCTGAACGCGGCCGTCGAGGCCGCGCGCGCCGGCGAGCACGGCAGGGGCTTCGCGGTCGTGGCATCAGAGGTCCGCAATCTTGCACAAAGCAGCGCGGCGGCCGCGAAGGAAATCAAGGCGCTCATCACGACCTCCGTGGCGCAGGTCGAAGGCGGCGCGGTGCAGGTCCAGTCCGCCGGCGGCACGATGGAGGGGATCGTCGCGTCGTCTCGCCGCGTGACCGAAATCATGGCCCAGGTCGTTGAAGTTTCGCTGGCGCAATCGGACAAGCTGGCCGGCGTGACCGAAGATCTCACCGATACCCACGCCGAACCCACGAGACGATTGCGCGCCGCCTAGCGGGCAGGGCATCTGCGCGCGAGTGCGCTATAAAGACGGCATTGCCGATCATCTGTGGCCCGCGCGGGCAATTTCCGCCGCGGGCCACGCCTTTTGCCCGATGTCCATGACTGAATCCGAAGCCCTCGCGCTTGCCACGCACCGCCACTACAAGGGTGGCCTTTACCGCTACATAGGCACTGCCCGCCATTCCGAAACCGAAGAGTCCATGGTGGTGTACGAACACCTCTGGCCGCACGCGCGCGGCCTGTGGGTGCGCCCGGCCGATCTGTTCTTCGGGCAGCTTGCCGACGGGTCGGCCCGGTTCGCCGCCCTGCATCCGGCGGAGTAAGCGCGTGACGTATTTCTATCGGCGCACGCGTGCGGCCAGCGCATCGCCGGCCCGTCCCACGGCGCGTGCGCAAGCGGCCTTGACGCACGCGCTTGAAGCGTTGGGCCGCCCCTTCATCGTGGCCGACCTGGAAACGACCGGCCTGTCCACCGCAAGCTGCGAAATTCTTGAATTTGCGGCGGTCAGAGTGGGCGAGGGCGGGGCGGTCGTCAACGAATACACGCAGGTCGTTCGCACTTGCGGCCGTGTCCCTTCCTTCATATCCCGTCTTACCGGCATTACGCAGGCTGAAGTCGATCGCGACGGCATTCCCGTCGCGCAGGCCTTCTCGTCGTTCCTGGATTTTGTCGAGGATCTGCCGGTGTTCTTCCATAACGCTTCGTTCGACCGGCGCTTCCTGAGCGCGGCCGCTGACCAGACGGGGCTGCCTTTTTCGAACGCCACGCACTGCACGTTGGC
The DNA here is from genome assembly GCF_022346505.1 of Achromobacter sp. ACRQX. Classification (NCBI taxonomy): domain Bacteria; kingdom Pseudomonadati; phylum Pseudomonadota; class Betaproteobacteria; order Burkholderiales; family Alcaligenaceae; genus Achromobacter; species Achromobacter sp. ACRQX. The sequence goes on from NZ_JAKRML010000024.1 coordinate 85,078, forward strand.
GTTGGCACGCCGCGCGTGGCCGGAGTTGCCGTCGCACAAGCTCGACATCCTGGCGCGGCACGTCGGCGCCTCGCAGCCGACTCACCGGGCGTTGGCGGACGTGCGGACGACGGTCGCGGTCGCGCTTGCAGCCAGCGCTCGGCTGGCCTGCGCGTAACGAGGCGCCATTTCTTTGGGAGTTCCCATGTCAGACCTGGAAGCAATCCGCCTCGCCGTACGCCAGTTCACGGCTGAACGCGAATGGAAGCAATTCCATTCGCCCAAGAATCTGGCGATGGCGCTGGCGGGGGAAACGGGCGAACTCGTCTCGTTGTTCCAGTGGCTGGATGAAGACGAGTCGCGCAATCTGCCGGCCGCCCGGCTTGCGGACGCCGCGGACGAGATCGCCGACGTGCAGATGTATCTGGTGGCCCTGGCGGATCAGCTTGGCATTGATATCGCGCAGGCGGTTGCCGGCAAGATGGTGAAGAACGCCAACAAGTATCCCGCCGATGCGTTCCGGCGCAGCGCTCGCAAATACAACGAGCCCCCGGAAGAATAAGCGCCGGTCCGCGCAGCCGCTGGACCGGCGCCGAACGTTCAAATCACTTTTTGCTCGTGGTGCACTTGGGGCGGCTCAACGAAAAAGCCTCCGACCAGCTTGCGCCATTCCTGGAAGTCGGCCGATTCCCGGAAATCCACCATGTGGTTTTCGACCGTTTCCCAATCCACCACCAGCGTGTAGCGCTGCGGCTGCTCGATGCTGCGGTACAGTTCCATGCCATGGCAGCCCTTGGCGCGCAGAAAAAGCGGCTTCGCCTGGGTAACACCGGCTTCAAACAGCGCTTCCTGTCCTTCGCGGACGTGGATGCTGGCAATCTCCTGAATCATGGCTTGGTCTCCGATTGATGGGGGTAGGCAAGGCGGGAGTAGTATGGCCGAAAACCTCGATTCCAGCCCGTTTCATGAATCACCGAGCCGTCACATTGACTCGTCTCATTTCCGTCCGCCTGCTCTGGTATGTCGCCGTCGGCATCATTGCCCTGATGTCCCTGTACCTGCATACGCAATTCGGCGTTGTGGTGCTGCTGTCTGCCATCGCCATCTACATTCCCCTGTCGATGCTTGGATTGCCGCTCGTTTCGTGGCTATGCCTGTCGCGCCGCACAAGCGGCGTTGCGGCCGGGCTGCCGCCCGCCTGGCCCGCGTATCTTGCGGGCGTGACCGGCATTGTCCTGCTGGGCAGCTATCAGGTGCTTGGCAATCTGTACGTGGCCGAATGCGGCTTCCTGCTTGTGCTGGTGGCCGTGGACCTGATGCTGGCGCGCCGCGAGACCGGCTGGCTGCTACGCCTGGCGCGTTAGATATCACGCGTGAGCCTCACGCGCGCCGCCCCATCCTTTGAGTTGAAACCCACCCGCAAGCGGGGCTTGACGGACGCATTGCGTCATCCATACGCATGGCCGCGCGAAGCCGGTATCTCCGCTTTCAGGTTTGTGTAATTCGCGAGTCCATCCTCCAGAAAGACCCGGTCGTTCGTTTAACCGATACCGACCTGCCTAGGACGGCGCAATCATTCCGTACCAATACGAAAGTCCCACGCCCTGCGAATGCAAGGGCGCAGTTCCTGGGTAGTAACGGTCCGCGCCGGTCGGTCTCCGGCACCTGTGCATCCGTGCAGACGGATCAGGAGGAGCTCAAATGAAAAAGCTCGCAGCAGTCGCCGCGTTGTCATTGTTTGCCGCATCGGCTTACGCCACTGGCCCGGGCCAGGTCGGCGGTTCGGTGACCGGTCACGCCGGCGCCATCAACGGTACCGCTTCGTCCATCTCCACCGGCAGTTCGGTGGTGGCCACCCAGGTGAACGGCTACGGCTCGTCGAGCCAGACGTCGTTCGGCAGCACGGGCGGCATCGCGGAAGTCGGCGGATCGTTCAGCCGCGACGGCACGCAAGTCGTCACCAGCACGCGGCAGTACGCCAATAGCGAGTCGTACGGGCATGTGTCGGGCAACGCGCCGATCATGGTCGGCGACAGCATCGCCAACGGCGGCGCAACGTTCGGCAAGACGGATACGAGCGCCTCGGCGACGGGCTCGTTCCACGCGGCAAATATCGGCGCGTTCGGGTCGATACACGGCGTCGGCCCGGTGGGCCATGTCGTTGGGTTCAATCGCTGACCCAATTATCCGGACGGCTTCGGCCGTCCGGGCGAGGGGACATCATGAAGAGCATCGTTCTAGCCATCTCCCTGTCGCTCGCCGCCATGTCGGCGGGGGCGCAGACCAGCACGTCCAGTTCCACGACGTCGGCATCGTCCGGGTCGACCAACGCGGGCAACAACCAGGGCATCACACTCAACTCAAGCAACAGCGGGACCAGCACGTTGCGCAGCGCACCGCCGGTTGGCGGCCAGAGCTTCTACGGCTCGTTCTCGTCGGACAGCTGCATGGTGTCAGCGGGCGGCGGCGGGTCCGTGGTGGGTTTCGGGATGAACGTCGCGATTCCGATCGAGGACCAGAAATGCAGTCTGCGCCGCAACTTCGAGCGCACGATGCAGGCGGCGGCATCGACCAAGGACGCGGATCGCTCCCGGCGTTTGGAAACCGCGGCCATCGACATCCTGTGCCAGACCGACGATCGCACCAAGGCGGCGCTGGTGGCGCAGGGGCTCTGCACCAATCCTGCGCTGACGACGGCGGACCATCGGTTCGACAGCGGCGCCGTGGCGCAGGTCGCGCCGCAGACGCCCGTCCAGACTGCAGGCACGGCGCCCGCGCGGCCGCAAGCGGCGGCAACGCCGGCGGTGCAGGGCTATCCGGTGCTGTCAGCCCGCAGCGCCGCGTTCACCGCGCCGCCACTGCGCAACCCTCGCGTGGAGCGGCAACAGTTTGCCGACCTGTACTCCCCCGGCTGAAGCGGCCTGTGCATGACGGCAATCAGGGCGTGGCGGGCGGCGGGACCGCGACGGGCGCGGGCGCCTGCGCGGGTTCCGGCGCCGACGCGAGCAGCATGGTCGGCGGCGACGACACTTCAAGCTTGGCCTCGTCCAGGCGCTTGAGCACCGTGAACAGCAGCGCGCTGCGCACGCCGTACGCGGCACGCGGCGACGACACATAGCCCCTTGCATTGAAGATCAGGTGGCCTGCGTCGATACCGTCCAGGAAGACGTTGGGCGCCGGCGACTCCAGCACGTCTTCGTGATCCGCCAACGCCTGCAGCATCAGTTCACGCACCTGCTCGGCATCCGTCGACAACGGCATGGGCAGCTTGATCTGCACCAGGCCAAGCGGATTGGACCGCGTCACGTTGCGCACCGTTTTCGTCACGAATTCGGAGTTGGGCACGATCACCGTCGACCGGTCTCCCATCTGAATCTCGGTGGCGCGCACATTGATACGCAGGATGTCGCCTTCGACACCGCCCAGCGAAACCCAGTCGCCCACCTTCACCGGCCGCTCGGCCAGCAGAATCAGGCCCGACACGAAATTCTGCACCACCGCCTGAAGGCCAAAACCGATACCCACCGACAGCGCGCTCGCGATCCACGCGACCCGTTCCAGTCCGATTCCCGCGGCCGACAGCGACAACGCCACGGCGAGCACGAAGCCGCCATACCCAAACAGCGTCGCGGCCGACAACTGCATGCCCGGGTCCAGCTCCGTGGTGGGCAGATAGCGGTTGGATAGCCAGCGCTTGAGCATCTTCACGCCCAGCAGCGACAGCGCCAGCACGATCAACGCCTGCAGCACCGCGCCGGGCCGGATCTGCGCCTCGCCGATAGCCAGGCCCTTGCGGAGCTGGTCAAAGCGCTGCACCAGGTCCATCGGCGCTTCGCCGAAAGGCGCCAACACCAGAATGATGGCAAGCAGCGCGATGGCCACGCGACCCAGTCCGGACAGCAGCACCGCGGCCTGATCGCGCATGCTGGGCCCTTCGCCTTCACCGCCTTCGCGGTGCGCCGTGCCCAACAAGGTGCTGAAACCGTCCTCGACCAGCGTCGAGGCCAGGTAGGCCGACGCCAGCACGATCAGCACCCACAACACCTGCTTGACCAGGAAGCTGCCGAACGCCACGTAGCCGAGCAGCAGGCTGGCAAAGCTGACGATCAGCACCGTCCAGATTGCGGCCAGCATCAGCGAGACCCACAGCGGAATCGGCGCTTCGCTGTCCTGCATGACCTGGCGGCGCAGGCGGCGGCCGATGAACAGCACGGCGGCAAGCAGCGCCATGCTCAGCACGCCCACGATGCCGGTCAGGGTGATGGTCGTGGTCAGGCTGGCGTCCAGCAGGACGGGCAACCGTTCCGCGAGCCAGATCAGGACCACCAGCACGCCCAGCGTGCCGGGAAGCCAGCGCAGCCGGTTCGCCACGATGTCGCTGACCGGCGGCAGGCGCCAGGACGGACGATTGGTGGACAGCAAGGCGTAGCCCATCCCCGACACGAAGCCGCCGAAGCAGACCGTGGCTACCAGGTTGGTCAGGAGCGAATCGGTGCTGTCCGACAGTTGCGATCTCCAGTCCAGGCCGGTCTGGATGAGCAAGGCGATGACGCCAGGCGTGGCGACCGAAAGCGCCACGAGGGCCACCGCCAGAAACGATCGGCGCAGCCGTCCGGGCGGGACTCGGGTTGCCGTGAGCCGCAGCAGATACCGTCCAACCCAGACGCGCAGTGCAATTGCCAGACCGGCAACGACCGTCAGCAGCAGCCAACCCCATTTCGGCGTTTGTCCCACGGCGGTGGACAGGTCGTCGCGTAACGCTTCAAGCCGTTCCAGATCCCGGGGAAACTCCTGGCGGAATTCGGCCCAGAACTGGCCCGACAGGAAGGAGTCGCGACGCTCGCCCAAGCGTGCCTGAAACTGCTTGCGCCGCTGGGCTGAAATCTGTTCAGCCGTCTGGCCGGCATCCACTGACAGCAGCCGCGCCAACTTGATCTGCGCGTCCAGCGCGCGGCTGTTCTTTTCCAGCTGGGCGCGCTGCGCCGCCACATCCGGCGCTTCCTTCGCGCCGTCCGGCGGCGTGCCCAGTTCGCTCAGGCGTGCGGTCACGCTGGCCAGTTGCGGCGTCAGCGCTTCAGTTGCGGCGTCCGCCTTGGACTGGATGTCCAGCGCCTCGCCCCGCTGCTTGAGCAGCACGGCGTCGTCCGTTTCGTCGGGGACCCGCTTGCGGATCTCGTCAATCTGCTTGCGGGCCGCACCCAGAACGGCTTCGGTATCGGCGGGGGCGGCGGGCGGCGCCGCAAAGGCGGGCAGGAAGCAGAAGACCAGCAGCAGCGCAGCAAGCAGCGCCGCCAGGTTGGGCGCGCGGGCGAGGCGGGCGCGAAAGGGCTGAGTGGGCGTGGTCGGGATCATGTTTGTGGGGCGAGTTGCTCGCGTGGAGGCGGCAGCATAACAAGCCGCCGCCTCACCCGTTGCAACAAAAACTGGTGTTGCGTCCCCGTATTTTTAAGGGTGTCTGTTGGTGGGCTTGACCTCGCTAGCGGGCCGGGAAATTGGGGCCGGATTTGGCCGGCCAGATCAGCATGCCGACCGGCCATGACGGACGTCGCAACGCCTGTTTACCAGCCGAACGTTTGGATTCACTTCAACTGGCGTCCGGACGCCTGTGCAGCCCGCGTGCGAGGCTTGCCCAGCACCGCGTCGCAGACCTGCAACCATGCACGCGCGGCAAACGACAGGTAGCCGGACTGCAGCCAGATATGGCCAACCTCCCACTGGATGCCCGACTTCGCAAGCTTCGCGGTACTCAGGCCGCGGGTCTTCATCCGCTGCATCAGCGGTTCGGGCAAGAGGGCCACGCCAAGTCCTGCCGAGGCCATTGCCACCAGAAAATCCCAATGCGCGCTTTGCGCCGCGATGCTGGGCTGCAGGCCCGCATCGGCAAACGCCTGCCGCAACCGCCGGGTGATTGCGAAGTCGTCGGTGGGGATCAGCAGCCGCGCCTCGCGCAGCGCGCTCAGCGGCAGCGACGTCTTTCCGGCCCACGGCGCGTCTGGCGGCCCGATCACCCAGATCGGATAGCTGCCAAACGCCTGCGCGGCCAGACCGCCGTCGGGGGCGACAGGCAGGATGGTGGCGCCGACCTCCAGTTCGCCGCTGGCCACCAGGTTTTCGACCGCCTGGCCCGTGCCTTCGCGCAGGGTCAGGTGGATGCCGGGATGCAATTCGCGGAAGCGCTTCACAACTGGCGTGAACAGCAGATTGATCATGGGCGGGATACCGACCTCGAGAGCCCCGCGTCCCAGCTCCGCGGTCTGGCGCATTTCCTCTGACAGTTGGCGCATCGTCTCCAGCACTTGAAGGCCACGCTGGTACATGACCCGGCCGGTATCGGTAGGGCGGGCGGTGTGCCCGTCGCGGATCAGAAGCGGCGTGCCGGCTTCTTCTTCAAGTTGCCGGATCATCTTGCTGACTGTGGACTGCGTGACGAACAGCGCCTTGGCCGCCTGCGTGAAGCTGGCATGCCTGACGGTTTCCACGAAATACCGCAATGCGCGCACGTCCATGGGAAAGCTGACCCTCCGCGCCGTGCGCGAGAAAAATTCAAATGATGAAAAAAACGACTGGAACGGATGATTTTAAGTCATTACGAGATTTGCTCTCGGCTTCCTATACTGCCGAAAAATCGTCCCGGCGCCCGTATCCACGGCCTTCGGGACTTCGGGAAACGCCGCGTCAGACGGTGCCCGGGCGCTGCAGACCCCAGCCGCTACGCCCGGCCCTAAGCCGCCAGCCTTTGAATTTGGAGACACCATGCCTTTCGACCGGATCCGTAACGCCGACCTGCACGCCAGGATCACTTCAGCCGAACAGGCCACCTTACTGGTTCAGGACGGAATGACCGTCGGAATGAGCGGATTCACTCGGGCAGGCGACTGTAAGTCGGTGCCGGCCGCGCTGGCGGCGCGCGCAGAGCGCGAACCGCTGGCCATCACGTTGATCACGGGCGCATCACTCGGCCACGACACCGACAAGATGTTGGCGCAGGCCAATGCGCTGGCACGGCGTCTGCCGTTCCAGGTCGACACGACCCTTCGCCGCAAGATCAATCAGGGTGAAATCGCCTTCATCGACCAGCATTTGTCCGAAACGGTGGAGCAGTTGCGTGCGGGCCATCTGGGCCCCATCAACGTGGCCATCATCGAAGCCGCCGCCATCACGGAATCCGGCGCGATCGTGCCGACCATGTCCGTGGGCAACTCCGCGTCGTTCGTGCAGCAGGCCGACAAGATCATTGTGGAACTGAACATGAGCGTGCCTGCCGCCATCGAAGGCCTGCACGATATCTACGTTCCCGGCGACCGTCCCGCCCGCCAGCCCATCGGCCTGGTGTCTGCGGACCAGCGCATCGGTCAGACCTGCATCGAGGTCGATCCTGCCCGGATCGCCGCCATCGTCATCACGCAAGAGCCCGACAGCCCCTCCAACGCGCTGCCGCCCGATACCGAGACCAACGCCATTGCAGGTCATATCAACCAATTCCTGCGCGGCGAGGTGGATGCTGGTCGCCTGACCAACGCGCTGCTGCCGTTGCAGGCAGGCATCGGCACCATCGCCAACGCGGTGCTGCACGGGTTCGAATCGTCTGATTTTGAGAACCTGGTCATGTACTCCGAAGTGCTGCAGGACAGCGCGATCGAGCTGCTCGACCAGGGCAAGCTGGCATTCGCCTCGGCGTCGTCCATCACCGTATCCAAACCCGTGTACGAGAAGATCCTCGCCAACATGGAGCACTACCGCCAGCGCATCGTGCTGCGTCCGCAAGAAATCAGCAACGCACCCGAGATCGTGCGGCGCCTGGGCATCATCGCCATCAACACGGCGCTGGAATTCGACATCTACGGCAACGTGAACTCCACACACGTTGGCGGCACGCACATGATGAACGGCATCGGCGGCTCAGGCGACTTCGCCCGCAACGCCCATCTTGCGATCTTCGTGTCCAAGTCGATGGCCAAGAACGGCGACATCTCCAGCGTGGTGCCAATGGTGTCCCACGTCGACCACACGGAGCACGACGTTGACGTGCTCGTCACGGAATGCGGTCTGGCGGATCTGCGCGGCCTTGCGCCACGTGAGCGCGCCCGCGCCATCATTCAGAACTGCGTGCATCCGTCGTACCGCGACGCGCTACAAGACTATTTCGATCGGGCTTGCGCCCGTGGCGGCCAGACGCCGCATCTGCTGGAAGAAGCGTTCTCCTGGCACCAGCGGTTCAATGAAACCGACTCGATGCAGCCCGTCGCGGCATCGGCGCGCAAGGCGGCCTGAAGCGGGATTGAAGATTGACTGCCGCCGTCGCGGCGTCCGCCTGGGATTTCGAGCGAAGCGAAACCAGGCTGTTCCAGGCAACGTCCTGCGGGGCGCCGCGTTTTGGTCAAGGTAAAGCAGCCTGTACGCCGCTTTACCTTTTTTTTCGCCTGAGACCTAGCTTTCGTCCTCGGGCTTCGATGTCACAAGCGTCTGGCGCGACATCTCCAACTCGTCGCGCAGCCATTGCTTGAACGCATTCAGCGGCGCCCAATCCCGCAAGCTCGGCCGGTACACCAGGTGGTAGGTCTGCCCCAGTTCGTAATGCACGCGCACGGGCGACACCTGTACTAGCCGCCCCGCACAAAGCGCGTCGGCCGCCAGCAGTTCACGGCCAAGCGTGATGCCCAAACCCTGCTCGGCAGCCTGCAGCATCATCCCCGCATCATTGAACGAAGCCACGGGCGTGACCGGCGTCGGAAAACCGGCCGCCGTGAACCAATGCTGCCAAAGCTCGCGTTCGCCGAGCAAAGGCTGCCGCGCCAGCGTTTCGGGCGAATTGTCGGGCAGGGCCGCCAATGTCTCAGGCGACGCCAGCACGATGAGCGGCAGCGGCACATCAAACAGCGGCTCTGACTCCACCCCTGCCCACGGCCCTTGCCCGATCCGAAGCGCGGCATGGAATCCGTCCCGCGCCAGATCGACCACCTGCTGGGAAGTCTCGATCTCCAATGCCAGTTCCGGATGCCGGGCGCGCCACCGCGCCATGCGCGGCAACAGCCAGCGCTGCGCAAACGATGGCAATACCGACACGCGCAACCGTTGTTCGCGTCCGCTCGCGGCCGCGTTCGCCGCCATCAGCCCTTCGTCGAGCAACGCCATGGCGCCCTGCACGCTGCACAGCAACGCCGCGCCGGCCGAGTTCAACACGATGCCACGGCCGCTACGCTCGAAAAGCGGAAAGCCAATCTGCTCTTCAAGCACCTTGATTTGCTGGCTTACGGCGCTGTGCGTCAAGTGCAGCCGCTCAGCGGCGGCGCGCAGGTTCTGCAGTTCCGCAACAACGCGAAAAGCGGGAAGGGTATTCAGCGGCAACCGCATGGCAGGCCTATTCAAGAAATATTGGTCATCGTAGCTTACCGAAAAGGCCAAAACAATTCGATTTTCAGCGGGTCTTTGGGCGCTTACGCTTACCAAAACGGAACAAAAGGAGCCCGTTATGACCGCGCAACCTCTCATACCCACGTCTTCCTTGGTCGGCACGCCCCGCGGACCCCTGCCCACGGCCGGACCTGTCACGGCCGTAACGGTCGCGTCCATACCCGTTGCGCCCATACCTTCGCGTTCTGCACCCCTCGGGCTATCGCCCGCACTCCCTGCAACGCCTGCCGTGTTGGAGGCCGCGCAAGCGCCGGACCGCAGCTTCATCACGCGCATTTGGCACGCCTATCGCGCTTGGCGCAACACGGCGCGGATGCGCAACATGGCCCAGGACATGGAGCCGCACCTGCTCAGCGACGTGGGCGCACCCACATGGCTGATCAACGAAGCCAGCGTGAGGCGCGAACTTTCCCGGCTTCGCCACATTGATTACATCCGTTGGTAGTCCGGGATGGAGCAGCCGCGAGCCGCGGAAATCCTGCCCGAGGGCTCGGGGATACGTCCACTTGCGGCGCGTATATATATAGAGCGTCTATATATACAGCGCCAAGCTCGCCTCTCCAGGGAGAGCAACATAATTTGCGACACCCACATGACAGCGCAAAATTCTGTGCTATAGTCTCGCTCCTTCGCAGCTCACACAGTTTTTGAGACGCGAAGCCAAGCAAGTGCAACAGGCGAGGCGGGGCATCCCGGCATCACCTGCCGCAACGGCAATCAGAAATGAGCGCTCCGCGGTTATTGCAAAGATCGATGCAATTTAGGCAGAAGCCAGTTGCAAGACCTGCAAGAATTGTGCTATAGTCTTGGGCTTGGCAGTTGCTGAAAAATTAGGGTTTACCCTGATGTTTCGACAGCTGCTAGGGCAGGGCGAAAGTCCTGGCGGGACCTGAAGAGGTCGCAGCAAGAAAGCGAAGCAAAATGCGAAGCTGACTTGACAAGCGATAAAAACTTCTTCATAATCTCGTTTCTCTGCTGCAACGACAGCGACGACGCGAAAGCGAAGTTGGCCGAAGTTGAAGGCAGAAACCGGTAGTACAGAATTTAGCAGTACCGCTCTTTAACAATTAAACAACCGATAAGTGTGGGCGCTTGATGCGAGTGCAGCGGTTTGGGTTTCGGCCTGAATCGCAAGCACAAGAAATCAAGTGCTCACTAGAAGTGAAGTACCTTAGACGTCAAGTTTAAGAACATACCTCACTTCCTTTGAGTAGCGACGTATGACCTGGTTTGGATTTATCCGGACCAAGAATACGAAACAAATACAGAGATTAAACTGAAGAGTTTGATCCTGGCTCAGATTGAACGCTAGCGGGATGCCTTACACATGCAAGTCGAACGGCAGCACGGACTTCGGTCTGGTG
>NZ_JAKRML010000025.1:0-94604 GCF_022346505.1 Achromobacter sp. ACRQX
CCGCATCGCCGCGATCTCCGAGGCGTCCTTGATCAGCCGCATGTCGGCCAACAGCGGACGCACGTCCTGCTGCCGCGTCGGCGGGGTGTGTCCGCCACGGCTCTTTTCCTGCGCGGCGGCATCGCGATCCTGGCGACGGCGCAGGAAGCCATCCGCAACCGCGACGCGGAATACCCCTTCCGGCACGACAGCGACTTTTTTTACCTGACCGGCTTTACCGAACCGGACGCGTGGCTGGTCCTGGTTGCCGGCGCCACCGACCGGGCCGTGCTGTTCTGCCGGCCGCGCCATGTCGAGCATGAACTCTGGGAAGGCAAGCGCTTCGGCCCCGAGGCTGCCGCGGCCTACTTCGGCTTTGACGACGCCCACCCCATCGACGCGCTGGACGAGCTGGTGCCCGCGCTGATGCTGGACCACCCCACGCTGTACGCGCCGCTGGCCGGCGACAAGCGCACGGATGGCCGCCTGCGCCGCTGGCTGGCCGCCGCGCAGGAAAAGAGCCGTGGCGGACACACCCCGCCGACGCGGCAGCAGGACGTGCGTCCGCTGTTGGCCGACATGCGGCTGATCAAGGACGCCTCGGAGATCGCGGCGATGCGGCGCGCGGCCAAGATATCGGCGGGCGCGCACGCGCGGGCCATGCGCGTTGCGCGGCCAGGCATGCGCGAGTACGAAATCGAAGCCGAGCTGCTCTATGAATTCCGCCGGCATGGCGCGCAGTCGGTGGCGTACAACAGCATCGTCGCCGCCGGAGCCAACGCCTGTGTGCTGCACTATCCGGCCGGCGAGGCGGTGCTGCGCGACGGCGATCTGGTACTGGTCGATGCGGGCTGCGAGGTCGACAGCTACGCCAGCGACATCACGCGCACATTTCCGGCGAACGGCCGCTACAGCGGCCCGCAGCGCGCGCTGTACGACCTGACGGTGGCGGCGCAGGATGCTGCGGCCCAGGCCACCGCGCCGGGCCGCACCTTCAACGACGCGCACGAGGCCGCCTTGCGCGTCCTGGCGCAAGGCATGCTCGATCTGAAACTGTTGAAGGGGTCGCTGGACGGCGTGCTGGAATCGGGCGACTACAGCCGCTTCTACATGCACCGGACCGGCCACTGGCTGGGGCTGGACGTCCACGACGTGGGCGACTACCGCCAGCCGGGCACGGCAACCGGCGCGGAGCGGCCGTGGCGCACGCTGGAAACCGGGATGATGCTGACGATCGAGCCGGGCATCTATGTGCGCCCGGCGGACGACGTGCCCGAGGTCTACTGGAATATCGGCATCCGCACCGAGGACGACGCGCTGGTCACGGACGAAGGCTGCGAACTGATTACCCGAGGCGTCCCGGTGCAGGCCACCGAGATCGAGGCGCTGATGCGCGAATAGCGCGGCGGAGCAAAAGACTTACAGCACGTAGCCGTCGAGCCAGCCCATGGCCACCCACACGTAGACCACGACCATGGCGATAGCGAACATGGTGACGATGGCGCCGACCAGGCAGGCCAGGATCGCCACCAGCACCGGGCCCCAACCTGTCGACGACACCTTGTCCAAGCCCGGATTGCAGAGCCGATCGAATTTCTCGTCCGGCATCAGCGAGTAGACGGCGCTTTCGATGAAGCCGTCGATCATCGGGATGAAGAGCAGGAAGAACGCGGGGTTGTCGTACCAGACCGGGTAGAAGCGGAATGCGCAGAACAGGCACACGGCGGCGAACGCGGTGACCAGCCACGCGTGGCGCCGGCCCAGATACCACCAATGCGCCCCGAAGGCGCCAAGCAGGCAGGCCAGCAGCCCCACCACAACCTTGCTGCGGGGGCGGCGGGCGGATACGGCGGAAAGCGAAGAGGAAGCCTGAGCCTGCGTCATGTCAATCAACCGGTAAGGGAGCCGTGGCGCCGGGCTGCGGCGGCTGCCGCGATTGTAGTGGACGAGTAAAATCCGGGCATGACTTCCTCCGCCTACGACATTGCGATTCTTGGCGCCGGCCCCGTGGGCCGCGTATTGGCCCTGATGCTGGCGCGCGTGGCGCCCGATCCGGCGCGCATCGCCCTGCTCGCGGGCAGCGCACCGGTCCCCGTCACGCCGGCCGCGGCCATCCCGGCCGCAGATCCGCGCGTGCTCGCCATGAACCACGGCAGCCGGGTGCTGCTGGAGTCGCTGCATGCCTGGCCCGAACGCTCGGCCGACATCCGCAACATCCATGTGTCGCAGCGCGGCCGGTTGGGCCGCACGCTGATCCAGCACACCGATTTCAACGTGCCCCAACTGGGCAGCGTGGTGGCCTATTCCGGGCTGTACGCCAAGCTGGACGAATGCGTCGCGGCGTCCGGCGTCACCGTGCTGGCCGGTCCGCCGGCGCAGATCGGCCTCCAGGATGCCGACGGCGTGCGCATCCAGCAGGGCGAAACACAAATCCTTTGCGGCGTTGCGGTGCAATCCGACGGCGCCGGCGCCACGGATGTGCGGCGCGACTACGACCAGCACGCCGTGCTGACCACCGCGCAGGCCACCCTGCCCCGGCGCGGCTGGGCCTGGGAACGGTTCACGTCCGAGGGCCCGCTGGCGCTGCTGCCGCACCCGCAGACGCCGGACGCCTATTCGGTCGTCTGGTGCAGCGCGCCGGACCGCGCGGCCGAGTTGGCGGCGCTGGACAACGCCGCGTTTTCCCACGCACTGACGCAGGCCTTCGGCGAACGCCTGGGCCGTCTGTCCAGCCATGCGCCCCGCCACGTTTTCCCGCTGGCGCTGTCCGCCCGCCGCGCACAGGTGCACGGCCGCGTGGCGGCCATCGGCAACGCGGCCCAGACCTTGCACCCGGTGGCGGGGCAGGGTCTGAACCTGGGCCTGCGCGATGCGGCGCGGCTGGCGCAGACCCTGGCGGGCTGGCTGGCGAGTCGCGCTGCCAACGCCGGCTCAAACCCCGGCCCCGCGCTCGCCGAATTCGCCAGCGCGCGCCATCTGGATCGTTTCATCACCGCCGGGCTCACCGATTTCATGCCGCGCATCTTCGCCACCCGCCTCGCGCCCGTCGAACACGCCTGCGGCGCCGCGCTCTTGGGAATGGACCTTGCCTCCCCGCTGCGCGCCCCGCTCGCGCAGCACCTGCTGCAGGGTTTCCGCGCCTGACCTCCCTTCGATCCGGCCCCGCATAGGGGCGGGATCGCCCTCTGTTATTCCCTGTTTGTTACCAGGCCCTCTCGCCCCAAAAATGGGGGTTCGATCGAGCCGGTTAAAATGTGAGCATGCGCATAGGCCAATGGACCCTTCCCAACAACGTTCTTGTCGCGCCCATGGCGGGCGTGACGGATCGTCCTTTCCGCCAGCTTTGCAAGAAGCTGGGGGCGGGTTACGCGGTGTCCGAGATGGCCGCCAGCAACCCGAAACTCTGGGACAGCGTCAAGACGTCGCGCCGCCTGAACCACGACGGCGAGATCGCCCCCATTTCGGTGCAGATCGCCGGGGCGGACCCCGCCATGATGGCCGAGGCGGCCGTCTTCAACGCCAACAAGGGCGCCCGGATCATCGACATCAACATGGGATGTCCGGTCAAGAAGGTGTGCAATGTGGCGTCGGGATCGGCGCTGTTGCGCCATGAAGACCTGATCGTCCGCATCCTGGACGCGGTGGTCGCCGCCTGCGCGCCACTTGGCGTGCCCGTCACCCTGAAGACCCGCACCGGGTGGGATCGCAACAGCCGCAATGCATTGCGCGTCGCGAAGCTGGCTGAAAACGCCGGCATTGCCGCCCTCACGCTGCACGGCCGCACGCGGGCCGACCTCTATACGGGCGAGGCGGAATATGACACCATCCGCGCCGTCAAGGCCGAAATCGGCATCCCCGTGATTGCGAACGGAGATATCGACTCGCCCGCCAAAGCCCGGCATGTCCTGGATTACACTGGCGCCGACGCGGTCATGATTGGCCGGGCGGCCCAGGGCCGTCCGTGGATCTTCCGCGAAATCGACCACTACCTGCGCACGGGCGAAACACTGGCCCCTCCCTCTTATAGGGAAATGCGCGAGCTGCTGCTCGAACATCTCGACGACCACTACCGTTTCTATGGCGAGCACACCGGCGTACGCACCGCGCGCAAGCACATAGGCTGGTATGTGGACGGCCTGCCGGGCGCGGATTCGTTCTGCGCCGGCATGAACCTGATCGACAACACCCGCGACCAATGGCGGGCGGTGGCGGACTGGTTCGACACGCTCTCACGCGACGGCGCCCCTACCCCGGCGCCGGCCGCAGAAGCCCTATTGGCGGCATGACCGCCTAAACACCAACATAAAAATATCTGTACTCAAATGAGCAAGAAAGATGTCCTGGAAGAATGCGTGCGCGCCAGCCTGGAGCGCTATTTCGAAGACTTGGGCGAGTCCGAGCCCCACGATATGTGGGACATGGTCATGCGCTGCGTGGAGCGCCCGGTGCTTGAAGTAGCGTTGGAGCGGTCGGGCGGCAACCAGTCCCGGGCGTCCGAGATGCTGGGCATCACCCGCAACACCCTGCGCAAGAAGTTGCTGGCGCACAATATCCAGGTTTAGCTTTCCCCCGCGCGGGCGGCGCATGCTTGGCGCCGCCGCCCCCTCCAGATTTCCCATCCGACCAGAACGAGAAAGGCGTCCCCGCCCCACTCCGTCCCATCATGAAAATCGAAACCGCCCTGCTTTCGGTGTCCGACAAGACCGGCATCGTTGAATTTGCCCGCGCCCTGGCCGCGCGTGGCGTGCGCCTGCTGTCGACCGGCGGCACCGCCAAGCTGCTTGCCGATTCCGGCCTGACCGTCACCGAAGTGGCCGCCCACACCGGCTCGCCCGAGATCCTGGACGGCCGCGTGAAGACGCTGCACCCGAAGATCCACGGCGGCCTGCTGGCCCGCCGCGACAGCGCCGAGCACATGGACACGATCAAGGCGGCTGGCATCGATCGCATCGACATGCTGGTGGTCAACCTGTACCCGTTCCGTGAGACGGTCGCCAAGCCCGACTGCGCGTTTGCCGACGCCGTCGAGAACATCGACATCGGCGGCCCCGCCATGCTGCGCGCTGCCGCCAAGAACCACGGCACCGAAGCCGGCGGCGTGACGGTCGTGATCGACCCGGTCGACTACTCGCGCGTCCTGGCCGAAATGGACAAGGGCGGCTCGACCTCCTACGGCCTGCGCCTGGCGCTGGCCGCCAAGGTCTACGCCCACACGGCCTCGTATGACGGCGCCATCGCCGCCTACCTGACCAGCCTGACCGAAGCCGAACCCGTGCAGGAAGCCGTGCCCGCCCGCAACGAATGGCCCGGCACGCTGACGCTGCAGGTCAAGCAGGAACAAGCCCTGCGCTACGGCGAAAACCCGCATCAAAGCGCCGCCTTCTACGTCGACGCGCAGCGTCCGGCGGGCCTGCTGGGCAACTACCGCCAGCTGCAGGGCAAGGAACTGTCCTACAACAACATCGCCGACGCCGACGCGGCGTGGGAATGCGCGCGCAGCTTCGAGGCGCCCGCCTGCGTCATCGTCAAGCACGCCAATCCGTGCGGCGTGGCCGTGGCCACCGACACGCTGGGCGCGTACCAGCAAGCCTTCAAGACCGACCCGACGTCGGCCTTTGGCGGCATCATCGCCTTCAACCGCCCGGTTGACGCCGCGACCGCCGAAGCCGTCAGCGCGCAATTCCTGGAAGTGCTGCTGGCCCCGGCCTACGACGGCGCCGCGCTGGCCATCCTGGCCGCCAAGAAGAACGTGCGCGTGCTGGAAGTGCCGATGGGCACGGGCCAGAACGCCTTCGACATCAAGCGCGTGGGCGGCGGCTGGCTGGTGCAGACGCCGGACGCCTACAACGTGCCGCGCGACGCCCTGAAGGTCGTCACCAAGCGACAGCCCACCGAACAGGAAATGAACGACCTGTCGTTCGCCTGGAAGGTCGCCAAGTACGTCAAGTCCAACGCCATCGTGTTCGTGGGCGGCGGCATGACGCTGGGCGTGGGCGCCGGCCAGATGAGCCGCATCGACTCGGCCCGCATCGCCTCGATCAAGGCGGAAAACGCCGGCCTGACCTTGAAGGGCTCGGCCGTGGCGTCCGACGCGTTCTTCCCGTTCCGCGACGGCCTGGACGTCGTGGTGGCGGCGGGCGCGACCTGCGTGATCCAGCCGGGCGGCAGCGTGCGCGATGACGAAGTCATCGCCGCCGCCGACGAGCACGGCATCGCCATGGTGCTGACCGGCACCCGCCACTTCCGCCACTGATGCGCGTCCTCGGCATCGATCCCGGCCTGCGCCGCACCGGCTTCGGTGTGATCGATGCCGAAGGCTCGCGGCTGCGTTACGTGGCCAGCGGGACCATCGTGGTCCCGCCGGCGCTGACGCTGTCCGAACGCCTGAAGGTCATCCTGGACAATCTGCGCCAGGTGGCCCGCGACACGCAACCCGACGTGGCCGCGCTGGAAATCGTCTTCCTGAACACCAATCCCGCTTCCACCCTGCTGCTCGGGCAGGCGCGCGGCGCGGCGCTGTGCGCGCTGGCCGACAGTTCGCTCGACGTGCACGAATACACCGCCCTGCAGATCAAGAAAGCCGTGGTCGGCACCGGCCGCGCGGCGAAAGAGCAGGTGCAGATGATGGTGCAGCATCTCTTGGCGCTGGACGGCGTGCCCGCCCCCGACTCGGCCGACGCGCTGGCCTGCGCGATCTGCCACGCGCACGTGGGTCCGCTGCAGGACAAGCTGGAACGCCTGGGCAGCGCGCTGCGCATGGGCGGCAAGACCCGCATCCGCAACGGCCGGCTGATCGGCTGATCCCCGCATTCCCTTTTTCGCTGCGTCACATCACGCCTACGCGGCCCCGCCCGCTCGCGCGCCCGCACGTATAGAATCCCCGCATCTGCCGCGCATTGCGCGGCTCCACCATTGCCAGGCCTCTCACCATGATCGGAAGAATCACCGGAACCCTGATCGAAAAACTGCCCCCCACGATCTGCGTGGACGTGGGCGGAATCGGGTATGACATCGACGTGCCCATGAGCACGCTGTATTCGCTGCCCGACACGGGCGCGCGCGTCACGCTCTACACGCACCTGACCGTGCGCGAAGACGCGCACATCCTGTATGGCTTTGCGTCGGCAGGCGAGCGCAGCGCGTTCCGCGAGCTCATCAAGGTCAGCGGGATCGGGGCGCGAACCGCGCTGTCGGTGCTGTCGGGTTTGTCGGTCTCGGATCTGGCGCAGGCCATCACGCTGCAGGAGTCGGGCCGTCTGACCCGCGTGCCGGGTATCGGCAAGAAGACCGCGGAACGCCTGCTGCTGGAGATGCGCGGCAAGCTGGGCGCGGACATTGGCGCCGCGGCGCACGTCACGCACGACAACCAGTCCGACATCCTGAATGCCCTGCTGGCGCTGGGCTACTCCGAGAAGGAATCGCTGTCGGCCCTGAAGACGCTGCCCGAGGGCGTGGGCGTGTCCGACGGCATCAAGCAGGCGCTGAAGGCGCTGGTGCGCTGAGTAATCGCGCTAGGCCGTCTTGCCGTGCTGCAGGTAGCGCGGCGCCACGGCTTCCAGCCCCGTGGGCACCACATGCAGCTCGGGGGCGATCGGCCCGCCGCATACGTTGTCGCGGCGCAGGGAATCCAGATTGTCGCGCGACATCAGCGGCGTGCCCGGCATGCATTCGAACAGCCGGGCCTGCATGCGACCCACCCCCATCGGGATGCTGATGACGGGACGCGGATGGCCGCTCCAGGCGGCGCACAGCCGCGCGATCTCGCCCAGCGTGTAGACCTGCGGTCCACCCAGTTCGTAGGTCTTGCCGCAGGTATGCGAGTCGGCCAGCGCCGTCGTCATGGCGGTCACCACGTCGCCCACATAGATGGGCTGCATGCGCGCGTTGGCGCCAGCCAGCGGCAATACCGGCAGCCAGCGCGCCAGCGACGCGAACATATTGGTGAAGTTGTCGTCGGGGCCGAAAAGCACCGACGGGCGGAAGATGGTCCAGCCGATATCGCCGCGGTCTTGGTAGGCCGCCTTGATGGCGGCCTCGCCGTCGCCCTTGGAGCGCTGGTACATGCTGTCGCCGCTGGAATCGGCGCCCAGCGCGCTGACGTGCAGCAGGCGACGCACGCCGTGGCGCACGCAGGCCTGCGCA
This sequence comes from Achromobacter sp. ACRQX, assembly GCF_022346505.1. Lineage (NCBI taxonomy): Bacteria > Pseudomonadati > Pseudomonadota > Betaproteobacteria > Burkholderiales > Alcaligenaceae > Achromobacter > Achromobacter sp. ACRQX. The sequence continues at coordinate 8,122 of NZ_JAKRML010000025.1, forward strand.
ATGCGCTGCGGCAGATGCACGTGGGCCCGCGCGAAGTCCGACCCATATGGCCGGCCCAGATTGCCATGCAGGATGCCCACCAGATTCACGACGGCATCGCAGCCCCGGACCATGCCGTCGAGCGCGGCGTCATCATGGATGTCCGCCTGAAGCAGCGTGACGGTGGGAAGTAATTGCAGGTCGCGTCCGCGTGCAATGAGCCGCGTGGGCACGACGATCTGATGCGGGTCCGCGCAAAGCCGTGCTACCAAGTGGCGGCCGATGAAGCCCGTGCCGCCAATGACAAGGATACGCATGGCGTAGCCTCCGGTTCGTCAGGATCGAGGTTCGATTCTGCCTTGCCAGGTCGGCAGGCGCAAGCGCGCGCAGGGCGCACGCCGCGCGCGCCGCTTGATGCGCGTCAGCCCGCCAGCAGCCGGGCGTAGGCCGGAAGGTCGACGTTGCCGCCGCTGATGATGACGCCGACCCGGGCCCCGCGCACCGGCACCACGTTCTGCATGACGGCCGCCGCGGCCAGGCAGCCCGTGGGTTCCACGACCATCTTCATGCGCTCGGCAAAGAACTTCATGGTCGTGACGAGCTGTTCATCCGTCACCGTGACGATGTCGCGCACGTACTTCTGGATGAGGGGGAACGTGATGTTGCCCAGGTGCGTGGTGGCGGCGCCATCGGCCAGCGTCTTGGGCGCGGGGATTCGGACAATTTCACCCTTGCGCAAGGACTGCTGCCCGTCGTTGCCGGCTTCGGGCTCGACGCCGTACACCAGGCAGCGGGGGCTGAGCGCGAAGGCGGACAGGGCCGAGCCCGACAGCAGGCCGCCGCCGCCCAGGCACACGAACAGGTAGTCCAGTTCGCCGACTTCCTCGAACAGCTCCTTGGCGGCGGTGCCCTGCCCCGCGATCACGTCCTCGTGGTCGTACGGCGGGATCAGCGTGGCGCCGGTTTCGGCCTGGATGCGACGGGCGATGGTCTCGCGGTCTTCGGTGTAGCGGTCGTACGTGACGATCTTGCCGCCGTAGCCTTCCGTGGCCGCGCGCTTGGCCGCGGGCGCGTCCAGCGGCATGATGATCGTGGCCTGAACGCCTTGCAGCTTCGAGGCCAGCGCGATGGCCTGCGCGTGATTGCCCGACGAGAACGTCACCACGCCGGCGGCACGCTGCTCGGGCGTGAGGCGCGCGATGGCGTTGTAGCCGCCCCGGAACTTGAACGCGCCCATGCGCTGGAAGTTCTCGCACTTGAAGAACAGCGACGCGCCGGCGATGGCATCGGCGGTGGCCGAGGTCAGGACGGGCGTGCGGTGTGCGTTGCCGGCCAGGCGCTCGCTGGCGCGCACGACGTCATCATAGAAGGGCAATTCGGGCTGCATGGAATAAGGTCCTTAGATCGCGAGGGGGAAACGAAACCCTCGGATCATAAACCCGTCGCGCGGTTTGCGCGCCGCCCGTTGGCATGACGGCGCGTGGCGCGGATTATTTGCCGAAGAGGTCGCCGCTGCCGCCGGTGGCGGTGCCCGCAGGCGGCGCCAGGCCCAGGTGGCGCCACGTGGTCAGCGTGGCGGTGCGCCCGCGCGGCGTGCGTTGCAGGTAGCCGTGCTGGATAAGGTACGGCTCGATGACGTCCTCGATCGTGTCGCGCTCTTCGCCGATGGCAGCGGCCAGGCTGTCCACGCCGACCGGGCCGCCATCGAACTTGTGGACGATGGCTTCGAGCAGCTTCCTGTCCATCAGGTCCAGCCCTTGCGGATCGACTTCCAGCATGGCAAGCGCACGGCCCGCGACGTCGGCGTCGATCGTGCCGCCCGCCTTGACCTCGGCGTAATCGCGCACCCGGCGCAGCAGCCGGTTGGCGATACGCGGCGTGCCGCGCGCGCGGCGCGCCACCTCGGCCGCGCCGTCCGGCGTGATGACGGCGTTCAACAAGCCCGCGCTGCGCGTCACGATGTGGCCGAGATCGGCAGCGTTGTAGAACTCGAGCCGCGAGACGATGCCGAAGCGGTCGCGCAGCGGATTGGTCAGCATGCCGGCACGCGTCGTGGCGCCTACCAGCGTGAAGGGCTGCAGATCCAGCTTCACGCTGCGCGCGGCCGGGCCTTCGCCGATCAGGATGTCGATCTGGAAGTCTTCCAGCGCGGGGTAGAGGATTTCCTCGACGACGGGCGACAGGCGATGGATTTCGTCGATGAAGAGGACGTCGTTCTTTTCCAGGTTGGTCAGCAGCGCGGCCAGGTCGCCCGGGCGTTCGAGGACCGGGCCTGAGGTCTGGCGCAACTGCACGCCCATTTCGTGGGCGATGATGTGCGCGAGCGTGGTCTTGCCCAGGCCCGGCGGGCCGAAGAGCAGGACGTGATCCAGGGCCTCGCCGCGCTTTTTGGCCGCGGCGATGAAGATCTCGAGCTGTTCGCGGGCGCGCTGCTGCCCGACGTACTCCTGTAACGCCTTGGGCCGCAACGCGCGTTCGATCGACTCCTCGTTGGGCGACACCGGCTGCGGCGCCACGATGCGAGGGGCGTCGGGACGGGAGGAAAGCGAATCGGACTGGATGGCCATGGTGCGGGGTACGGGCAGAGGACGAAGCAGGATGAATCGTACCGTAGCCCGGCCCGCCCTGGGGCCGCCCCGAGGACACGCCGGGCAGGCGGCCTGCGATCAGGCGGCCTGCGATCAGGCGGCCTGCGGTCAGGCGGCCTGCGACAGCGGCAGACGCACGCGCACGCACAGGCCGCCGGATTCGGCCTCGCGCAGTTCGAGCGATCCGCCGTGCGCCCGCGCGATGGCCTCGGCCAGGGCCAGGCCCAGGCCCACGCTGCCCGTGCGGGTGCGCGCGTCGTCCAGCCGGCTGAACGGCCGCAAGGCCTCCAGGCGGCGTTCGGGCACGATGCCTGGGCCGTGGTCGGCCACGTCCAGCACCGCGTGCCCTTCTTCGCGGCGCAGCGCGATGTCCACCGGCGGCGCGCCGTGGTTCAGCGCGTTGCCGATCAGGTTGTCCAGCAGACGGCCCAACGCCACGGCGTCGGCCTGCACCACCGCCCCGCTGGCATCCTGGGCGGTGTCCAGGCCGATGGCGGTGCCGGCGCCCTGCCAGGCGCCCACGCGCTCGGTCAGCCATTCGGCCAGCACGATGGGCGCATAGCGGTAGGCCGCCGGGTCGGTGCCGCGCACGAAGCCGATGAACTGATCCACCATGTGCTGCATGTCGCGCAGGTCGGTGCGCAGGCCTTCCTTCAGCGTGGAATCGTCGGCCATTTCAACGCGCAGCCACATGCGCGACAGCGGGCCCTTCAAGTCATGCGGCAGCCCGGAAAGCAGCGTGCGCCGCACCGAGTCGGACTCGGACAGCGCGTCCAGCATGGCATTGAAGCGTTCGCCCAGCACGCGGGTTTCATGCGGCCCCGAGGGCTCCACGCGCTGCGGCTGGCCGGCGGCCAACTGGTCCGCGGCATCGGCAAGGCGCGTGATCGGCCGCGTGATGTGCCACGAAAAGCCCACGGCCAGGAGCAGCAGGAGGCCCAGACCGCCAAGCCAAGCGGCGATGAAGGGCGTGGCCACGGGCGGGTCCAGCCGTTCCAGCGGAATGACCAGCCACTCGCGCAGCCGCGGCGCGTCTTCGGTGGCCGGGTTGGGCGCCAGCGAGATGAAGATTTCCGGCGTTGGGCCGCGCGACAGCGCCACGCGCGTGCCGTCGTTCAGGCGTTCGTTGAGTTGCTGAACCAGCACGCGCAGATCGCGGCGGATATCGTCGGGCTCGGGCTTGTAGCGGCGGTTGGACTCCTCGCGGTCGCGGGCCCCGTCGCCGGTGCGCTGCGCGTCGCCGCGCCCGTCGGCCTGGGCGGCGTGCGTGTCGCGCTCGTCGTCGCGGACTTCGGGCGGCGGGGGCGGCGGCGGCCCGTGAAATTGGGAATCCTGGGAGGACGGCGGCGGTGGAGGCGGCGGGCGCGGCGCGGCGCGTGGCGGTGGCGGACGGCGGCCGTTGAAGCGCTGCAGCTTGGCTTCGGCGGGCAGCACACGCGACCACAACCGCCACTGGTTCTGCGACGCGGCCCGCACAAAATCGGCGCGGTCTTCGGCCGGCACCTGGGACACGGCGGCCCGCAGCGTGCGGATGGTGGTGACGATGTAGCCGATGGCCACGTCTTCCATGAACTTGTGCCGGAAGTACGACACGGTCACCAACGTGGCGGCCTGCGTCAGCAGGACGGATCCCAGGATCAGCAGGATCAGCCGCGCCCGCAGCGAGCGGGGCACCAGAATGCCGGGGGAAAAGCGCATCAGGGCGAGAACCGGTAGCCGATGCCCCAGACGGTCTGAATCCAGCGCGGCTGCTTGGGATCGTCTTCGATGACGCGGCGCAGGCGCAGGATCGCGATGTCGATCGCGCGGTCGTTGCGCTCGCCGGCGTCGTCGTCGCGGGCCAGCGCCAGCAGGCGTTCGCGCGACAGCGGCTTGCCGGCGTTGCGCACCAGGGCTTCAAGCAGGTTGATCTCGCCGCCCGTCAGCTTGACGACGGTGCCGTCGCGGGACAGCTGACGCGTGGACGGATCGAACACAAATGGGCCGAACGAGACCGGCGCGTCCTTGGTGAGCGCGGACGGGCCGCGCTTGCGGCGCAGCACGGCCTCGATGCGGGCCAGCAGTTCGCGGGGATCGAAGGGCTTGCCGACGTAGTCGTCGGCGCCGGCCTCCAGGCCGATGATGCGGTCCACGGCTTCGTCGCGCGCGGTCAGCAGGATGACGGGAATGTCCTCGCCCTGCTCGCGCAGGCGGCGGCAGGCATCGGCGCCGTCGCCGCCGGGCAGCATGCGGTCGAGCACCAGCAGATCGGGCGCGTAACGGGTAATGCGCGAGGAAAGGTCGGTCGCGTCCGGGGCAAGCAAAGTGTCGTAGCCATGCCGGTTCAGGTAGTCGGCCAGCAATTGGCGCAGCGCCGGATCGTCGTCGACGACCAGCAGCTTGGTGTGGGAATTGTCCATGGGCGTCATAGTGCGGCGCGTCGCCGTCGCCCGCAAGGGGCGGGAAATCATCTGAAATATACCCGTTGCACGATGTACGGATGATGTGTCGGGCTTTTTGCAACGGGGGTCCCCTCGCCCCCGAACTGGCCCTAGAATGTCGCTTCGCCTGCCGCCCTTCGTGGACTTTCCTAAAGATCGTTTACAGATGCCCGGCAGGGTGCTCCCTACACTGTCCCCATGGCCGCCACAGCTAACCCCTGGCGCAGAGGGCTGTTGCACGCGGCGCTGACGGCGGGCCTGGCCTGGCCGCTGGCGCCCGCTTTTGGTGACGAGCCCGACGTGCCCCCTTTTACTTGGACGCCGCCCCCGGCGGGCGACGTCACGCGCGTGGCGCGCGGCATCGGCGTGCTCTCGCCGGTTCAATCTCTGCCGGTGCGCCCCGCCCCGTCGCTGGAAGATCGGGCCGTGCCGCTGGACCCGACGCCGTGCGACCTGCACGCGACGGAACCCGGCATGGACACCACGGTGCGCGATGGCGCTGACGACCCGGCCGAAGGCTTCATCCCCGGCACCGGCATGGGCCTGACGGGCAACGCGCCGACGGTCCCGCTGTCCTGCGATCCCCTGGCAACGCCGGCTTCCGCCGTCGACATCCCCCCGGACTACTCGTTTGCACTGGAAGACGGCGATCTCCCGAAAATACCCGTGGTGGTGATTTCCGGGGTTTCGCGCCCCTCGCGCCCCTGGTTCTCGTCCGTCGGCGGACTGGATGGCCTGCGCTATGGCGGCAGCCGCAACTGGGTCTACAACAACACCGTCGGCCCTTCCCTCACCGTGGGCAACGTCAATCCGAATGCGCCCGCGTGGGGCAGCGGCGCGCCGGTGGGCGGGCTGCAGATCGCCAACTGGGGCGGCAGCGGCGCCACGTTGCCCGAGGGCAGCTTCGGCTACTCGTCATCGGTGGGCAAACTGAACCTGATGGACCCGGCCGCCAAGTCCGGCGCCGTGGACTACGGCGCGTCCGTCGGCAGCGGCAGCGTGCGCTACGGGCTGACGCCGGTGGTGACGGTCGAAGGCCAGATGCAGAGCGCCCCGTCCCTGACCACGCGCGGCGTGGGCACCACGTACAACGCCGGCGAATTCGGCACCTTCCGGGCCGGCGCCACGCAAAGCACCTTCGATGCGGCCAGCGGCTACCGCTACCGCTTCGGCTACAGCATCGACGTGGCCGACACGGTGACGCTGGGCTACACCAACGAGCAGATCGGTGCGGGCTACGGCGACCTGTCCACCTATTCCGACGGCGTCGCGTCCACGGCCCAGACGCGCAATACCGTATCGGCGGGCGTCCCGTTGTCCGGCTGGGGCACGCTGAGCGGCACGTATTCCGGGCTGCGCGAAGGCTCGGTCCTGGCCGAACAGCGCGTGGGCCTGTCCCACAGCATGTTCGTCGCTCCGAAGGTCAAGCTGGCCGTCGGCGCCGACCGCGACATCGTGACGGGCGACTACGGCTGGCGCGCCAACCTGAGCATGCCGGTCGACACCTTCATGCGCGGCACCTGGCTCAGCTGGTAAGTGCCGGATAGCGTGGCCAAAATCTCCCTCCGGAACGGGCGGCCGGGATTTGGGGCTTAAAATCGCTGCCATGATGCTTCCGGCCTACCCCCATGTCTGACGCGCGCGCCCTCGGCGTGTTGCAGCGCGTTTTCGGTTACGAATCCTTCCGCGGCGACCAGCAAGCCATTGTCGAACAGGTGATCGGCGGCGGCGACGCGCTCGTTCTCATGCCCACGGGCGGCGGCAAGTCGCTCTGCTACCAGATCCCCTCGCTGGTGCGCGAAGGCACCGGCATCGTCGTGTCGCCCCTGATCGCGCTGATGCAGGACCAGGTCGACGCGCTGACCGAACTGGGCGTGCGCGCGGCGTTCCTGAATTCCACGCAGGATTGGCGGGTGGCGCGCGAAGTTGAACAGGCTTTTCTGGATGGCGAGCTCGACCTGCTCTACGTCGCCCCCGAACGCCTGCTGACCGACCGCTGCCTGCAATTGCTGGACCGCGGCCGCATCGCCCTGTTCGCCATCGACGAAGCGCACTGCGTGTCGCAATGGGGTCATGACTTCCGGCCCGAATACCTGGGCCTGTCCATGCTCCACGAGCGCTGGCCCGACGTGCCGCGCATCGCGCTCACGGCCACCGCCACCGCCGTCACCCGCACCGAGATCGCGCAGCGCCTGTCCCTGGATGAAGCGCGCCATTTCGTCTCGAGCTTCGACCGTCCCAACATCCGCTACCGCATCGTCGAAAAGAACGAGGTGCGCAAGCAGTTGCTGGACATGATCCGCACCGAGCACGAAGGCGAATCCGGCGTGGTGTACTGCCTGTCGCGCGCCCGGGTCGAAGAAACGGCCGAATTCCTGTGCAATCAGGGCATCGATGCGATGCCGTACCACGCGGGCCTCAGCCCCCAGATCCGGGCGGCAAACCAGTCCCGTTTCCTGCGCGAGGACGGCGTGGTCATGGTTGCCACCATTGCGTTCGGCATGGGCATCGACAAGCCCGACGTGCGCTTCGTGGCCCACATCGACCTGCCCAAGTCCGTCGAAGGCTACTACCAGGAAACCGGCCGCGCCGGCCGCGATGGCCTGCCCGCCACGGCTTGGCTGGCCTATGGCCTGCAAGACGTGGTGCAGCAGCGCCGCATGATCGACGAATCGCCCGGCGACGAATCCTATCGCCGGCGCCTGGGCCAGCAGCTCGACGCCATGCTGGGCCTGTGCGAAACGGTGGAATGCCGGCGCGTGCGGCTGCTGGCTTACTTTGGGCAGCAGATCACCGCCTGCGGCAATTGCGACGTCTGTCTGGATCCGCCGCAGGCGTGGGACGGCACGGTGGCGGCGCAGAAAGTGCTGTCAGCCGTGTACCGGCTCTGGAAAGAACGCGGCCAGCGCTACGGCGCCGGCCACATTATCGACATCCTGCGCGGCAAGGTCACCGACCGCACCAAGCAGCATGGCCACGAGTCGCTCAGCGTGTTCGGCGTGGGCGCCGACCTCTCCGACACCGCGTGGCGCGGTGTGCTGCGCCAACTGTTGGCGCAGGGCCTGCTGACCGTGGACAACGAAGGCTTCGGCACGCTGGCCCTGACCGAAGGCAGCCGCGCGGTGCTCAAGGGCGAGCACCAGCTCATGCTGCGGCGCGAATCCGAAAAGAAGCCGCGTTCCGGCAAGACGGGCAGCGGACGGCCCAAGGCGGCGGCGATCGACCTGCCGGCCGAACTGCAGCCCGTGTTCGAGGCACTGCGCGCCTGGCGCGGCGAAGTCGCCAAGAGCCACGGCGTGCCTGCCTACGTGATCTTCCACGACGCCACGCTGCGCGAGATCGCGCTGGCGCAGCCCGAGTCCATGGACGAACTGAGCCACATCAACGGCGTGGGGGCCCGCAAGCTGGAAGCCTACGGCGAAGAAATCCTGCAGCGGGTGGCGCGGCCGGTGCTGTAGCGCCCGGACAGCACCAGAAGCCCGGGCGGAATGCCGGTCCGGCAATCCGCCCCGCCTTGAATCGCTTAGTACGACGGCGGCGGCAGCAGCGGCACGGGGCGGCGCTCCTTGCCGAAGACCGACCGGTACGCCAGGATGTTGAACACCAGCACCATCGGAATCCCCACGACGGCGCCCGCCATCACGAGCCGCATCGAGCCTAGCGCGCCCGCGCCGTCCCACAGCGTCATGTCGTCCAGGATCAGGTACGGGAACAGGCTGTACGCCAGTCCGCTCAGCATCAGCAGAAACAGCGCCACCGTCAGCACGAAAGGCAGCCAGCTGAAGCGGTCGGCGCGGCCCGGCAGCCGCGCCAGCAGCATTTCCGCGGCCACGAAGCCGGCCAGCATCAGCACCCACACCGACGCCGCAAGGCTCAGGTGGGCAATGTTGCTCCACTTGTAGAAGATGCCGGCGTTGGCCAGGCCCAGCGTGACCGCGATCGACACCATGCCCACGGCGGTCCAGCGGATGGCGTGGCGCGCCCAGTTGGCCGCGCGGCGCTGCAGGTCGCCCTCGACACGCATGACCAGCCACGACGCGCCCAGCAACACGTACGCGGCCACCGCACACAGGCCCACGAACATCGCAAACCAGCCATAACCCGCGTCGGACTGGTAGCCCGTGGCGATGCGGCCAAGCAGCGTGCCCTGGCCGAACGCGGTGATGACCGAGCCGATCCAGAATGCGAAGATCCAGCGCGGCTTCATTTCGTTGCGGGCGCGGATGCGGAATTCGAAGGCGACGCTGCGCAGCACCACGCCCAGCACCATGAACGTCAGCGGCCCATAAAGTTTGCCCAGCACGGCGCCCCAGGCGAACGGGAAAGCCGCCGCAAACAGCCCCATGCCCAGCAGCAGCCAGAACTCGTTGGCGTCGCGCCACGGGCTGAGCAGGCTCATCATGCGCCCGCGCTCGTGTTCCGGCGCGATCTGCAGCAGGATGCCCACGCCGAGGTCGAAGCCGTCCAGGACCATGCCCGCGGCAATCACGACAAACAGCAGCGCCATGAAGGCGAGCGGCATCCAGAACGAAGGATCGTCGGGGCTCAGGCCTTGCGACGCAGCCAGCATGGCGATCATGGCGCACCTCCGCTCAGCTTGCGCACAGGCACGACGCCGTAGCGCGCCGCATGGAACAGCATGCCGGCGAACGCGGCCAGCAGCAGCGCGTACAGCAGTCCGTAGCCGGCCAGCCCGTACAGCACGGTGCTGGAGGGCACGGAGCCCAGGACCTCGGATTGCGTAACGGTGCCGTTCACGACAAAAGGCTGCAGCCCGATGATGGAGACCCACCAGCCGGCCACCACGGCAATGCCGCCGGAGAACATCATGCCGCACAGGACCCGCTGCCACCACGGCGGCAGGACCGACGGGTCCATGCCGCGCCGGAACGTCCACAGGAAGGTCACGCACGCCACGCCCAGCATCAGCAGCCCCAGACCGACGGCCACGCGCAGCGACCAGAAGGTCAGCGCCACCGGCGGCAGCATGCCCGAATATTTGTCCAGGCCCTGGTAGGTGCCGTCGGCATTGCGATGCAGCCACATGCCGCCGGCGTTGTTGATTGTGAGATCGCCTTCGTTGACGTGCCCGCGCGCGTCGGGCCAGCCGAACAGCACCAGTTGCGGCACGGGCCCGCTTTCCCAGAAGCCCGCCGCGGCCGCGGCCTTGGCCGGTTGCAGCTTGGCCATCATCTGACCCGCGCCGGTCGCCACGGGCACCTGCAGGAACGCGGCCACCACGGCCACCACCAGCGCCGTCTTGAACGCGCTGCGCTCGCCCTCGCCCAGCGGCCGCCGCAACGCCTGCAGCGCGGTCACGCCCATCATGAGGAACGAGGCGGCCAGCGCCGCGCCGACCATCACCACGGCCATGCGCCAGCCGACCGAGGGATTGAGCACGACCTTGTGCCAGTCATAGACCTGGTAGCGGCCGTCGACCAGCAGCGCGCCGTCCGGCGTCTGCATCCACGATTGCAGGGCAAGCACCCAGAACACGGCGACGAGCTGCCCGGCCGCCACCATCAGGACGGCCAGCGTGTGCGCGCCATCGGACACGCGGCGCTGGCCGAACAGCATGACGCCCAGGAAACAGGACTTGAGGATGAAGACGGACAGGATGCCGTAACCCAGCAGCGGACCGGCCACGTTGCCGATCTTGTCCATCAGGCCCGCCCACAGGCTGCCGATCTGGATCAGGACGGGCACGCTGGCGGCCAGCGTCAACACGAAGGACAGCGCAAAGATGCGGACCCAGAAGCGGTAGGCCGCCGTCCAGCCACCGTGGCTGGACCACCGGGCCCGGATCTTGAAGAACAGCAGCACCCAGGCCAGCGCCAGAGAGACGGCTAGGAAAAGCGCCAGGAAGCTAAGGCTGGCCACAAACTGCGCCCGGGCCAGGGATAGGGTCGAGATATCCATAATGGCCCGTAGTGTAGAGCCAGTTACATGACTATGGGGGCCGATCGAAACCGGTTGAAGGCGTGGCAAAAATGGCCGCGCTGCGGAACGTGGCAAAATTGACGCTTTGTCGCTGCTTTTTCCTATTCTTTCAAGAATGACCACCGCCCCGACGCCGACCCCCGCCGCATCAAACTTCCTGCTCAACATCGTCCAAGACGACCTCGAAGCCAACCGCTTCCAGGGCAAGCGCTGGGCGGGCAAGCCTGGCCCGGCGGCCATGCAGCAGCAGGGAGACGCGGACCCGGCGCGCATCCGCACGCGTTTTCCGCCGGAGCCCAACGGCTACCTGCACATCGGCCACGCCAAGAGCATCTGCGTGAACTTCGGCCTGGCGCGCGACTTCGGCGGCGTCTGTCACCTGCGTTTCGACGACACCAACCCCGAGAAAGAAGACCAGGAATACGTCGACGCCATCATCGAGGCCGTCCACTGGCTGGGCTTTGACTGGAAGGCCGACGGCCGCGAGAACCTGTACTTCGCCAGCGACTACTTCGGCTATATGTATGAGTTTGCCGAAGCCCTGGTCGAAGCCGGCCACGCCTACGTCGACGAACAGAGCGCGGAAGAAATCCGCGCCAACCGCGGCACGCTGACCGAACCCGGCACGGATTCGCCCTGGCGCAACCGCCCGGCCGCCGAGTCCATCGCGCTGCTGCGCGAAATGCGCGACGGCAAGCATCCGGACGGCAGCCTGGTGCTGCGCGCCAAGATCAACATGGCGTCGCCCAACATCAACCTGCGCGACCCGGTCATGTATCGCGTCCGCCACGCCACGCACCATCGCACCGGCGACCAGTGGTGCATCTACCCGATGTACAGCTGGGCGCACCCGGTGGAAGACGCGCTGGAAGGCATCACGCACAGCGTCTGCACGCTTGAGTTTGAAGATCAGCGCCCGTTCTACGACTGGATCCTGACGCGCCTGGCCGAACTGGGCAAGCTGGCCCAGCCGCTGCCGCACCAGTACGAATTTGCCCGCCTGAACCTGAGCTACGTCGTCACCAGCAAGCGCAAGCTGCTGCAGCTGGTGAAGGAAGGCCATGTGGACGGCTGGGACGACCCGCGCATGCCCACCATCTTCGGCCTGCGCCGCCGCGGCTACACGCCCGCGTCGATCCGCCTGTTCTGCGACCGCACCGCCGTCTCCAAGTCCGATTCGCGCATCGACTACAGCCTGCTCGAACAGGCCGTGCGCGACGACCTGGACCCCATCGCCGCCCGCTCGGTGGCCGTGCTGGACCCGATCAAGCTGGTCATCACCAACTACCCGGAAGGCCAGACCGAGACCTGCACCGCGCCGCGCAATCCGCACGACCCCGAAGCCGGCGTGCGCGAGTTCCCGCTGTCGCGCGAGCTGTGGATCGAGCGCGACGACTTCCGCGAGGAAGCGCCCAAGAAGTATTTCCGCCTGTTCCCGGGCAACACGGTGCGTCTGAAGTACGGCTATGTCGTGCGCTGCACCGGCTTCACCAAGAACGAGGCCGGCGAGGTCGTCGAAGTGCAGGCCGAATACCTGCCCGACACCAAGAGCGGCACCCCGGGCGCGGACAGCGTCAAGGTCAAGGGCAACATCACCTGGGTCAGCGCGGCGCACGCGGTGCCCGCGCAGATCCACCTGTACGACCGCCTGTTCGCGGATCCGCGTCCGGACGGCGGCGACAAGGACTTCCTGGCCTGCCTGAACCCCAACTCCAAGCAGACCGTCACGGCCTGGCTGGAACCGGGCACGGTGGCCACGCCGGGCGCGACCTGGCAGTTCGAGCGCCTGGGCTACTTCACGGCTGACCTGAAGGACTCGACGCCCGACGCGCCGGTGCTGAACCGCATCGTGACCCTGCGCGATTCGTGGGTGCAAGGCTGACGCGCCCGCGTGCGCAATACCGGGAAAAGGCGCCTTGTGGCGCCTTTTTCTTTCGCCCTGCGCCCGGCGCAGGCCGCCCCCGGCGGGTTATCATCCCCGACATCCCGCAGCCGGTTGCGCGCGCCGTTTTCCGCCGCCCGGACCGCCAGCCACAATCAAGATGAACACTGAATCCCTAGCCCTGGACTTCAAGAGCGCCACCCTGTATGCCATCCGGGTGGTTTTGCATAGCGCCGATCCCGACCGCCTGAACGCAGCGCTGGCCAAGCGCATGGCGGATGCCGGCAGCTTCTTTGAAAACGAGCCCGTCGTCATCGACGCCAGCCGGGTCGAGGAGACGATCGACTGGCCGGCGCTGGTCGCGTCGCTGCGCGGCCACAACCTGCCTCCGATCGGCGTGGTGGCCGAAGGCGCCAATTTGCAAGCCGCGCGCGATGCCGGCCTGACCCCGGTCGAACTGTCCACGCCTGCCGCGCGACCCGCCCCTGTGGTGGACACCGCGCCGCCGAACGACGTCGCGACGCCCGTGCCGTCCGTGCCGGCCGCCGCCGTCGAGATCGCGCCCGCACCCACCGACACGTCGGCGCTTGCCGCGCAGACGTCTGCCGCCGATACCGCGGCGCAGGACAAGACGGCGGCCGCTGACGTTGCCGATGCAAAGGCCGAAGCGCAGGCCGATACGCAGGCCGAAAAGCCCGCAGCCGACGCCGATCCCCTGCCCGCCCGCGCGGCCAGCAGCACCACGTCCGCGCCCAGCCCGACGGCCGCCGCCCCGCACTCGTCGTCGGCGCTGGTGGTCACGCGGCCGCTGCGCTCGGGCCAGCGCGTTTACGCACGGCATACGGATCTGGTGGTGATCGGCATGGTCAGCCAGGGCGCCGAAGTCATCGCCGACGGCAACGTGCACGTTTACGGTCCGTTGCGCGGCAAGGCCATGGCCGGCGCGCGCGGCGACACGTCGGCACGCATCTTCACGACGCATCTGGATGCGGAATTGCTGGCCGTCGCGGGCGTCTACCGCGTGGTCGAAGACAAGCTCGATGGCACGCTGCAGAACCAGCCTGCGCTGGTCCGCCTGGATGGCGACACGCTGCGCATCGAAGCGCTGAAGGCCTGATGCCGCGCCCGGGGCGCGGCATCCTGCGAGACGGCGGCGCGGCCGCGGCCCGCTCAAATCTCAACACATCCTGTAAGAAGCCTTACACGGGCTTTTTGCTTTACGATAACGCGATTTATTCGAACATAAGGGTTTGATCGTCATGACACGCATTGTTGTGGTGACTTCCGGCAAAGGCGGCGTGGGCAAAACCACGACGAGCGCCAGTTTTTCCGCGGGCCTCGCGATGCGGGGCCACAAGACCGCTGTCATCGACTTCGACGTCGGCCTGCGCAACCTCGACCTCATCATGGGTTGCGAGCGTCGCGTGGTGTATGACTTCGTCAATGTGATCCAGGGCGAAGCGACCCTCAAGCAAGCGCTCATCAAGGACAAGCAGCTTGAAAACCTTTTCATCCTGCCCGCCTCGCAAACGCGCGACAAAGACGCGCTGACGCAGGAAGGCGTGGAAAAGGTCATCAATGACCTGAAGGAAATGGGTTTCGACTACATCGTCTGCGATTCGCCCGCCGGCATCGAAACCGGCGCGCTGATGGCCGCGTATTTTGCGGATGACGCGCTGGTGGTGACCAACCCGGAAGTCTCGTCGGTGCGTGACTCGGACCGCATCCTGGGCATCCTGGCCGCCAAGTCCAAGCGCGCGGTCGAGGGCGACGAGCCGGTCAAGGAATACCTGCTGCTGACCCGCTACAACCCCAAGCGCGTGTCCGACGGCGAGATGCTGTCGCTGACCGACATCGAGGACATCCTGCGCATCAAGCTCATCGGCGTGATTCCCGAATCGGAAGCCGTGCTGCAGGCGTCGAACCAGGGCCTGCCGGCCATTCACCTGAAAGACACCGACGTCTCGGAAGCCTACAAGGACGTCGTCAGCCGTTACCTTGGCGAAGACAAGGCCCTGCGCTTTACCGACTACGAAAAGCCGGGTTTCCTGAAACGCCTGTTCGGAGGCAAGTAAGCGATGTCCTTCCTGTCGTTTCTGCTCGGTCAAAAGAAGACCTCCGCGTCCGTCGCCAAAGAACGGTTGCAGATCATCCTTGCCCACGAGCGTGGCCGCGGGGATTCGCCCGATTACCTGCCGCAGCTTCAGCAGGAACTGATCGCGGTCATCTCCAAGTACGTGAAGATCAATCCTGAAGACATCAAGGTGCACCTGGAACGCCAGGACACGCTGGAAGTGTTGGAAGTGAAGATCGAAATGCCGCAAAACGAGACGTGACGTCTCTGCTGTGCGCCGGCCTTGCCGGCGCGCGTTGCGCATAAAAAACGCCCGGCATTGCCGGGCGTTGCTTTTTGGGACGAGGAAGGCTTAACGCTTGCCGACCTGGTCGCCGATCACACCGCCGATCGCCGCGCCGCCGACCGTGCCGAGCACGCCGCCGTTAGTGATCACCGCACCCGCGACGCCGCCGAGTGCGGCGCCCCCCACGGTGCTCTTCTGGCGATGGCTCATGCCATCCCACGATGAACAACCCGCCATGGTGGCAGCCAGCGCCACAGCGGCACAGATCTTGGAAAGCGATGCGATTTTCATGATGTAGCTCCTATTCTTTTACCCGGGGCCGCACCGGAGAATCAAAATGCGAGCGAGCGGACCTTTAGGGGTTTAGAGCTTTCAGGATCGCAAATTATCCGGGGACACGGTGTTAGGTTTACCCAGGAATTGTGTCAAAGGGAGAGCGAACTTTTGCACTCCCCTGGGAACGATGTTGCAAGGGCCGGCGGCTATTTGACCAGACGTAACACGTCGCGGAAGCGCGGGTGCTCGCACGTCTCCATCCACTCGAAAATCGCCATCTCTGTCGTGACGATCTCCGCGCCATGAGCGCGCGCGCGGCGCAGCGCGGCATGATGGTCCGACGGCTTGCGCGATCCGGCCGCATCCGCGACAAGCACCGTCTTGTAGCCAAGGTGCACCAGACCGATCACGGTTTGCAGCACGCAGATATGCGCCTCGCAGCCGGCCACCAGCACCGTCTTGCGCGAGGCGGGCAGCCAGTCGTCGAAACCTGGTTCGCGCGCTGACGAAAAGTGCATCTTCTGGAACGTGGCCTGCACCAGCTCGCGCAACGGGTCCACGGTGACGCCCAGCATCTTGCTGTGGTGCTCGGTGGCCACGACAGGTACATCGAGCAACCGCGCCGCCTGCGCCAGCTTGTGCGCGGCGTTCAGCACGGCGTCGCCTTCGTGGATGACAGGCATCAGGCGGCCCTGCATGTCGACAATCAACAGGGTGGAATCGGAGGCGGACAGCAGCATGGTGGGGGACTCCTGGGGGCAAGGGGTCAGCATAACGCTGTGGGGCGGTGATGTCGCGCGGGCCGATGTCTGACATCTCAGAGGATCCAAACGTAGGACTGATTCTGGTGTCTGACACCACTGCAAAATGTAGGACTGATTCGGGTGTCTGACACCCCCGCAAAATGTAGGACTGAATCGGGTGTCTGACACCAAAAAAGAATCCCGGCGCTGGGCCGGGATTCTTGGCATTCGGCTGGTGTCGGACACCAGAGGAATCGGTTGTTTACTTCAATGCCTTGTACCGCAGACGCTTGGGCTTGGCGCCCTCTTCGCCCAGGCGGCGCTTCTTGTCGGCTTCGTATTCCTGATAGTTGCCGTCGAAGAACACGACCTGCGAATCGCCTTCGAAGGCCATGATGTGCGTGGCGATACGGTCAAGGAACCAGCGATCGTGGCTGATGACCATGACGCTGCCGGGGAACTCGAGCAGCGCATCTTCCAGGGCGCGCAGGGTTTCGACGTCGAGGTCGTTGGACGGTTCGTCAAGCAGCAGGACGTTGCCGCCGGCGATCAGCGTCTTGGCCATGTGCAGGCGGCCGCGTTCGCCGCCCGAGAGCTGGCCCACGACCTTGTTCTGGTCGCCGCCCTTGAAGTTGAAGCGGCCCAGGTAGGCGCGCGACGACATCTCGAACTTGCCGACGGTCAGGATGTCGGCGCCATCAGACACGGCGTCGAACACCGTCTTCTTGTCTTCCAGCGCGTCGCGCGACTGGTCGACGAAGGCGAGCTTCACGGTCTGCCCGATCTTGACTTCGCCCGAATCCGGCTGCTCGCGGCCGGCGATCATGCGGAACAGCGTGGACTTACCGGCGCCGTTCGCGCCGATGATGCCGACGATGGCGCCCGGCGGCACTTTGAAGCTGAGGTTGTCGATCAGCAGACGGTCGCCGTAAGCCTTGCTGACGTTATTGAATTCGATGACCTCGTTGCCCAGGCGCTCGCCCACCGGAATGAAGATTTCCTGGGTTTCGTTGCGCTTCTGGTATTCGTACGAGGACAGTTCCTCGAAACGGGCCAGACGCGCCTTGGCCTTGGCTTGGCGGCCCTTCGGGTTCTGGCGCACCCACTCCAGTTCTTTCTTGATGGTCTTCTGGCGCGCCGATTCGGAGGACTCTTCCTGCTTGAGGCGGTCTTCCTTCTGTTCCAGCCACGAGCTGTAGTTGCCCTTCCAGGGAATGCCGTAGCCGCGGTCCAGTTCCAGGATCCATTCGGCCGCGTTGTCCAGGAAGTAGCGATCGTGGGTCACGCCGACGACGGTGCCGGGGAACTTGTGCAGGAACTGCTCCAGCCACTCCACGCTTTCGGCGTCCAGGTGGTTGGTGGGTTCGTCCAGCAGCAGCATGTCGGGCTTGGACAGCAGCAGGCGGCACAGGGCCACGCGGCGCTTTTCACCACCGGACAGGTTGCCGACGGTGGCATCCCAGGGCGGCAGGCGCAGCGCGTCGGCGGCGATTTCCATCTGGTGTTCGATGTCGTCCGCGCCGCTGGAGGCGGCGGCGGCGATGATGGCTTCGAGTTCGGCCTGTTCAGCGGCCAGCGCGTCGAAGTCGGCGTCGGGTTCGGCGTACGCGGCGTAGACCTCGTCCAGGCGCTTCTTGGCGGTGACGACGGCGCCCAGGCCTTCTTCAACCGCCTGGCGGACCGTGTGCTCGGGGTTGAGCTGCGGTTCCTGCGGCAGGTAGCCGATGTTCAGGCCCGGCATGGGCACGGCTTCGCCTTCGATCTCGCGGTCGACGCCCGCCATGATCTTCAGCAGCGTCGACTTGCCCGAGCCGTTCAGGCCCAGCACGCCGATCTTGGCGCCAGGAAAAAACGAAAGGGAGATATCGCGCAGGATCTGCCGCTTGGGCGGCACGATCTTGCCGACGCGGTTCATGGTGTAGACGTATTGGGCCATGGGCTCGTAGGTGAGATATAGCTGAGAAACCGTTGATTGTAGGCCGGATCCCTGACCGGCGTGCGGCAGCCGTGATCCGGCCCCATCTCGCCTTGATCCGGGCCTTTGCCCGCCTTCAGTTGGCCTTCTCGGCCCGGCCCGGCAGACCCGGCGTACGCATCTGCGCCAGCATCACGCCGGCCAGCGCCAGCGCACCGCCCGCGATATGAAACAGATGCGGCTTTTCATCGAGGAACAGCGCCGCGATGGCCACGGTGAACACCGGCATGACGTTCAGGAAGATGCTGGCGCGGTTGGGGCCCAGGTGGCGCACGCCCTGCATCCACAGATACGGCGCAAACAGCGACGGAAACACCGCCGCATACAGCACCAGCGGTACGTTGGCGGCATTGAGCGGCGACGGCGCCGCCATCAGAAAGGCGGGAAGCTGGAACAGAATGCCGAACGCGACCTGCACGTACAGCGACTGCCACGGCCCCACGGGCAGCGCCCACCGGCGCAGCAGCACGCCATAGAGCGCATAGGCCAGCGCGCCCAGCCCCATCAGCACGTCGCCGTGGTTGGCGCCCACGGACAGCAGCCGGGCCGGGTCGCCCTCGCCGATCAGCAGCGCCAGCCCGGCCAGCGACACCAGGCTGCCCAGCACCGCCATGGCCGTGGGGCGCTCGCGCATGATGACCGCCATGACGGCGATGGTCATGAGCGGGATCATCGCGGTGATGAAGCCCATGTTGGTGGCGGTGGTGGACGCGGCCGCCACGTACGCCAGGCCTTGGTACAGCGCCATGCCCAGTCCGCCCAGCACGGCGAATTTCGGCAGGTGCGCCAGCACCTGGCGGCGTTGCGCCCAGACACCGGGCAGCGCAAACGGGGTCAGGACGATGCCCGCCAGCGCCCAGCGATAAAAGCCGATGGCCGCCGGCGCGATAACGCCCGCGGCCATCTTGGTGACGATCATGTTGACCGACCAGATCAGGGCGGCCAGAAGCGGAAACAGGAAAAATCGGAGGGGGAGCTGCGGGGCGTCGGAGCGCATGGATGAAACGGGAAGGCAGAAAGACGAAAAGCAGGCCAGTGTAGGCTCCGTCCGACCCGCTGTATACGTCACTGATATGTTGCCGCCCCGGCACGCCATCTGAACACCGCCCGCGTTTCTTCGTAATCCAAGCGCCCGATGCACCGCAGCGCGGTTCGCGCGACAATAGCGCCTGACGTATCTGCCGTGCCGTCGCGGCCTCATCGCGCCCAGGAACCTTCATGTCCGCCTCTGCCACTCCTCCCGCTTCCTTGACCCATTTCAGCGCACCCGAACTGGACATGCTGGCCAAGACCGCGGATGCACTCAGCGCCTATCTGGGCAAACCCGTGCTGGCGGAAGTGGTGCTGGGCGATGAAGGCACCGAATGGGTGACCTACGGCGTCCCAATGGACGAGAAGGCCGAGACGGACGAGGAACAGACCCACGTGCAGATGGGCGGGCCGGGCGCGCGCCTGCTCGGCAACCGCGGCGGCTTGCCGCAGTCCGATGACGACACCTACGACTGTCTGTACCTGTGGGCGATCCAGATCTCGCTGAACGACGGCGAGCGCTTCATCAAGCTGGACCACGACGGTGAAGAATCCGCCTGGTCCGACAACCTGGAAGACGTGCTGCCCTTTGCCCTGACCGAGGAACCGCAACCGGATCCCGACGAGGAAGACGAAGAAGACGACGGCGCGGACGACGAAGACGACGACACGCCGTACGACGACGTCCACAACCACAACCACCGCCATTGAGCGGCGCGCCGCGGCCCGGGCAGGCGCCCGGTCCACGGCGTCTACAGAATCACACGGTGATCCGGCCTTCCTCGACCGCGTGGCACGCCACGATCGACACCCCCGCCAGCTTCGCGACCGGCGCTTCGGCCTTGCAACGGTCGTTGGCGTGCGGGCAGCGCGGATGAAAGGTGCAGCCGGACGGGGGATTCAGGGGATTGGGCACCTCGCCCGCCACCGCCGTGCGCGGCTTGCCCGCGCCGTTGATGTCCGGAATCGCCTCGAGCAGCATCCGCGTGTAAGGATGCCGCGGCCGCGCGAAGAGTTCGTCACGCGGCGCCACTTCCACCATGCGGCCCAGGTACATCACGCCCACGCGATCCGCCACATGGTGCACGACGGCCAGGTTGTGCGAGATGAACAGATACGTCAACCCCAGCTTGCGCTGCAGGTCCTTCATCAGGTTCAGCACCTGCGCCTGCACGGACACGTCCAGCGCCGAGGTGGGCTCGTCGCACACCAGGAATTCCGGATTGACCGCCAGCGCGCGCGCGATCGAGATGCGCTGACGCTGCCCGCCCGAGAACTGGTGCGGATAGCGGCTCTGGTCCGCGGGATCCAGGCCCACTTGCCGCAGCAGTTCGCCCACGCGCGCCACGCGGTCCGCGGGCGACATCTGCGTATGCGTCAGCATCGGCTCGGCGATGATGCGGCCCACGCGCCAGCGCGGATTCAGGCTGGCATAGGGATCCTGGAAGATCATCTGCAGGCGCTTGCGCAAGGCGCGCCCGCCGGGTTCGGACATGCGCGACAGCGGCTGGCCGTCGAAGTGGATGTCGCCGCGCGTCAGGCCATACAGCCCGACCAGCATGCGCGCGACCGTGGATTTTCCACAGCCGGATTCACCCACCAGCGCCAGCGTTTCGCCGCGGGCGATGTCGAACGACACGCCGTCCACCGCACGCAGCATCACTTTGGGCTTGCGCGCCAGCGTGCGCTCCAGCCAGGGCGGCGATACGTCAAACCAGCGCGCCGCGTTCTTTACTTGAACCAAGGGCGTGCTCATGCGGCCACCTCCAACGTATTGCCTTTGTCATGCAGCCAACAGGCCGCGCGCGACGTGCCCGCGGGCATCAACTCCGGGCGGTCGTGCGCGCAGCGCGGCAGGCGCTGGCCGCAGCGGGGATTGAACGCACAGCCCGGCGGGATGGCGTTCAGGCGCGGCATGCTGCCGTCGATCTGCACCAGCCGTTCGGTGTGGCCTTCCAGCGTGGGAATGGACCCCATCAGTCCCGACGTATAGGGATGGCGCGGTTTGTGGATCACGTCGGCCACCGGCCCGATCTCGGCCACGCGGCCGGCGTACATCACCGCCACGCGGTCGGCGGTCTCGGCGATGACGCCCATGTCGTGCGTGATCAACATGACCGCCGTGCCGTTTTCGCGGCACAGGCGTTTGAGCAGTTCGATGATCTGCGCCTGGATCGACACGTCCAGCGCGGTGGTGGGTTCGTCGGCCACCACCAGTTTCGGCTCGGCGGCCAGGGCCAGCGCAATCACGACGCGCTGGCGCATGCCGCCGGAGAACTGGTGCGGGTAGTGGTCGATGCGCTCGCGCGCGGCGGGAATGCCGGTGGACGCCAGCAGCTCGACCGCGCGGTTGCGCGCCTGCGACCAGGTCATGTCCAGGTGGGTGACGATGGTTTCAGCCAGTTGCCGGCCCACCGTGTACAGCGGATTCAGCGACGTCAGCGGGTCCTGGAACACCGCGCCGATCTCGCGGCCGCGCACGCGGCGCATCTGTTCGTCGGGCAGGTTGTCGATGCGACGGCCGGCCAGCAGGATCTCGCCGGCCGCGATGCGGCCCGGGGGTTCGAGCAGGCCGATGATGGAGGCGCCGGTCAGCGACTTGCCGGCGCCGGATTCGCCCACCACGCCCAGGACTTCGCCAGCCTGGATGGAAAAGGACACGTCGTCCAGGGCGCGTAGCGTGCCGCGGCGCGTGGGAAACTCCACGCGCAGGTTGCGGACTTCAAGTAATGCGCTCATGGTTTACCTCAGTTCAGCCGCGGGTTCAGTGCGTCGCGCAGCCAGTCACCCAGCAGGTTGACCGACAGCACAAGCAGCACCAGCGCCGCGCCCGGGAAAATGGTGATCCACCACTCTCCGGAAAACAGGAAATCGTTGCCGATCCGGATCAGCGTGCCCAGCGACGGCGCGGTCGGCGGCACCCCCACCCCCAGGAACGACAGCGTCGCCTCGGTGATGATGGCGGTGGCCAGGTGGACCGTGGCCAGCACCAGCACCGGACCCAGCACGTTGGGCAGCACGTGGCGGAACATGATGACGGGCGAGGCGACGCCGATCACGCGGGCGGCCTGCACGTATTCACGGTTCTTTTCCACCAGCGTCGAGCCGCGCACCGTGCGCGCGTACTGCGGCCAGCCGGCCAGCGCGATAGCGCCGATCAGCACCGGAAAAGCGATGATCTCGTGCAGCTCGCGCGGCACTGCCGCCCGCGCCACGCCGTCGATCAGGAGCGCGATCAGGATGGCGGGGAACGAGAGCTGCACGTCGGCAACACGCATGATGAACGCGTCGATGCGGCCGCCGGCATAACCGGAGATCAAGCCCAGCACGATGCCGATCACCATCGACAGCAGCACCGAGGCCAGGCCGATCAACAGCGACACGCGCGTGCCGTACAGGATGGCCGAATACAGATCGCGGCCCTGACTGTCGGTGCCCAGCAGGTACGTGGCCTGCCCGTTGGGTTCCCAGGCCGGCGGCAGCAGCGCGTCCAGCAGTTCGACCTTGGTCAGGTCGAACGGGTTGTGCGGCGCGACCCAGCCGGCTCCGAAGGAACCGATCAACAGGGCTGCAAGCAGCAGCGTGGCGACGATGGCCACGGGCGCCCGGCGCCAGGCCCAGGCAATGTCGCTGTCCCACCAGCGTTTAAGTACGGCGCGCATCAGTGAGCCCCCCCGCGAGTCAGCCCGGAACGCAGCCGCGGGTCCACGACGAAATACAGAAGATCGACGATCAGGTTGATGACCACGAACACCAGCGCGATCAGGCACAGGTACGCGGCCATCACCGGCACGTCGGCGAATTGGACCGCCTGGATGAAGAGCAGGCCCATGCCCGGCCACTGGAACACGGTCTCGGTCACGATGGCAAAGGCGATGATGCCGCCCAACTGCAGGCCGGTGATGGTGATGACGGGCACCATCGTGTTCTTGAGCGCGTGGCCAAAGTGGATGGCGCGGCGCTTCAGACCCCGGGCGCGCGCGAACTTGATGTAGTCCGAGCGCAGGACCTCCAGCATTTCGGAGCGCACCAGCCGCAGCACCAGCGTCATCTGGAAGAGCGACAGCGTGATGGACGGCAGGATGAGGTGCTTCCAGCCCGTGGCGGTGAACAGGCCCGACGTCCACCAGCCCAGGCTGACGGTATCGCCGCGCCCGTAGCTGGGCAGCCAGCCCAGTTGCACCGAGAACACCAGGATCAGCAGGATGCCGATCAGGAAGGTCGGCAGCGACACGCCCAGCAGCGAGCCGGCCAGCAGCATCTGGGAAACCAGGCTGTTGCGCTTGAGCGCCGTGTACACGCCCAGCGGCACGCCCACGACGAGCGCCAGCAACGCGGCCACCATGGACAGCTCGAGGGTGGCGGGCAAACGGGACTTCAGCAGGGTGGAAACGGGTTCGCTCTGGCGCAGGGAGATGCCGAAATTGCCCTGCACGGCGTTGGCCACGAAATGGCCGAATTGAACGATGGCGGGCTCGTTTAGGCCCAGGCGTTCACGCAGTTCGATGCGCTCGGCATCGGTGGCGTCCTGCCCCAGCATGATGGTGACGGGGTCGCCGACGTATTGGAAAAGCACAAAGGCCAGTAGCGCGACGGTGAGCATCACCGCTACGGCCTGCAACAGGCGACGCAGTATGAAAGCGAACATAGGCGAAAAAAAGCAAGACGGCGGAACCGGGTAGGTCCCGCCGTCTGGTTAGCCTGGATCAGTCAACCTTGACCCAATCGGCAACGAGGCGATTGTCGGCACGGTGGATGACCGTGACGTTCTTGCGCATGGCCCAGGGGATGACCTGGTCGTGCAGCGGGATATGCCCGAAGTCCTTGGCGTGCCCTTCCAGCACGGTGATGATGTCGGCGTCGCGCTTCTTCTCATCGGTCTCGGTCTTGATCCGATCGATGATGACGTCGAGTTCCTTGTTGCTGTAGTTGCCCAGGTTGTACATGCCGTCGGCGCCCTCACCCTTGGTGCGGATCAGGTTCTGCAGCGTGTACATGGCGTCGAACGTGGGCACGCCCCAGCCGAACAGGTAGGCGCTGGTGTCGAACGACTGCACCTTCGGGAAGTACGTGGAGCGCGGCATGGCGTTCATGGTGGCCTTGACGCCGACCTTGGCCCACATGCCCACGACGGCCTGACAGATGGCTTCGTCGTTGATGTAGCGGTTGTTCGGGCAGTCCAGCGTGAAGTTCAGCGTGCCGTCGTAGCCGGCTTCCTTGAGCAGGGCGCGGGCCTTTTCGGGGTCGTAGGGCACGCGCTTGTGCACGGACTCGGCCCAGCCATGGACCTGCGGCGCGATCATCGTGCCGGTGGGCGCCGACAGGCCGCGCATCACGGCGCGCTTGATGGCGTCCACGTCGATGGCGCGGTACAGCGCTTCGCGCACGCGCACGTCCTGGAAGGGGTTCTTGCCCTTGATGTTGGAGTACTGCAGCTCCGGACGCTTCTGGTCCAGGCCCAGGTAGATGGTGCGGTATTCGTTGCCCTCGACGACCTTCTGCGACTGTCGCAGGCGGTCCAGGTCTTGCGCGGCCGGATCCAGCACGAAGTCGATCTCGCCGGACAACAGCGCGGCGGTGCGCGTGGCGTTCTGCTTGATCGGCGTGAAGACGACTTCGGTCACGTTGCCGACCTTGCCGGCCTTGTTCCACCAGTCCTTGTTTTCCTCGAAGACCGTGCGCACGTCGACTTCGCGGCTCTTGAGCTTGTAGGGACCGGTGCCGTTGGTGTTGCGCGCGCCGTAGGTTTCTTCCTTGTTGACGAAGTCCTGCGGCTTGGCGATGTTGTTCTTTTCGGACCAGGCCTTGTTCATGATGAACACGTTGGTCAGCTGGCGCAGCAGCACGGGGTTGGGCGCCGAGGTTTCGATCTCGACGGTCAGGTCGTCGATCTTGCGCGCTTCCTTGATGCCGGTGGTGTAGGCCTTGTAGTTCGACGTGGGCGCCATGGCGCGGTGGATCGAGAACACGACGTCGTCCGCCGTGAACGCGGCGCCGTCATGGAACTTGACGTTGGGGCGCAGCTTGAAGCGGTACAGCGTGGGCGACACCTGCTCCCATTCGGTGGCCAGGCGCGGCGACACCTTGAAGGACTTGTCGTAGTCGACCAGGGGCTCGTAGATGTAGCTGTTGGCGGCGATCGTCATGCCTTCGTTCTGCGAGTGCGGATCGAACGTGAGGATGTCGCCCTGGGCGGCCCAGCGGAAGGTCTTGGCTTGCCCGATCGAGGGCACTGCCACGGCGGCGGCGATCGCGATAGCAATCAAAGTGCGGCGCATAAGTGTCAACTCCTGACAGTAGTCTGAATACCGGCGCGAGTGTGCCTACCCACAAGACCCGCGTCAATTCAGGGTTTGCGCGTACCGGCGATTGTTTTCACTGGGGAACAACAACCGGGGACGCATAAGCATGTAACAAAATAATCGGACCAAACGACGTTCGAGTGCGCGCTTGCAACGGACGGCGTTATTCGTCCGGGTCGATGGGAAGTTCCAGGGGAACGTGTTCGGTCATCAGCACGTCCAGCATGTCGATCAGCAGCGCGGCCTTTTCTTCGCCGAAGGGCGCCAGCACCGCCTTCTGGTGCTGCAAAGCCTGATCGCACAGGCCGCCGATGAGGTTGGAGCCCTTGGCCGTGATGCAAACCCGCGTCTGGCGGCGGTCGGCTCGCACGCCCGTGCGGGCCACCAGACCGTCGGCCTCCATGCGCTGCACGACCTTGCTGAGCGTGGGCTGCTTGGTGATGGCCAGCACGGCCAGGCTGCCGATGGTTTCGCCGGCGCTGCCTTGCAAGCTGGCGAGCACGCGCCATTCGGTTACGGACAGGCCTGCGGCTTTGACCTGTTGATGGAATTCCGCCGAGATGCGCTGACTGGCCTGCGCAAGCAGATAGGCCAGGTAGCCGTCGACGAACCGCGGGCCCGTTGCGGCGGCGCGCGTGCCCCGTGGCTTATCTGCCTGCATGTTGGTTTGCTCCCACGCACCCATTTCGAAGGCCTGCCCCGTTGCCGAAAAGCGCATTGCACCACGACGGCGCAGCCGTGCGCCATGATGTACCGCAATGCTGTTGCGCAGCACAGGGTATACCCCAAATCGCAACCCGTTTTTGCACCATTGCAGCGCCCTCAATCCGTCAAAAACCTAGAGAACAACCAGTATATACACCCTTGTTTTTGCGTGATATTTTTTAATTTCCATGAAATTTCATCTTTTTTATTGACAGCTAAAACGTTGACTCCTAAAGTATTTTTCAGGCGATGTTTTCGTGGCAAGACGATGCTGCACGGCAGCACGGATTAAGGATCCCGACGGGGTCCGCGAAAGGGATCCAAGATGGCGGAAAGGTCTTTCAAGAAAGAAGTCCAGCAACTGCGCATCGGCGCGGGCGAGGAATTTCGCGGCGAAGGGATTCTTGCCGTCACGAAGGCGCTGCTGCAATCCGGCGTGGGCTACGTCGCCGGCTATCAGGGCTCGCCCATCTCGCATCTGATGGACGTGCTGGCCGACGCCAACGACATCCTGCAGGAACTGGGCGTGCACTTTGAGGCGAGCGCCTCGGAAGCCACTGCCGCAGCCACGCTGGCCGCCTCCGTCATGTACCCGATCCGTGGCGCCGTGACGTGGAAATCCACGGTGGGCACCAACGTCGCCTCCGACGCGCTGGCCAACCTGGCCTCGGGCGGCGTCACCGGCGGTGCGCTCGTCATCGTGGGCGAAGACTACGGCGAAGGCTCGTCGATCATGCAGGAACGCTCGCACGCGTTCGCCATGAAGTCGCAGATCTGGCTGCTGGACCCGCGCCCTAACCTGGAAAGCATGGTCAAGGCGGTGGAAGACGGCTTTGCGCTGTCGGAAGCCAGCAAGACGCCCGTGATGCTGCAACTGCGCATCCGCGGCTGTCATGTGCATGGCCGCTTCATCGCCAAGGAAAACAAGCGCCCGGCGTTCAGCCTGGCCGAGGCGCTGGCAAGCCCGGCGCGCGACACCAGCCGCATCGTGCTGCCGCCGGCCTCGTTCCTGCACGAGCAGGAAAAGATCAAGGAGCGCTGGCCGGCCGCCATCCGCTACATCAAGGAAAACCAGCTCAACGAGCACTTTGACGGCGACCAGGACGACATCGGCCTGATCCTGCAGGGCGGCCTGTACAACGGCGTGATTCGCGCACTGCAGTTGCTGGGCCTGGCCGACAACTTCGGCAACAGCCGCATCCCGCTGTACGTGATGAACGTGACCTACCCCGTCATCGAGGACGAGGTCATCGACTTCTGCCGCGGCAAGCGCGCGGTGCTGCTGCTGGAAGAAGGCCAGCCGGACTACATCGAGCAGAACCTGCACGCGGTGCTGCGCCGCGCCGGTGTGAGCACGCAGTTGTCCGGCAAGGACGTGCTGCCGATGGCGGGCGAATACACGACCCAGGTCATGCGCGATGGCCTGCGGGAATTCCTCAAGCGCAACCGGCCGGCATCGCTGCAGACGCATCCGGCGGTAGCGGTGGATGCGCAGGCAGAAGTGCAGCCCGAGCCCCAGCTCACCATCACCGAAGTCTCGCGGCCCAAGCCCGCCCGTCCCGCCGAACAGCCCATCACCTTCCACAAGCACGTCGAAGGCCTGGCGGCCGTTGTGCCGCCGCGGCCCGCGGGCTTCTGTACGGGCTGTCCGGAGCGGCCCATCTTTTCCGCGCTGACGCTGGCGCAGGAAACGCTGGGCCAGCACCACATTTCGTGCGACATCGGCTGCCATCTCTTTTCCATCCTGCCGCCCTTCAACCTGGGCGCCACGACGATGGGCTACGGCCTGGGCGCTTCCAGCGCGGCCGCCTTCAACGTGCCGGCCGCCAAGCGGCCCATCTCGATCATGGGCGACGGCGGCTTCTGGCATAACGGGCTGGCGTCGGGCATTGGCAACGCGGTGTTCAACAAGTACGACGGCGTCATCGTCATCGTGGACAACTTCTACGCGTCGGCTACCGGCGGACAGGACATCCTGTCCTCGCGCGCCGACAACCCCGATCGCTCGACCAACAACCCGATCGACCAGGCCGTGCGCGGGGTGGGCGTGAAGTGGGTGCGCACGCTGGACCGCACCTACGACGTGGCCAAGGTGCGCGCCACCATCGAAGAGGCGCTGACCACCGACATCAAGGGCCCGAAGGTCATCATCGCGCAGTCCGAATGCATGCTGAACAAGCAGCGGCGCGTCAAACCCCTGTTCAACAAGGCGGTCAAGGAAGGCAAGCGGGTCGTGAAGGAACGCTTTGGCGTGGATCCCGACGTCTGTACCGGCGATCACGCCTGTATCCGGCTCTCCGGGTGTCCGTCATTGACGGTCAAGGACAGCGGCGATCCGCTCAAGGAAGACCCGGTCGCGCACGTGGAAAGCAGCTGCGTGGGCTGCGGCAACTGTGGCGAGGTCGCGCACGCGGCCGTGCTGTGTCCGTCGTTCTACCGTGCCGACATCATCCACAACCCGACCGGCGCCGACCGCTTCCTGGCGCGCATGCGCGGCGCGGTGATCGGCTTCCTGCAACGGCGCCGCGCGGCGCGTCTGGCGCAAAGCGCGCTTTGAGGAACCCAGCAACATGAACGCGGCGGCGATGCAGCAAGGCAACCCCATCAAGATCGCGATCCTGGCCATGGGCGGCCAGGGCGGCGGCGTGCTGGCCGACTGGATCGTCGACATGGCCGAGCACGCCGGCTGGTGGGCGCAGACCACCTCGGTGCCCGGCGTGGCGCAGCGCACGGGCGCCACGATCTACTACCTGGAACTGCTGCCCGAGGCCGATGTGCAGCGCGCCGGCCGCCAACCCGCGCTGGCGCTGATGCCGACGCCGGGCGACGTGGACCTGGTGGTGGCGGCCGAACTGATGGAAGGCGGCCGGGCCATCCAGCGCGGCCTCGTGACGCCCGACCGCACGGTGTTGATCGCGTCGTCGCACCGCAGTTTTGCGGTCAGCGAAAAGTCCGCGCCTGGCAACGGCATCGCCGATCCCAACAAGGTGCTGGAAGCGGGCCGCGCGGCGGCCCGGCGTTTCCTGTGCTTTGATCTGCAGGACCTGGCCGACCGCGCCGGCAGCGTCATCAGCGCCAGCCTGTTCGGAGCGGTGGCCGGCAGCGGCGCCCTGCCCTTCACCCGTGACGATTTCGAGGCCACCGTGCGCCGCGCGGGCCTGGGCGTGGACGCCAGCCTGCGCGCCTTTGCGCTGGGTTTCGAGTCGGTCAACTCGGCGCCCGGGCAGCCTGCCGCCATCGACCTGACGCGCCCTGTTCCGGACGTACCCGAGCGCGCCGCCAGCCCGCGCGCGCAGGCGTTGCTGGACGCCATCCGGCGCGATTTCCCCGCCTGTGCCCAGCCCATGCTGACCGCCGGCGTGCGCCGCCAGATCGAATTCCAGGATCTGCCCTACGCCGAAGACTACCTGCGCCGCATGAAGGCCATCCGCGACCTGGATGCGCAGCACGGCGGCGACGCGCACCAATGGGCGCTGACCTGCGCCGCGGCGCGTTACGTGGCCACCGCCATGGCCTACGACGACGTGATCCGCGTGGCGGACCTCAAGACCCGCGGCACGCGCTTTGACCGCGTGCGCACGGAAGTCGGCGCGCGCGCCGGCCAGCTCGTCGACACGACCGAATTCATGCATCCCCGGCTGGAAGAAATCTGCGGCACGTTGCCGGTGCGGCTGGGCCGCTGGCTGGAAAACTCCAAGGCCTTCGGCGGCTTCGTCGAACGCCGGCTCGGCAAGGGCCGCCGCCTGCGCAGCGGCACGCTGGGCGGATTCCTGATGCTGTACACGCTGGCCGGCATGCGGCGCTTCCGCCGCAGCACGCTGCGTCATCAGATCGAAAGCGAATCGCTGGAATCGTGGCTGGCGCTGGTGGCGCGGCTGGCCCCGCGCGACTACGCGTTGGCCGTCGAAACCGTCAACTGCCGCCGCCTGGTCAAGGGCTACAGCGACACCCATGTGCGCGGCGGCGGCAAGTACCGGCAGCTCATCGCGGCCGCCGACCAGCTGGTTGGCCGCCCCGATGCCGCCGACGCGCTGCGCGCGTTGCGCGACACCGCGCTCGCCAACGTGAAGTGCGAGCCCATGGAACGCCAGATCGCAGAAAAACTGGCCGCCTGAGGCCGACACCAGAAAGAGACAGACATCGTGCAGACACTCAAACTGATCGTCCGGGAAGTCCGGCAGGAATCACCGCTGATCCGCTCGTTCCGGCTGGCGCGCGAAGACGGAGGCACGTTGCCCGCGTTTGGCCCCGGTGCACACCTGAAGGTGACGGTGCCGGGCCTGCGCGATCCGCGCTGCTATTCGCTGGTGCAGTTGGCGCCCGAAGCCGGCCGCTTTGCCGAGCCGGCGGAATATCGCCTGGGCGTGCGGCTGGAAGACCCCAGTCAGGGCGGATCGCGCCACATGCACGCGCTGGCCGAGGGCGACGTCCTGACCGTGGAAGGCCCCAAGAACGACTTTCCGCTGCATGAATCCCCCGCGGGCGATGAGCCGGTCGTGCTGATCGCAGGCGGCATCGGCATCACGCCCATCGCGTCCATGGCCGCCGCGCTCAAGTCAGCCGGCCGCGCCTTCCATCTGCACTACTGCGGCCGCAGCAAGGACCAGCTTGCGTTCCTGCCTGAACTGCAGGCGCTGGCGGGCGACGACCTGACGCTGCACGCCGACGACGATCCGTCCAGCCGGTTCGATCTGCAGGCGCTGCTTGCCGCGTCCAACCCGCGCCAGCACCTGTATGTCTGTGGCCCGAAGGGCCTGATCGACGCCGTCATCCAGGGCGCGCACGCGCGCCACTGGCCCGACGCCCACATCCATTTCGAACTCTTCACCACGGCCGCCGCGCAGGCCGGCGACCAGGCCTTCGAGGTCGAACTGCGCCAGTCCGGCCGCGTGCTGACGATTCCCGCCGACAAGACCATCGTCGAGGTCATGGAAGACGAAGGCTGCGACCCGATGTACGACTGCAAGCGCGGCGAATGCGGCGTCTGCCAAGCCACCGTGCTGGAAGGCGAGCCCGATCACCGCGACTACTACCTGTCCGATACCGAAAAGGCCAGCGGCAAGATCATCCAGATCTGCATCTCGCGCGCCAAGTCCGCGCGCCTGGTGCTGGACCTGTAAGCCCGACGAGGAAGCCATCATGGCCAAATACCGCGACAATCCCGACGCCATCCGCGCGCTGCTCCGCGACACCGAGGTGCACAAGGACCTTTTCATTGACCAGGAACTGTTCGACCTGGAAATGGAGCGCCTGTACGCCAACACCTGGGTCTTCGTCGGCCACGACAGCCAGGTGCCCAATTCGGGCGACTACGTCACCACCACCGTCGGCAACCAGCCCGTGGTGATGGTGCGCCACAGCGACAAGACGGTGCGCGTGCTGCACAACCGCTGCCCGCACAAGGGCACCATGGTCGCGGGCGAGGCCTGCGGCAACACGGGCAAGTTCTTTCGCTGCCCTTATCACGCCTGGACCTTCAAGACCGACGGCAGCCTGCTGTCGATCCCGCTGAAAAAGGGCTACGAAAACACCGGCCTCGAAAACTGCGAAGCCAGCCAGGGCATGGCCGCCGTCAAAGACGTGCGCAACCATCGCGGTTTTGTGTTCTGCCGCCTGAATCCCGAGGGCCAGTCGTTCGAGGAATTCTTCGGTGACTCGCTTTCCACGCTGGACAACATGGTGGACCGGTCGCCGGAAGGCCGCCTGGAAGTCGCGGGCGGCGTGCTGCGCTACATGCACCGCTGCAACTGGAAGATGCTGGTCGACAACCAGACCGACACCTGCCATCCAATGGTTGCGCACGAATCGTCGGCGGGCACGGCCGTCAAGGTCTGGGAACAGGCGCCCGAAGGCACACCCAAGCCGATGGCGGTGGAACTGTTCGCGCCGTTCATCTCGCCGTACGAGTTCTTCGAGAACATGGGGATCCGCGTCTGGGAAAACGGCCACGGGCATACGGGCGTGTCGGACTCGATCCATGCGTCGTACTCGGGCATTCCGGGCTACTGGGAGTCGATGGTCGAGGCTTATGGCGAGGACCGCGCCAAGCAGATCCTGGGCGACGTGCGCCACAACACCGTCTACTTCCCCAACATCATGGTCAAGGGTCCGATCCAGACGCTGCGGATCTTCAAGCCGATTGCCGCCGACCGTACGCTGGTGGAGTCCTGGACCTTCCGCCTGGTGGGCGCGCCGGACCTGCTGCTGGAACGCACCCTCATGTACAACCGGCTCATCAATGCGCCGACGTCCGTGGTCGGCCACGACGACCTCGAAATGTACGAACGCGCGCAGGACGGCCTGCATTCGCGTGCGCGGGACTGGGTGAACGTGGGGCGGCTCTACGCGCCCGGCGAAGCGGACCAGAAGAACGTCGTCACCAATGGCACCAACGAATGGCAGATGCGCAACCAATATCGCGCATGGGGCCGCTACATGACCGGACCGGAGTCGGTATGAGCGCAAGCGACCGCGAGTTGATCGATTTTGTCTACGCCGAGGCGCGCCTGCTGGATGAGCTGCGCTTTGAGGACTGGCTGGACCTATACACCGAGGACGGCCACTACTGGATGCCGCTGGCGCACGGCCAGACCGATGCGAAGCTGCATGCGTCGCTGATGTATGAAGACAAGCTGCTACTGCGCGTGCGTGTGGAGCGGCTGGCGGGCCAGCGCACGTTTTCGCAGCAGCCCAAGAGCCGCTGCCATCATCTGCTGCAGGCGCCTACCGTCGAACATGACCATCCCGAGGCCGCGCCCGCCGAGGGACGCCACGTGGTGCGCACCGCCTTCCATTACGTCGAGACGCGGCAGGACGCGCAGACGCTGTATGCGGGCTGGGCGACACATCACCTGGTGGAGCAGGACGGCGCGCTGCGCATTCGCTTGAAACGCGTGGACCTCGTCAACTGCGACGCTGCGTTCGGCAACATCCAACTGTTCATGTAGGAGCGGACCGTGACCGCCACCGTCCACCAGGCATTTGCCAACACCGCCTCCCGCCACGGCGGCCAGCCGTTCCTGTGCATCCTGCCCGAAACCGCCGCGGCCTATGGCATCGCTGCGGGGGAACTGACCTACGCCGCAGCGGCCGACGCCATTGAGACGCTGCGCGCCGCATATGCCGCCGCGGGCTACGGCCATGGACACCGCGCGGGCCTACTGCTGGAGAACCGGCCCGCCTTCTTCCTGCACTGGTTCGCGCTGAACGCGCTGGGGGTGTCGGTCGTGCCGATCAACCCGGACCTGCGCGCCGCCGAACTGGAGTACCTGGCTGGCCACTCCGAGATCGCGCTGGCGGTCGCCCTGCCTGGGCGCCACGCGGACCTGCTGGCCGCCGCGCAACGCGCGGGCCGCGAGCTGCGCGTGATGGGGCCGGACGATGCGCCGCCCGCCGCGCCGTTCCCGGCGCCATTGCAAGGCACAGCGCTGTCGGAACTGACCGAGTGCGCGCTGCTCTACACGTCCGGCACGACCGGCCGGCCGAAAGGCTGCATCCTGCCCAACCGCTATTTCCTGCACGCGGGCGGCTGGTACGCACGCATTGGCGGGCTTGCCGCGTTGCGGCCGGGACAGGAACGCATGCTGACGCCGCTGCCGCTGGTGCACATGAACGCCATGGCGTATTCGGCGATGGCGATGGTGCTGACGGGCGGCTGCCTGATTCCGCTGGACCGCTTCCACCCGCGCTCGTGGTGGGACAGCGTGCGCGAATCGCGCGCCACCGTACTGCACTATCTGGGCGTCATGCCCGCCATTCTGATGAAGGCCGAGCCCACCCCGCAGGATCTGCAGCCGGCCATCCGCTTCGGCTTCGGCGCGGGCGTGGACCGCAAGCTGCATGCGCCCTTCGAGGCGCGCTTCGGCTTTCCGCTGCTGGAAGCCTGGGCCATGACCGAGACCGGCGCGGGCGCCGTCATCATCGCCAATCAGGAACCGCGCCACGTCGGCACCAGCAGCTTCGGCAGCGAGGAAGCTGACGTGGAGGTGCGCATCGTGACCGACGCGGGCGAACCGGCCGCCATCGGCGAACCCGGCGAACTGCTGGTGCGCCACGCAGGGGAAGATCCGCGCTATGGCTTCTTTGCCGGCTACCTGAAGGACAAGGCCGCCACCGACGAAGCCTGGGAAGGCGGCTGGTTCCACACCGGCGACATCGTGCGCCGCGAGGCCGACGGCGCGCTGCGCTTCGTGGACCGCAAGAAGAACGTGATCCGCCGCAGCGGCGAGAACATCTCGGCCGTGGAAGTGGAAAGCGTGCTGATGCAGCATCCGCTGGTCAAGGCCGTGGCGGTGGCCGCCGTGCCGGATCCGGTGCGCGGCGACGAAGTGCTGGCGTGCGTGGTGCCCGAGTCCGCACCCGCCGACGCGGATGCGATGGCCGAGGCCGCGCGCAGCATCGTGCAATGGTCGCTGTCGCAGCTGGCCTACTACAAGGCGCCCGGCTATGTCGCGTTCGTGGACAGCCTGCCGCTCACCACCACCAACAAGATCCAGCGCGGCGAGATGAAGGCGCTGGCGCCCGGCTTGCCGGGCACGGCGCGCTGCGTGGACACCTGCCATCTGAAGAAGCGTCCGGCCGAAGGGGCCCACCGATGAGCCGCCTGGGCTACGACGGCGTGGTGGCGGCCCTGCCCGTCACGATTCCGTACGAACGCTATTCCACGCACGCCGCGCACTGGTGGCTGGGCCGCGCGCTGGGCGCGCTGATCCGGCAGTCCGGGTTGGCCAAGACCGACGTCGATGGCCTGTGCGTGTCCAGCTTCACGCTCGCGCCCGACACCGCGGTCGGTCTGGTCCAGCACCTGGGCATGACGCCGCGCTGGCTCGATCACATTCCGATGGGCGGCGCGAGCGGCGTGGCCGCGCTGCGCCGTGCGGCGCGCGCCGTGCAGGCGGGCGACGCCAACATCGTGGCTTGCCTGGCCGGCGACACGAACCACGTGGACTCGTTCCGCAACACGGTCAGCCAGTTCTCGCGCTTTGCGCAGGACGCCGTCTACCCGTACGGCGCGGGCGGCCCGAACGCCAGCTTTGCCCTGCTGACCGCCAACTACATGCGCGAGACGGGCGCCACGCGCGAAGACTTCGGCAAGCTCTGCGTGGCCCAGCGCGACAACGCCCTGCGCTATCCGCACGCGCTGATGAAAAAGCCGCTGACGCTGGCGCAGTATCTGGGCGCGCGCGTCATCACCGAGCCGATCCACCTGTTCGATTGCGTCATGCCGTGCGCCGGGGCCGACGCATTCCTGGTCATGAGCGAGGACCGCGCCCGCGCGCTGAAGCTGCCTTACGCGCGCATCCTGTCGACCATCGAGCGCCACAACGCCTGGATCGACGATCCGATCCAGACGCGGGGCGGCTGGACCATGGACGTGGACGAGTTGTACGGGCAGGCCAACGCCGCGCCGGCCGACATGGATTTCCTGCAGGCCTACGACGACTATCCCGTCATCAACCTGATGCAGATGGAAGACCTGGGCTTCTGCAAAAAAGGCGCCGCGCCGCAATTCGTGCGGGACAACACCTTTACCGTGGACGGCAGCTTTCCGTTCAACACCAATGGCGGCCAGTTGTCGGTCGGCCAGGCCGGCGCAGCCGGCGGCTATCTGGGCATGGTCGAGGCGCTGCGCCAGTTGACCGGCACGGCCGGCGGCACGCAGGTCAGCGATGCGAAGCTGGGCATGGTGAGCGGCTTCGGCATGATCAATTACGACCGCGGGCTGTGCACGGCCGCGGCGATTCTGGCAAGGAGCGACGCATGACCGAGCCGCTGGCCAAGCCGCCTCGCAAGAATCCCGTCGCGCGCACCCGGCAGCCCACGCTGCCGCCGGGC
The DNA here is from genome assembly GCF_022346505.1 of Achromobacter sp. ACRQX. Lineage (NCBI taxonomy): Bacteria > Pseudomonadati > Pseudomonadota > Betaproteobacteria > Burkholderiales > Alcaligenaceae > Achromobacter > Achromobacter sp. ACRQX. The sequence goes on from NZ_JAKRML010000025.1 coordinate 44,155, forward strand.
TCGCGCAGCCGCAGCGCGCTGGGGCTGACCGCTGCCGCCGCCGAAGGGCGCTTCGATCTGCAGACCTGCGCCGAGTGCGGCACGGTGCAGTACCCGCCGCGCGAAGTCTGCGGCCATTGCCTGTCGGAACACCTGCCGTGGCGGCCCGCCGATCCGATCGGCGTGCTGCTGGTCAGCACCACGCTCCATCACAGCAACGACCTGTATTTCCGCGAACGCCTGCCCTGGCGCGTGGGCACGGTGCGGATGGACGCCGGTCCGTCCGTCGTGGCGCACGTCCACCAGGACTGCGCCGACGGCGGCCGCGTACGCCTCGCGTTGAAACTGGACCGCAGCGGCCAGGCCGTGATGATTGCCCTGCCCGAAAGGAATACGCCGAACATGGAAGACGACAAGACACTTCGCGAGACCTCGTGCGATCCGAAATTCCGCCGCGTGCTGGTCACCGACGGCAAGTCGGCCGTCGGTCAGGCCGTGGCGCGCGCGCTGCTGGACGCGGGCAGTCCGATGATCTTTCTGGGCGATCCGCAGGCGTGGAAGCGTGACGCCGCGTTTGACGCGCTGGAGGCCGATCCGCGCGTGCAGGCGGTGACGCTGGACGTGACCGACACCGATTCCGTCGAGCGTGTGGCCGCGTCGATTGGCGGCAAAGTCGAGATCCTGGTGAACACGGCGGACCTGGAGCGCGAAGGCGGACTGCTTAGCCGCAAGGACGTGAACACCGCGCGCGACGCGATGGACGTCAACGTACTGGGCCTGATGCGGCTGGCGCAGAGCTTCGGCCCCGCGCTGTGCGGCCGCGCCGCCGACGGCGTGAACAACGCCGCCGCGTGGGTCAACGTACTGTCAATCTACGCGCACATGAACTTGCCATCGCGCGGCATGTGGTCCGCGTCCAAGGCCGCCGCGCTATCGCTGGCGCAATGCCTGCGCGCCGAAATGCGTGGCGCGGGCGTGCGGGTGGTGAACGTGTTTCCCGGCCCGGTCGATCACGAATGGGAGCAACGTACGCCGCCGCCGCGCGTGGCGCCGGCTGCGATCGCCGCCGCGATTGTGCGCGCGTTGAAGGACGGTATCGAAGACGTGTACGTGGGCGACGTTGCGCAGGAATTCCGCGCGCGGCTGGCCGAGAACCCGAAGGGACTGGAACGGGAGCTGGGCGCGGGCGGCTGACCGCCTGCCCCGCGCGTCGTCCCCCAACAAGCACCAACAGGAGAGCACCGTGAGTCAACCCATTCTTGCCCAATTCATGACCGAGCTGGTCTCCGGCCGCATTCGCCTGGTGGACCTGACCGAGACGCTGACGCCGGAGTTTCCCACCATCGTGCTGCCGCCGGAGTTCGGCCAGGCGTGGCCGTTCCGGATCGAGGAAATCTCGCGCTACGACGAGCGCGGGCCGGCCTGGTACTGGAACAACTTCTCGTGCTCGGAACACACCGGCACGCACTTCGACGCCCCCGCGCACTGGGTCACGGGCAAGGACCAGCCGGACAACACGGTGGACACGATTCCCATCGACGCCTTCATCGCCAGCGCCTGCGTGATCGACTGTTCCGCCGAAGCGGCCGGCAATCCGGACTTTTTGCTGACCATCGACTTCGTCAAGAAATGGGAAGAACAGCACGGCCGCATCCCCGCAAGGTCGTGGGTGCTGATGCGCACCGACTGGTCCAAGCGCGCCAAGCCCGCCGACTACCTGAACATGCAGGCCGACGGCGCGCATTCGCCCGGCCCGGATGCCGAGGTCGTGCCCTGGCTCATCAAGGAGCGCGACGTGCACGGGTTCGGCACCGAGTCGGTAGGCACGGATGCGGGACAAGCCCAGCACCTGGATCCGCCCTACCCCTGCCACTACTACATGCACGGCAACAACCGCTACGGCCTGCAGTGCCTGACCAACCTGGACCAGCTGCCGGCCACCGGCGCGGTGATCTTCTCGGCGCCGCTCAAGATCCGCAGCGGCTCGGGCAGTCCGCTGCGCGTGCTGGCGCTGGCGCCCACGGCCTGATCGCGGCCGGACCATACCAATAAATCAAGGGGGAACCATGACGCAAACCCATGTGGCCATCGTGACCGGCGGCAGCGCCGGCATCGGGGCGGAAATCTGCCGCAGCATGCTGGATGCGGGCTACGAGGTGATCTCGATGGCGCGCCGCGCCGCGGACTTCTCGCATCCGCGCCTGCACAACGTGCAGGTCGACCTGCTGGACGCCACCGCGACCGCGCAGGCGGGTGCCGAAGCCGCCGCCCAATTCCCGATCAGCCACGTTATCCACAACGCCGGCGTGATCTGGCCGAATCTGCTGCCGCAGGTCACGCAGGAAGAGCTGCATGGTCTGACGCAGATCCATCTGGGCGCCGCCATCAGCCTGGTGCAGGCCGCCCTGCCGGGCATGCAGGAACGCAGGTTCGGCCGCATCGTGATGATGTCGTCGCGCGGCGCGCTGGGCCTGCCCACGCGCACCGCCTATTCGGCCACCAAGGCCGGCATGGTGGGCATGGCCCGCACCTGGTCGCTGGAACTGGCGCCATACGGCATCACCGTCAACGTGGTGGCGCCCGGCCCGATCCAGACCGACATGTTCTACGAGGTGATCGAGGCCGGCAGCGAACGCGAACGCCAGCTTGCCGAGGGCATTCCGGTCAAGCGCCTGGGCCGCTCGGACGACGTGGCGCGCGCCGTGATGTTCTTCGCGGATCCCGCCAACAGCTTCGTCACCGGCCAGACGCTGTTCGTCTGCGGCGGCGCCAGCGTCAGCTCCATCACCATCTGACCGCCCCGCGCTTCGGGTTTTGACGGATAGGTAAGCACCGGGACCCGGGTCTACAGTGCTGATCCTTGAACGTAAGAAAGTTTAAGCAACAAGTATTCCCGCAGTTCCCGTTTTCTCCGCTTTCCAGCCGCACTCCCACTCTGCTCCCTACCCCGGAGGTTTTGCCATGCTGTCGAAGAAACTCCCCCTGGCCGCTGCCGCCGCCGTCGCCGCCCTGTTCGCCCTGCCCGCCCTGGCGCAAGTCAAGGTCGGCGTGGTCACCTCGTCCACCGGCCCCACCGCGCTGGTCGGGATTCCGCAGAAGAACACGGTGCCGCTGCTGCCCAAGAAGATCGGCGACCTGACCGTGGAATACATCTCGCTGGACGACGCCAGCGATTCCACGAACTCGGTCACGGCCTTCAAGAAGCTGATCTCGGAGCAGAACGTGGATGCGCTGATCGGGCCGTCGGGCTCGCCCAACGCCATGGGCGTGATCCAGTTCGCGGCCGAGGCCGGCGTGCCGATGCTGGCGCCGGTGGGCACCGCCGCGGTGGTGTTGCCGATGAACGACCAGAAGAAGTGGGTGTTCAAGACCACGCAGAACGACGACATCATCGCGCGCGCGCTGGTGGACCACATGGCCAAGACCGGCATCAAGACGGTCGGCTTCATCGGCCTGAACGATCCCTATGGCGAGAATTGGTACAAGGTGTTCTCGGGCCTGGCCGCGGAAAAGGGCATCAAGATCGCCGCCAACGAACGCTACCTGCGCTTTGACAGCTCGGTCACCGGCCAGGCGCTGAAGATCCTGGCCGCCAAGCCCGACGCCGTGCTGGTCGCCGCCCCTGGCGCTGCCAGCGTGCTGCCGCAGACGACGCTGTTCGATCAGGGCTACAAGGGCAAGTTCTACCAGACCCACGGCGCCGCGCTGCCCGACTTCCTGAAGCTGGGCGGCAAGAAGGTTGAAGGCACGGTGCTGGCCGCCAGCCTGATGCTGGTGCTGCCGGAAATGCCGGACAGCAACCCGTCCAAGAAGGTGGCCACCGAGTACATCGCCGCCTACGAAAAGCTGAACGGCTCCAAGCCCGCCACCTTCGGCGCCAACGTCTATGACGCCGGCCTGCTGCTGGAAAAGGCCGTGCCGATCGCCGAGAAGGCCGGCAAGCCGGGCACCAAGGAGTTCCGCAGCGCCCTGCGCGACGCGCTGGAACAGACCAAGGAGCTGGTGGGCACGCAAGGCGTCTACAACATGAGCGCCGCCGACCACAGCGGCTTTGACGAACGCGGCCGCGAGCTCATCACCGTCAAGGACGGCAACTGGACGCTAGTCAAGTAAAAGGATCTCCCCCCTCGCTCACATGCGCTGCGGGCGTCGCCAGAAAGCAGGCTCTGCGCGTCCCATCGGGATGCCGCGGATCCGGGCTCCGCCGGTCCGCAGGCATGCCCCCTGGGGGGAAGCGCGCAGCGCTTCGGGGGGGACATCCGCTTTTTGGAATTTCGCATGAATGCTCAGATTGCCTTGATACTCGGGCAGGACGGCATCACCAATGGCGCCATCTACGCGCTCCTGGCGTTGTCCATCCTGCTCGTCTTCACCGTCACCCGCGTCCTGTTCATCCCGCAGGGCGAGTTCGTCGCCTTTGGCGCGCTCACCATGGCCGCCATGCAGGCCGGCAAGCCCATCCTGCTGGTGTGGCTGCTGCTCGCGTTCGCGCTGGCCGAGGTCATCGCCGATCTGATGGCGCGCCGCAAGCGCCCCGCGCGCGGCCGCACCCACTGGCGCATGGCCGCCAAGGTGATCTATCCGCTGGCGCTGGCGCTGCTGCTGTACCGCCTGCCGCTCGCACAACTGCCGATGGCGGTGCAGGCGCTGCTGACGCTGCTGTTGCTGGTGCCGATGGGTCCGCAGCTTTATCGCCTGTTCTACCAGCCGATCGCGTCGGCCTCGACGCTGGTGCTGCTGATCGTCTCGATCGCGGTCCACCTGGCGCTGGTCGGCCTGGGCCTGCTGGCGTTCGGCGCGGAAGGCGCGCGCACCGCGCCGTTCAGCGACGCCAGCATGACGCTCGGCCCGGTCAACGTGAACAGCCAGGCGCTGTGGGTGGTGGCGGTGTCAGTGGTGCTGATCGTCGTGCTGTACCAGTTCTTTGAACGCTCGATGTACGGCAAGGCGCTGCGCGCCGCGGCGTTCAACCGCATCGGCGCGCGCCTGATGGGCATCTCGCCCGTGTTCGCGGGCAAGGCCACGTTCTTTCTGGCCGCGTTGATCGGCACCGTGTCGGGCATCCTGATCGCGCCCATCACCACCATGTATTTCGATTCGGGCTTCATGGTCAGCCTGAAAGGCTTTGTGGGCGCCATCATCGGCGGGCTGGTGAGCTATCCGCTCGCCGCGGCGGGCGCCGTGCTGGTCGGGCTGATCGAAGCCTTCTCGTCGTTCTGGGCCAGCGCCTACAAGGAAATCATCGTGTTCACGCTGATCATCCCCGTGCTGCTCTGGCGTTCACTCAACAGCCATCACGTCGAGGAAGAAGACGAATGACCCCGCGCCACATCCTCTTCGCCTTCCTGGCCCTGCTGGCGCTCGGCCCACTGGTGCTGCCGCCGTTTTACGTGACTCTGCTGAACTACATCGGCCTGTATGCGCTGGTCGCGCTGGGCCTGGTGCTGCTGACCGGCGTCGGCGGCCTGACCAGCTTCGGCCAGGCTGCCTTCGTGGGCGTGGGAGCCTACACGACGGCGCTGCTCACCACCCGCGCGGACACGCTGCCGTCGTGGCTCGGCTGGCTGGGCGCATCGCCCTGGCTCACGCTGCTGGCCGGCCTGGCGCTGACGCTGGCGCTGGCCTACCTGTTGGGCGCGATCACGCTGAAGCTGTCCGGCCACTTCCTGCCGCTGGGCACCATCGCCTGGGGGCTGTCGCTGTACTTCGTCTTCGGCTCGGTCGAAGGGCTGGGCGGCCACACCGGCATCCCGGACATTCCGGCCATCAGCCTGTTCGGCTGGACGCTCAACCAGGGCGGCAACATCTACTACCTGATCTGGGCTTTCCTGCTGGTCGCCGTGTGGTCTACGCAGAACCTGCTGGACTCGCGCGAAGGCCGCGCCATCCGCGCGCTCAAGGGCGGGCGCGTAATGGCCGAATCGATGGGCGTGGACACGGCGCGCTCGCGCATGGTGATCTTCGTCATCGCGGCGCTGCAGGCCTGCGCGTCGGGGTGGCTGTACGCGCACATGCAGCGCTTCGTGAACCCCAACCCCTTCGGCCTGCAGATGGGCATCGAATACCTGTTCATGACCGTCATCGGCGGCGCCGGACAGGTGTGGGGCGCGCTGGTCGGCGCGGGCGTCTTCACGGTGCTCAAGCAATGGCTGCAGGACCTGCTGCCCAAGGTGCTGGGCCAGACCGGCAACTTCGAAGTGATCGTCTTCGGCTTCGGCATGGTGCTGCTGCTGCACCGCGCCCGCAGCGGCCTGTGGCCGGTGCTGACGCGCTGGGTGCCCGTCAAGCGCAAGCCGCGCCATGTCGACATGACGGCCGAACCGCTGCCCCGGCGCACCATGCCGCCGCGCGGCGAGGTGGTGCTGAAAGCCGTGGACGTGACGCGCAAGTTCGGCGGCCTGGTGGCCAACAACGCCATGAACCTGGAGATCCGCGCGGGCGAAGTGCTGGCGCTGATCGGCCCGAATGGCGCGGGCAAGAGCACGATGTTCAACCAGATCTCGGGCGTGGACACGCCGACGTCGGGACAGGTGACGCTGCTGGGCCAGCCGGTGGCCGGCGTGGGTGCGCGCAAGATTGCGCGCCTGGGCCTGTCGCGCACGTTCCAGCACGTGCGCCTGTTGGGCCGCATGAGCGTGCTGGAGAACGTGGCCATCGGCGCGCACCTGCGCGGGCATCGCGGCGTGCTGCCGGCCGCCTGGCGGCTGGACCGGCCCGAAGAGGCGCGCCTGCTGGCCGAAGCCGCGCGCCAGGTCGAGCGCGTGGGGCTGGGCAAGCATCTGCATGACGAGGCGGGCTCGCTGGCGCTGGGCCAGCAGCGCATCCTGGAGATCGCGCGCGCGCTGGCGTCCGACCCGTGCATCCTGCTGCTGGACGAACCCGCGGCCGGCCTGCGCTATCAAGAGAAATGCGAGCTGGCCGAGCTGCTCAAGCGCCTGCGCGCCGAGGGCATGGCCATCCTGCTTGTCGAACACGACATGGATTTCGTGATGGGGCTGGTGGATCGCGTGGTCGTCATGGACTTCGGCGAAAAGATCGCCGAAGGCCTGCCGTCCGAGATCCAGCAGAATCCCGCGGTGCTTGAAGCGTATCTGGGCGGAGTGGAAGAATGAGCGCGAAACTGCTGCAAGTGCGCGACCTGCGCGTGGCCTACGACAAGGTCGAGGCGGTCTCCGGCGTCAGCCTGGAAGTGGGCGAAGGCCAGATCGTGACCGTGATCGGTCCCAACGGCGCGGGCAAGACCACGCTGCTGTCGGCCATCATGGGCGTGCTGCCATCGCAGGGCGGCATCACCTTCGGCGGTAAGGCGCAGGAGCACGCCGAGATCGAGGAGATGGTCGCCGCGGGCATGAACCTGGTGCCCGAAAAACGCGAGCTTTTCGCGGAAATGACGGTCGAGGACAACCTCATGCTAGGCGCCTTCGACCGCTATCGCCGTGGCCTGCGCGACCAGGACCAGACGCTGGCCGAGGTCTTTGAACTGTTTCCCCGGCTGCAAGAACGGCGCGCGCAATTGGCCGGCACGCTATCCGGCGGCGAGCGCCAGATGCTGGCCGTCGGCCGCGCGCTGATGGCCAAACCCCGCCTGCTGATGCTGGACGAACCCAGCCTGGGGCTGGCGCCGCGCATCGTGCGCGAAGTGTTCCGCATCGTCGCGCGGCTGCGCGAGATGGGCGTGTCCATCCTCTTGATCGAACAGAACGCGCGCGCCGCGCTGCAGGTGGCCGATTACGCCTATGTGCTGGAAACCGGAACGGTGACGCTGGAAGGTCCGGCGGCCGAGGTGGCGCAGGATCCGCGCGTCGTGGAGGTCTATCTGGGACTGGGGCACGGCGCGCCTGCGTGACGCAGGCTGCCGGGTCGGCCGGCTGGGTCAGGCCACGCCGCGACGCCGATCGCGGCGGTACAGCGCATACCCCAGCGGGTACATGACGGCCACGAGAAACGTCGCGACCGGATGGGTCAGCCGGTAGGCCTGCACGGCCGTCGGCACGCCGGAATGCTTCAGGTGCAGGCGAAAACGCGTGTAGCGCGCCGCCGCCATCATGAATTCGCGCGGGCGGTAGCGGAAGAATTCCAGGTGATGCTGCAACATGTCCCAGGCCAGCAGGTACAAGCCCTGGGCGTTGTTGCTGACGGACACCGCGCCCTGGCTCAGGCCACCGGGCGTGTCGTGATAGGTGCGCACTACGCGGTTGATGAAGCGGCTGAGATAGCCCGCACGCGCCACCGCCCACCACACCAGGCTTTCGGGCACGAAGCCCGCCACGTCCTCGGGAAACGGGTATTTGCGCAGGATATCCGTGCGCATACAGCCGAATTTCTCGCCCTTGATGCGGTAGCGGAAATACACGTCGACGGCGGTGCTGTCGAACACGTCCTGCGGATAACGGTCGCCGACGATGGTGCCGTCGGGCCGCGCGCACAGCCCGGTAATGGCGAAATACGAGTCGCGGCGTGCGGGCGGAATTGCGTTCCAGGCCTCATGGAAAATGGCCAGCGCGTCCGGCGGCATTTCGTCGTCGCTATCCAGGCCCACGATCATCTGGCCGCGCGCCTCGCGCACGCCACGATTGAAGGCGGTCTTCTTGTGCTGATTGTTCTGCCAGACATAGCGGATCGGAAAATCCGCCAGCGATTGCCAATGCAGGATGGACTCGTGCGTGTTGTCGGTGGAGCCGTCGTCCACCACCACCCATTCAAAATCCCGGAAAGTCTGCTGGCAGAGCGATTCGTAGACGCGGTGCAGGGTTCCTGCCCGGTTGTAGGTCGGCGTCAGAACGGTGAAAAAAATCGGCGTATCGGTCATGCCTGCTGTGCCCCTTGCGATCTTCCAGAAACCGCTGCGGTCTTGGTTCTTATGATTTCGCCTGAAGTGTAGGGGATATGCCTCGGGGAACCGATTCCACGGCTTTGGAATTTGCAATCAAATCTGACAAACCGTGCGGTTTTTTTTGATGCCGTGCGCTGCGCGGGGCATTGGCCGCAGGGCATCGTGGCGTAAACTCGGGCGGCCCAATTCGGAACGCCTATGGAAGCCTCGACCGTCCAGCTCAATGACATCGCCTTGTTCGTGGAGGTTGCCAAGCGCAAGAGCTTCAGCCAGGCCGCGCGCGCGCTGGACATGCCGACGTCGACGCTGTCGCGCCGGATCAACGAACTGGAACGCGCGATCGGGCTGCGGCTCATCAACCGCAACACGCGTCGGCTGGATCTGACCGACGCGGGCGCGGCCTACATGCGCCGGTGCCAGGGCCTCATCGACGAAGCCCGGCTGGCGCACGAGCAACTGCTGTCATTGTCGGGCGGTCCGTCGGGCAATCTGCGCGTCTCCATGCCGTACAGCCTGGCCATCTGGCTGCTGCCCGAGACCATCAGCGATTTCACCGATCGCTATCCCGAAGTGGAATGCGAATTTGACCTGAGCATGATGACGGCCTCCGACGCACAGGGCACGCCGTTCGACATCGTGCTGCGGTTCGGCCGCGAAGCCGACTATCCGGGCGCCTCCGCCGACAACGGCAATGGCAACGGCACGCCGCATCGCGCCATCGAGGGCGCCGTGGTGCACGAGCTGGTTTCGCTGGAAACGCATCTGTACGCGTCCGACAGCTATATTGCGCGTCATGGCGAGCCGCAGACGCCGGCCGATCTGTCGCAGCACCAGTGCCTGCGCACGACCATCGACGAAGCCCATTCGTACTGGACGCTGAATAACGGCGCGATTTCGCAGCGCGTGGCCGTGCACGGACATCTGGCCGCCAACAACATGAGCATCGCGGGCACGCTGGCCGGCCTGGACCTGGCCATCACGCGCATGCCGCATTGCCTGGCGCTGGAACCGATCATCCAGCGCAACTCGCTGCGGCGCGTGTTGCCGGGCTGGTCGGTGGATCCGATCTCGATCTATGTGGTTTTCCCTTCCAGCATCCAGCCGGCCAAGACCCGCGCGTTCATGGATTTCATCCGGCCCAAGCTCGGGGCCCCGCAGGCCTGACGAAAAAAACCGCAGGGCTCGCGCCTTGCGGTTTTTCTTTGATCAGGCCAAGCAGGTCCGAGACCTGCCGGCCGAACGCATCATTTAGACGCGCTTGATCTTTTCCAGCATCTTGAACACGCCCTTGGGCGACTTGACGAACAAGCGCTTGAAAGCCTTGCCCAGGCAACGGCGTTCCAGGGTGTTACGACGCACGCGTTTGCGTTCAGCCATGTTGATTCTCCTGTTGAATTTGCGGAAAGTGGCCCGCACAACCGGAAACCGGACTGGCGGAAAAAATTCGGATAACTTGGCATTTTAGCCTGAAATCCAAATCGGACGCCAATGGGCGGATTTCAAGGGTGCCAACCGGGGCTTACGCACCGCCTGAGACAACCAGGGACAAATCGGCGGCGGATACGCCAAGGCGCGGCGCAATATGGCTGGATCGCGGTCCGTCTCAGCCCGCTGCACCGCCGCCCTGCCGCGCTCAGCCCGACGTTTCCTTCAGCCGTTCCCACACCTGCTCCGCCCGCGGCAGCGGATCGACCGCGCCGTAGCCCAGCGTGGACAGCGCCGCCGCCGCATTGGCATAACGCACGGCGTCTTCCCAGGCATCGCCCTGGCAACGCCGCGCCAGCAGGCTGCCGGCAAAGCAGTCGCCCGCGCCGGTCGCGTCCACCGCTTGCACGCGCAGCGCCGGCATCACCGTGCGGCTGCGGCCGTCGTCGATGATGGAACCGTCCTTGCCCAGCTTCAGCACCACCACGCCCGGCGCGCCGCCGTCGCGGATCCAGTCCAGCGTGCGCTCCGGGTCGTCGTTGCCGGTCAGGTGCTGCAAGTCGTCCATGCTGGGCAGGAACACGTCCGCCGTGCGCATGGCTTCGCGCAGGATGGCGCGGGCGCGGTCCACGGGCCACAGGCGCAACCGCAGATTGGAATCCAGGCTGACCTGCGCGCCAGCGGCATGCGCGCGCTCGATGGCGGCGAAGACCGTGTCGCAGGCGGTAGTGCTGATGGCCATGCTGATGCCCGACACGTGCAGGAAACGCGTTCGTTCGATCAGGCCCGCGTCCAGACTGGCCGGCGTCATCAGGCTGGCGGCCGAGCCGCGCCGCAGATAGATGAAAGCATGGCCGTCAGGTCCGTGCTGCACGAAGTACAGGCCGGTGTGCGCGTCATCGTCGACCTCTACGCCGGACGTGTCGACGCCCTCGTTCTGCCACAGGTCCAGAAACTGCTTGCCGAAGGCGTCATTGCCGACCCGGGTCAGGTATGCGCAGCGCGCGCCCTGGCGGGCGGCTGCGATCACCGCGTTGGAGGTGTCGCCGCCGAAACCCTGCAGGTATTGCCGTTGGCCTTCATGCGTCTGGTTCAGCTCGACCAGCGGCTCGCCCAGCGCGACGATGTCGAAGTCAGCCATGAGCGGCCTCGCGGGTCCGGGTGATCTGCGCCACCAGCGCGGCGGTGTCGCGCGACGCGAAGGCGGCCTTGTCGTAGAGGTTGCTGCCGATGCCGACCAGGCCGGCGCCGGCCGCGAAGTACGTGCCCATGTTTTCCTGCGTGATGCCGCCCGTGGGGCAGAAGATCGTGTCCGGGTACACCGACTTCAGCGCGGCCAGGTGCTTGGGGCCGCCGGTGTCCGCCGGGAACACCTTCACCACGTCCACGCCGGCGCGGCGCGCGGCCAGGACTTCGCTCGGGGTGAACGCGCCCAGCATGCACAGCGCGTCGGCGGCGTGGGCCATGTCCACGATCTCGTGCGCCAGCGCGGGCGACACCAGGAAGTCCGCGCCCGCCACCAGCGCCTCGCGCGCCTGCGACTCGTCCAGCACGGTGCCCACGCCCAGCAGCAGGCTGGCGCCGTGCTTGTCGCGCAGCGCGCGCACCAGATCTGTGACGTTCGGAATGGTCCAGGTCAGTTCCAGCGTGGAGCAGCCGGCCGACACCGCGACTTCGGCGGCATAGGCCGCGGCGGCCGCGTCGGTGTAGCGCAGGACGGGCACGACGCGGGCGGCCAACAGGGCGGCAAGCTTGGAGGCGGTGGGAGCAGCGGTTGCGGTCATGGATTTCCTCTGGGGCTGACGATCAGGCGCCGCCGGACGTTACCGGCAGGACGGCGAGTTTGGCCGCGGCGGCATCACGCAGCCGCAGCAAGGGTTCGATATAGGCGGACTGCGGATCGCCGCGGCGGCGGAACAGCAGCGTGCTGACGCTGACGCCCGCGACGGGACGCCCTGCCCCGTCGCACAGCGCGACGCCGTAGCAGACGATGCCGGGTTCGTTTTCCTCGTTGTCGACAGCGTAGCCTCGCTGAGCCGCCACGCCCAGCGCCTCGCGCAGCGCAGGCAGACTGGTCAGCGTGGCGGGCAACCGGGCCGGCATCGGCAGCGCGTGCAGCAGGCGCTCGCGCGCGGGCTCGTCCAGCGCGGCCAGATAGGCCTTGCCGACGGCACTGGAATGCAGCGCGACGGACGCCCCCACGCGCGACACCATGCGCACGGGGCCGGGGCTTTCCAGTTTGTCGATGTAGATCATCTCGTGGCCCGCGGGCACGGCCAGATGGACGGTTTCGCCAGTCTGGTCGCGCAGCGCCTGCAGTTCGGGCGCCAGCGCGGCGCGCAGATCGAACTGGGACCATGCCTTGCTGGCGAGCGACATCAGGCGCGGCCCCAGGCGATACGCGCCGCTGGATTCTGTGACCATCCCCTGTTCGGCCAGCGCCGCCAGGATGCGGTAGACGGTAGGACGGGGATATCCGCAGTCTCGGGCAAGCATGGCGGCCGACGGCGGCTGCGGCGCATCGGCCACCGCCTGCAGCACCGCCATGAACTTTCCGAACGCTGCCGCGCCCGCGACCTTGGATTCCTGCACTCATGTCCCCAAATACATGCGATAGCCCAGGCCAGATCCGCAACGCGGCAAGCGCGAATATCAGACGAATCTGCGATACTGTTTATTTGTACAGCTACCGAGGCAGCATTTGTCCACAATATGGACATGCGCCTCACAATATAGTCAATTATTCCATATCGACGCGCCCGGAACCAGCGATGGATCGCCGCGCCGGCATGCTCCCTTCGTCAGGCTACGATACCGTCCATGAGCTCCCATATCCGCATCGTTGGCGCCCGCCAGAACAATCTCAAGAACCTGGATCTGTCTATCGCCACCGGCGAACTGGTCGTCGTCACCGGGGTGTCGGGGTCCGGTAAAAGTTCGCTGGCCTTCGACACCCTTTACGCCGAGGGCCAACGGCGCTACGTGGAAACCTTCTCGCCCTATGCGCGCCAGTTCCTGGACCGCATGGACAAGCCGCAGGTGGACCGCATCGAGGGCATTCTGCCCGCCATCGCCATTGACCAGACCAATCCGGTGCGCAGCTCGCGCAGCACGGTCGGCACGATGACCGAACTGAACGATCACCTGAAACTGCTGTTCGCGCGTGGCGCCAAGCTCTATTGCCGCGGCTGCGGCAAGCTGGTGCGGCGCGACACGCCGGAATCCGTCTATCACTCGCTGGCCGAGCGCGCTGCGACCGCGGGCGACCCGCGCCTGGTCGTGACCTTCCCGATCGCCGTGCCGGCCAACTTCACCGAAGACGAAGTGCGCGGCTTCCTTGAGCAGCAGGGCTACACCCGCGTGCACGCCGAGGAAACCGCCGTGCCCCGCGCCGCCGCGCCAGCCAAGGGCGCCAAGAAGGCCAAGGCCACGAAGACCGCCAAGGGCGCCACCGAAGAACGCCGCATCCTGCACGTCATCCAGGATCGCTTCCGCTTCGCCGGCACCGAGCGCGAACGCATCATGGAAGCGCTGGACACGGCGCTGCGCATGGGCGCCGGCCACATCGCCGTCTACGTCATGGACGCCGACGGCGGCAACGCGCACATCTGGAAGTACAGCGACCGGCTGCACTGCGCCGATTGCGACATCGAGTACACCGACCCGCTGCCCAGCAGCTTCTCGTTCAATTCGCCGCTGGGCGCCTGCGAGGCCTGCCGCGGCTTCGGCCGCGTGATCGGCATCGACTTCGGCCTGGTCATCCCCGACGAGAAAAAGACCCTGCTCGAAGGCGCCATCAAGCCGTGGACCACGCCGTCCTACAAGGAATGCCAGGACGACCTGCAGAAGTACGCCCCGCGCGCGGGCGTGCCGCTGGGCGTGCCCTGGAAGGACATGAGCGACGAGCACAAGCGCTGGGTGCTGTACGGCACGCCCGACTGGAAGGGCGGCAACGACGCCTGGAAGCATCAGTGGTACGGCGTGCAGCGCTTCTTCGACTGGCTGGAAACCAAGTCGTACAAGATGCACGTGCGCGTGCTGCTGTCCAAGTACCGCAGCTACACGCCCTGCCCCAGCTGCAACGGCGCGCGACTGAAGCCCGACGCCCTGCTCTGGCGCCTGGGCAACAAGGATGAAGCCGACGCCGTGCTGCCGCCCGAAGACGGCCGCTACAAGCGCTTCATGCCGGTCGGCACCACCTGGAGCCGCGAGCAGCTCAACGGCCTGGACGGCCTGTCGCTGCACGACGTGATGCTGCTGCCGATCGAGCGGGTGCGTAAATTCTTCGACACGCTGTCGTTCTCGGGCGCGCTGGACGCCGCCACCGACCTGCTGATGACCGAAGTGCGCGCGCGCCTGAAATTCCTGTGCGACGTGGGCCTGGGCTACCTGACGCTGGACCGCCAGAGCCGCACGCTGTCGGGCGGCGAGGTCCAGCGGATCAACCTGACCACCGCGCTGGGCACCTCGCTGGTGAACACGCTGTTCGTGCTGGACGAGCCCTCCATCGGCCTGCACCCGCGCGACATGCACCGCGTCGTCGAAGTCATGCACCGCCTGCGCAACGCCGGCAACACGCTGGTGGTCGTGGAGCACGATCCGCAGGTCATGGTGGCCGCGGACCGCATCATCGACATCGGCCCCGGTCCCGGCGAGCGGGGCGGCCGCATCGTCTTCGACGGCACGCCCGACCAACTGCGCGCCGCGCCCTCGCTGACCGGCGATTATCTCGGCGGCCGACTGCGCGTGGAAGCGCCGCGTCCGATGCCGGTGGCTGCCAACACGCCGCGCCTGCTGCTGGAAGGCGTCAATGCGCACAACCTGAAGAACGTCTCTGTCGAGCTGCCGCTGGGCCGCCTGGTCTGCGTGACGGGCGTGTCCGGTTCGGGCAAATCCACGCTGGTGCAGGATGTGCTCTACCCCGCGCTGCTCAAGCAGAAGGGCAAGCCGTCGGAAGCGCCGGGCGCCTTCGACCGCCTGCTCGGCGCCGAGCAGATCGCCGACGTCGTCATGGTGGACCAGACCCCCATCGGCAAGACCGCGCGCTCCAACCCAGCCAGCTACGTCGGCGCGTTCGACGCGATCCGCAAGCTGTTTGCCCAGGCCCCGCTGGCGCGTGAGCGCGCCTACACGGCGGGCACATTCAGCTTCAACGGCGGCGACGGCCGCTGCCCGACCTGCGGCGGCACCGGCTTCGAACACGTCGAAATGCAGTTCCTGTCCGACGTGTACCTGCGCTGCCCCGATTGCGACGGCAAGCGATTCCGCCCCGAAGTGCTGGAAGTGCGCGTCGAACATTTGGGCAAGAGCGCCTCGATCGACGAGGTGCTGGAAATGACGGTCAGCGAGGCGCTGGACTTCTTCAAGGGGCTGCGCGACGTGCAGACCGGTCTTGCGCCGCTGGCCGACGTGGGCCTGGAATACGTGCGGCTGGGGCAACCGGTGCCGACCCTGTCGGGCGGCGAGGCGCAGCGCCTGAAACTGGCTGGCCACCTGGCCGAGGCTGCGCGCAGCGGCATCTCCACCGCCAAGGTCGCCAAGAAGGGCAGCCTGTTCCTGTTCGACGAACCCACCACCGGCCTGCACTTCGACGACGTCGCGCGCCTGATGCGCGCATTCCGCAAGCTGCTGGCCGCCGGCCACACGCTGCTGGTCATCGAACACAACCTGGACGTGATCCGCGCCGCGGATTGGCTGATCGACCTGGGTCCCGAAGGCGGCGACGCCGGCGGCCTGGTGCTCGGCACGGGCACGCCGCAGGACCTGATGGACAACCCCAAGTCGCATACGGGCGCCGCCCTGCGCGACTATGAAGTCAGCATCCTGCCCGTCGATACCGTCGCGGGCGGCAAGGCCGACGTCATCGTCAGCAGCGATGCCGACGCGCAGGAGGCCGAACAGGCCGGCCTGACCGCGCGCATCGCCGAGCCGCAAGCCGAGTACGGCGCCGGCGTGGGCACGCCCCTGCAATCCCTGGTGCGTGAACGCCGCCAGGGCAGCATGGCCATCGAGATCCGCAACGCGCGCGAACACAACCTGAAGAACATCAGCGTCGAAATCCCCCACGACAAGTTCACCGTCATCACGGGCGTGTCGGGCTCGGGCAAGTCCACGCTGGCCTTCGACATCCTGTTCAACGAGGGCCAGCGCCGTTATCTGGAATCGCTGAACGCCTACGCGCGCGCCATCGTGCAGCCGGCCGGCAAGCCGGACGTGGATGCCATCTTCGGCATCCCGCCCACCGTGGCGATAGAACAGCGCACCAGCCGCGGCGGCCGCAAGTCCACCGTGGCCACGATGACGGAAATCCATCACTTCCTGCGGTTGCTGTACGTGAAACTGGGCACGCAATACTGCCCGGACTGCAATGTCGCGGTTGAACCCCAGAACACCGACCAGATCGTGGCGCGCCTGTTGCGCGAGCACAAGGGCGAGCACATCGGCCTGCTCGCCCCGCTGGTCACCGCACGCAAGGGCTATTACACGGATCTGGCCAAGTGGGCGGGCTCCAAGGGCCATTCCCATCTGCGCGTTGACGGCGAATTCATTCCCGTGGCGCCGTGGCCGCGCCTGGACCGCTACAAGGAACACACCATCGAACTGCCGGTGGCAGACGTGGTGGTGGACCCGGCCAACGAGGCCGACCTGCGCGCCGCCGTCAAGAGCGCGCTGGAAAACGGCCAGGGCGTGATGTCGGTCGTGTGGCCCGTCAACAAGCTTCACGAGGCGCTGAACAGCGAACTGCAGCAGCAGCATTTCTCGGTCAAGCGCGCGTGCCCGTCCTGCGGCACCAGCTTCCCCGAACCCGATCCGCGCCTGTTCTCGTACAACTCCAAGCATGGCTGGTGCACGGGCTGCTACGGCACGGGCCTGCAATTGCAGGGCTTTGACGAAGAGCAGACCGGCGAGGAAACCGCCTGGAACGCGTGGTACGAAGGCGAGGCCAAGACCTGCACGCAATGCGATGGCCAGCGGCTGAACCGCGTGGCGCGCGCCGTGCGCTGGCGCGACAAGTCGATTGCCGAACTGGCGTCGCTGCCGGTGTCGGACGCACACACCTTCTTTACCGGACTGGTGGCGCGCGGCCGCGAAGGCGAGATCGCCCGCGACATCCTGGCCGAGATCCGCGGCCGCCTGAACTTCATGCAGGAAGTGGGCCTGAACTACCTGGCGCTGGACCGCGCCGCGCCCACGCTGTCCGGCGGCGAGGCGCAGCGCATCCGGCTGGCCGCGCAACTGGGCTCCAACCTGCAGGGCGTCTGCTACGTGCTGGACGAACCCACCATCGGCCTGCACCCGCGCGACAACCGCATCCTGCTGGACGCGCTGGCGCGGCTGGAAGGCAACGGCAACACGCTGGTGGTGGTCGAGCACGACGACGACACCATCCGCCGCGCCTCGCACGTCATCGACATCGGGCCGGGCGCGGGCATCCGCGGCGGCCGCGTGGTGGCGCAAGGCACGGTGCAGGACGTGATCGACGCGCCCGAATCCGTGACCGGCCGCTACCTGAAGACACCGCTTGCGCATCCGCTGCAAGGCCGCCGTCCCGTCGAGGCCGACACGCCCATGATCGAGATCCGCGGCGCGCGCCTGCACAATCTGCGCAGCGTCGATGCGCGCATTCCGGTGGGCCGCCTGAGCGTGGTGACCGGGGTGTCCGGCTCCGGCAAATCGACCTTGGCGCGCGAAGTGCTGCTGGACAACCTGACGCAGGCGGTCTCGCAAGGCAAGGCGCCGGGCTGGGCGGGCTGCGAAAGCATCACGGGCTGGGAAGCCATCGACCGCGTGCTCGAAGTGGACCAGACGCCCATCGGCAAGACGCCGCGCTCGTGCCCGGCCACCTACGTGGGCTTCTGGGACGACGTGCGCAAACAGTTCGCCGACACCCGCGAGGCCCGCATGCGCGGCTGGACCGCGGCGCGCTTCTCGTTCAATACCGGCGATGGCCGCTGCCCGATCTGCGAAGGCCAGGGCATGCGCACCATCGAGATGAACTTCCTGCCCGACGTGAAGGTGCCGTGCGACGCCTGCAACGGCGCGCGCTTCAACAACGACACGCTCAGCGTGCAGATGCGCGGCAAGAACGCCGGCGAGCTGCTGTCCATGGAAGTGGACGACGCCATCGGCTACTTCGCCGCCCATCCCAAGATCCACCGTCCGCTGCAATTGATGCAGGACGTGGGGCTGGGATACCTGACGCTGGGCCAGCCGTCGCCCACGCTGTCGGGCGGCGAGGCGCAGCGCATCAAGCTGGTGACCGAGCTGTCCAAGGCCCGCCTGACCGACGGCCTGATCAAGACCGGCCGCGCCTCGCGCATCCCGCACACGCTGTACGTGCTGGACGAGCCCACGGTGGGGCTGTCGATGGCCGACGTCGAAAAGCTGATCCACGTGCTGCACCGCCTGGTCGAGGCGGGCAACACGGTGGTGGTGATCGAACACAACCTGGACGTCATCGCCGAAGCCGACTGGCTGCTGGACCTGGGCCCCGAAGGCGGCACGGGCGGCGGGCAACTCGTGGGCGAAGGCTCGCCCGAGCACGTGATGACGCTGGCCGATCATTCCCACACCGGCCGGGTCCTGACGGAGTTCCTTGCGCAACAACAGCGGTAACGCACCATGGATTGCCGTTTTGAAGACCGGCTTGCCGGTCGCGCGCTGCGCCTTGCCGGGTTTTGCGACCGGATCGAGGCGCGCGCCGCGGCCGAGGTCGCCCCGGCGCTGGCCGCCATCGACGCGGCGCGGCGCGAAGGCCGCTGGATTGCCCTGCTGCTGGACTACGAGCTGGGCGAATGGCTGCTGCCCGAGGCCACCCGGCCCGCGCCGGCCGGGCCGTGGACGCCGCCGCGCGACGACGGGCGCCCCCGTCTGACCGCGCTGGTGTTCGACCGCAAGATCGACGAAGCGCCATGGGACGCGCCGGACGCCGACGCGCCCACGGCGTCCATCAGCCTGCCCGTACCGCGCATGACCGAGCCCGCCTACGTGCGCCAGATCGACGCCATTCGCGGCCTGATCCGGGACGGCGAGCTGTATCAAGTCAATTTCACGCAGCCGCTCGACGTCGGCTTCCAGGGCGATCCGGCCACGCTGTACCGCCGCATCGCGGCGCGCAATCCGGTCGCGCACGCAGCCTACATCCAGGACGGCGATCGCACGGTGCTGTCGTTTTCGCCCGAGCTGTTCGTGCGGCGCGAGGGCGCCCGGCTGACGACCCGGCCCATGAAAGGCACCGCACCGCGACATGCCGACCCGGCCGAGGACGAACGCCTGGGCCAGGAATTGCTGGCCAGCGACAAGAACCGCGCCGAGAACCTGATGATCGTGGACCTGCTGCGCAACGACCTCGGACGGCTGGCCGAGCCGGGTTCGGTGAAGGTCGACGCGCTGTTTTCGTTGGAGCGATACCCCACGGTCTGGACCATGACGTCCACCGTGTCGGCCACTGCGCCGCACGCCACGCTGTCGGACGTGCTGCACGCCCTCTTTCCCTGCGGGTCGATCACCGGCGCCCCGAAGGTCGCAGCCATGCGCCGCATCCGGCAAATGGAAACCGCCCCGCGCGGTCTGTATTGCGGCAGCATCGGCTGGCTGGCCCCGGACGGCGACTTCTCGCTCAACGTTGCGATCCGCACGCTGGTCCTGGACCAGCAGGGCCACGGCGTCTACAGCGTGGGCGGCGGCATCGTCTACGATTCGGACCCGGCCAGCGAATGGCAGGAATGCCACTGGAAGGCCCGCATCCTGCGCGCCTGACGGCGCAAACCCCACGGCCGGTAGTAGCATAGAGCGCGGCCCGCGCAGCCCGGCCTGGCGCGGCCCCACTCAGCCGGCCCCGCGCCTTATTCCAGGAGAGTCCCATGCAACCCGAATTGATCGAGACCATCCTGGTTGAAGCCTCGGGCAACGTGCCGCTGCTGGCGCGCCACCTCCACCGCCTCGAAGCGTCATGCAAGGCGCTGGGCTATGTCTGGGGCGGCCGCGATGTCGAAGGCGACATCCTCGTCGCCGTCATGTCCCTGGGCTCCGCCGGCCCCCACCGCCTGCGCCTCCTGGTCGCGCGCGACGGCAGCCGCCACATCCAGACCGCCGTCCTGCCGCCCCTGCCCGCACACCAGGAAGTCATGCTGGCGCCCGAGGCGCTGCGTTCCTCCGAACCGCTGCTGCGCTACAAGACCACGCACCGCCCCTGGTACACCAAAACGATCGAATGGCTGCCGTCGCATCCGCACATTTTCGATCTGGTCTATCTGAACGAACGCGGCGAACTCTGCGAAGGCAGCCGCAGCAACGTCTACCTGCGCCTGGGCGACGTCTGGTACACCCCGCCCGTGGACAGCGGCTGCCTGCCGGGCGTGCAGCGCGCGCAACTGCTCGACGACGGCAAGACGAAGGAACGCGTCCTGACGCTGGCGGACCTGCATGCCGCCGACGAAATCCGGTTGTCGAATGCGCTGCGCGGATGGTTCACGGTGACATTCCGCGACGCCTGACAGCCGTCCTGATCGCTGACGCTCAATCGGCAAACACGTCCACCACCACCTGCCGGAGCCACTGGTTGGCGGCTTCGCGGTGGTTGCGGGCGTGCCAGAACACGTTGATGACCGACTCCGGAATCTTCACCGGACAGGGCGCGGCGGCCAGGCCGAACGGGCCGCACGCGCAGTCGGCAAAGCGCTGCGGCACCACCGCGATCATGTCGGTGGCCTGCAGCACCGGCCCCACCGCCATGAAGTGCGGCACCGTCAGCCGCAGCCGGCGGCGGATGCCCGCGCGCGCAATCACCTCGTCCACCACCCCGTGGCCCGTGCCCTCGGACACGATCGCCACGTGTTCGGCCGCGCGAAACTGCCTGACCGACACGCCCGAGCGCGCCAGCGGATGGTCCTGCCGGAAGATGCACACATAGGGCTGGCGAAACAGCCGGCGCTGAAAGAACCCGCCTTTCAACCCCGGCAGAAAGCCCATGGCCAGATCCATGCGGCCCCGCTCCATCTCGTCGCGCACGTCGATCGACGTCGTGCGCACCGTGCGGATGGTCACGCCCGGCGCCACCTGATCCAGCGCCCGCATCAACCGCGGCAGGAAGTAGGTCTCGCCCACGTCGTTCACCCCGATCACAAACGACCGCTCGCTGCGCGCCGGATCGAACGCCACGCGCGCGTTCAGCGTGCCTTGCAGCGCGGAAAGCGCATCGGCGATCGGCTGAGCCAGGCTCTCGGCATACGGCGTCG
This sequence comes from Achromobacter sp. ACRQX, assembly GCF_022346505.1. Classification (NCBI taxonomy): domain Bacteria; kingdom Pseudomonadati; phylum Pseudomonadota; class Betaproteobacteria; order Burkholderiales; family Alcaligenaceae; genus Achromobacter; species Achromobacter sp. ACRQX. The sequence goes on from NZ_JAKRML010000025.1 coordinate 65,629, forward strand.
GCACCATGCCGCGCGAGGTCCGCAGGAACAATTCGTCGCCCAGCAGCTTGCGCAGCCGGCTCAGCGCATTGCTCACGCCCGGCTGCGAGATCCCCAGGCTTTCCGCCACCGCCGACACGCGGCCATGCTTGTGCAATTCATTGAAGACGACGAGCAGATTCAGATCCACGTCTTTCAGGTTCATGCGCTTGTCTCCACCAATATTGATTCTGGTGATTTCTGTAATAAGCCAGATTCTATTTATTAATTTGGCGCCCTGCCCGAAGATGCAAAAAAACCGCCTGCGCCCATGCCGCGCAAGGCGCTGCCCGGCCGCCGCGCGGCCAGCTGAAAAATGGAGACAAATCATGCGCGTCCGCACGCATCGCATCGCCACGTCCTGTAGCAGGGGCCGTCCATGAACGCCCCCGAACACCCCGTCCAATTCGTCCCGCCCTGGCAAGGCGACGGTTCCCATCGCATTCCGTTCGGCGTCTACACCGACGCCGCGCTGCACCAGCGGGAACTGGAGCGCTTCTTCTACCAAGGCCACTGGAGCTACGTCGGCCTCGAGGCCGAAATCCCGAATCCCGGCGACTTTAAACGCACGGTCGTGGGCGAGCGGTCCGTCATCCTGCTGCGCGACAACGATGGCGAAGTGCGCGTCGTGGAAAACGTCTGCGCCCATCGCGGCGTGCAGTTCTGCCGCGAACGCGCCGGCAACCGCACCGAGTTCGTCTGTCCCTACCATCAGTGGAACTACGACCTGCAGGGCAACCTGATCGGCGTGCCCTTCCGCCGCGGCGTCAAGCAGGACGGCAAGGTCAACGGCGGCATGCCGCCCGACTTCAAGCCCGAGGACCACGGCCTGACAAAACTGGCGGTCGCCTGCCGCAACGGCGTCGTCTTTGCGTCCTTTGACCACGACGTCGAGCCGCTCGAAGACTACCTGGGCCCCGACATCGCGGATTACTTCGACCGCGTGTTCGACGGCCGCGAACTGGTGATCCACGGCTACAGCCGCCAGCGCATTCCCGGCAACTGGAAGCTGATGCAGGAGAACATCAAAGACCCCTATCACCCCGGCCTCCTGCACACCTGGTTCGTCACCTTCGGCCTATGGCGCGCGGACAACCGGTCTGAACTGAAAATGGACCGCCACTTCCGCCACGCCGCCATGATCTCCACACGCGGCCAGGGCGGCAAAAGCACCGTCACCAGCGGCGTGTCCAGCTTCAAGGAACAGATGTCGCTGAACGACGACCGCTTCCTGGACATCGTGCAGGAACCCTGGTGGAACGGCCCCACCGCCGTGCTCATGACCCTGTTCCCCAGCGTCATCATCCAGCAGCAGGTGAACTCGCTTTCCACCCGTCACATCCAGCCCGTCGGCCACGACGCCTTCGACTTCGTCTGGACCCATTTCGGCTTTGCCGACGACACCCCCGAAATGACCCAGCGCCGCCTGCGCCAGGCCAACCTCTTCGGCCCCGCCGGCTTCGTGTCCGCCGACGACGGCGAAGTCATCGAATTCTCGCAATCCGGCTTCGAACAAAAGCCCTGGCACCGCAGCGTCGCCGAACTCGGCGGCAAGACCGCCGAAAACACCGATCACATGGTCACCGAAACGCTGATACGCGGCATGTACGCGTACTGGCGCCGCGTGATGGAGGCGTGACATGCTGGACTTTCCGCGCTACTACCAACTCACCCGCCTGTACACCGACTACGCCGCCGCCCTGGACGCCGGCGAATGGGAAAAGTGGCCCGACTTCTTCACGGAAGACTGCATCTACAAAGTGCTGCCGCGCGAAAACTACGAACGCGGATTTCCGCTGGCGACCATGGCGTTCGAGAGCCGCGGCATGCTCAAGGACCGCATCTACGGCGCCACCGACACCATCTTCCACGACCCCTATTACCAGCGCCACGTCGTCGGCGCCCCGCGCGTGCTGCTGGCGCAGGACGACCGCATCGAGTCCGAAGCCAACTACGCCATCTTCCGCACCAAGCCCAGCCAGCTCACCACCGTCTTCAACGTGGGCCGCTACCTCGACGTGATCCGCCAGACCCCCGACGGCCTCAAATTCGAATCGCGGCTGTGCATCTTCGACAGCGAGCTGATCCCCAACTCGCTGATCTATCCCATCTGACCCGGAGACGAACAATGACTGTGCAATGGACAAAGGCGATTGAACGCGATGAAGTCCCCGAAGAAGACGTCATCGCCGTAGAGGCAGGCGGAAAAGAAATCGCGCTATACGGCGTCGAAGGCCAGGTCTACGCCACCGACAACCTCTGTACGCACGGCAATGCCAGGCTGTGCGACGGCTTCCTGACCGGCCACGAAATCGAATGCCCGCTGCACCAGGGCCGCTTCGACGTGCGCGACGGCCGCGCCCTGTGCTCGCCACTGCGGGAGAACATCGCGACCTATCCCGTGCGTATTGAGGATGGCGTCGTGTTCGTGGCGCTTTGATTTACGGGCGCTGGGCGCCGCGACGACAAGACGCCTGTCCGTTGACACACCGCAGCGCTCAGAAATTGAGGCGCCGCCGCCCCGGCGGCCCTCAAACCGCCAGCCGCAACGCCTCGTTCGCCGCCGCCATGCCCATGGCAGCCGTCACGGTAACCACCGACCCATAGCCCGCGCACGACAAACCTTGCGGCGCCAGCGTCATCCCCGACGCGCCCATGTCGTCCTCGCCCTCGACCGGCCGGGTCCACGCATCCGGCAAGATCGCAGGCTGGTCAAACCACAACGCATGCACGCCCATCTTCGGCACCCGCTTGAGCGCCTTGCCGTTCTTGTCCGACGCCCGCGGAAACCCATGCTCGCGCCGCAACTTGTTGCGCAGCTTGGACAGCAACGCATCATTGACCGCCCCCGACAAATCCCCCGCCCGCAACGCCAACGGATCCGTCTTCCCGCCCGCGCCGCCACACAGCAGCATCGGCACGCCCAGCTTGCGCGCGTGGAGAATCATCGCGATCTTCGCGGCGGCCTGATCCGTGCAATCGATGATGACCGTATATGGCCCCGGCAACACCTCGCCCACGTTCTCCGGCGACACAAAGTCATCCACCCGCGTGATCCGGCATTCCGGATTGATCGCCAACACCCGCTCAGCCATCGCATCCACCTTCGACTGCCCCAGCGTCGAACTCAACGCATGGATCTGCCGATTGACGTTGGACTCGGCGATGTGATCCAGATCGATCAACGTCAACGCCCCCACGCCGCACCGCGCCAGCGCCTCGACGGTCCACGACCCCACGCCGCCCAGGCCGGCGACGGCAACGTGGGCATTGCGGATGCGGGAGGGCGCGTCAGGACCATAGAGGCGCGACAGCGCGCCGAAACGACGGTCGAGATCGGCGGGTTCAGGAATGAGTTCGGGCGAGTTCATGGAGCGCATTTTATGGCAGCGGCCGCCAGCCTACCCGCCCAAGTCACGCGGACATGGTGTCTGACACCCTGCGGAGACTGCAGTCATGCCGCGGATGTGCCTCAAGGGTGTCAGACACCGGCGCACTTTTGGCCGCCAGTCCAGATCCCAGAGGAACCCACAGACAGGCTGTCAGAAACGGGCGGTACCGCCGCCCACCGCAAGCGCGAAGCGTCATCCTCCGACGCAAGACACCGCCAAGGGTGTCAGACACCGGCGCACTTTTCGCCACCCGTCCAGATCCCAGAGGGACCCTAAGCAGGCTGTCAGAAACCGGCGGCTCCCCAGCCCACCGCAAGCGCGAAGCGTCATCCTCCGACGCAAGAAACCGCGTAAGCGCCCGGAGGCCGCCCGCGCGGCCAACCGGGCGCGGGCCCCGCAAGACGCGGCAAACCCGCGCAGATGCAGGCAAGAACCTCAAGAACTCAACCCAGCCCAGCGACCGACAAGTTTGAACCACCCGAGCCCGGCGTGGCGTCGGCCTGGGGCGCGCGGGGCGTGTAGATGCGCCCGAGGGAATCGGAAGGCAGTCGCCGGAGGCGACAACGACGATGACGACGGGGAAGTCCGGAGCGAAGGCTCCGGACCGCAATCGTAGCCCCGCGCGCCCCAGGCCGACGCCACGCCGGGCGTCTTAAGAACCACAATCGACCCCTAAAACACCCGCCAAGCGCCACAAGAACCGCAATCGACACCCAAAACACCCGCCGAGCGCCACCAGAACCGCAACCGACACCCGCCCCCGACTTTCGCCGAAAATCGATGCGCCGGCCGGCTGAAAACCTCACATCCGCAGCCCATCCCCCTCAACAGCCACCACATCATCCCCGCCAAGCGCCTGATAAACCGTGACCTGATTCACCAACCGATTCAGCATATTCTCATCGCTGGCCACCTCAGCCACCCGCCGTTTCTCCTGCGCATCCAGCCAATCCCGCAGCGGCACCGCCCCCGCCCGATACCTGACTTCGTACAGCCGCTCAGCCTCCCGAGCCGCCCGCAACGACAGATCCAGCTGCTCAGCACGAATCGACAATTGCGTCCGATTCGACAGCGCATTCTCCACATCCGCCATCGCCTGATACAGCGCCTGCCGGAACGTCACCACCCGCTCCTCAAAATCCGCTTTCGAAATCCGGATATTGAGCTGCATCTGGTTCCATTGCAGAAATGGCAACGTCAACCCCGCCCCCAACGTCCCGATCGGATTCTTCAACACATCCGACAACGTCGGGCTAGAAGTGCCCAGAGCCCCCGTCAACGTCACCGGCGGATAAAAGCTAGCCCGCGTCGCATCCACGGTAGCCAGCGACTCCCGCAACCGCAGCTCAGCCGCCCGCAGATCCGGCCGCCGCCCCAGCAACTCCGCTGGCACCCCCGCCCGCGCCTCCGGCAACGCACTCGACGGCAACCGCATCGGATCCGCCGTAATGCGATCCGGCGGCCCATCGAACAGAATCGTCAACGCATTGATGTACTCCACCCGCTGCTGCACCAGCAACGCATGCGCCGCCTCCTGGCTGGCAACCGTCTGCTCCGCCTCAGCCAACTCCAGCGCCGACGCCCCACCCGCCGCGTACTGCGCCCGCACCAGATCCTGCGTGCGCCGCGCGTAGGCAATGCTCTCCTCGCTGCTGGCGATGCGTTGGTTGATGAACGCCGTCTGCCAATACAACGTCGCCGTCGTCCCCACCAGCGACAGCGCCGCGGCCTGGCGGTCCTGCTCCGTCGCCAGCGCCTCCCACTGCGCCGCATCCCGCTGGCGCGCCAGCTTGCCCCACAGATCCACCTGATAGCTCACCGTCAGCTCGGCCGAATTGGCCCGCGTGATCGCGCGATCCCCATACAGATTGCGCACCCGAGACACGTTCGCGTCCCCGCCAAACTGCGGCATCAGCTGATCATCCGCCAATCCCGCCTGATACTGCGCCCGCCGCACCCGGATCGCCGCCGCCGCCAGATCGTTGTTGCGCGCCAGCGCCGTCTCCACCAACCTGTTCAGCACCGGATCATCGAAATTGCGCCACCAGTCGCCACCATCGGCCAGCGAAGCCTGCGCGCCCGCATCAGCGCCCGCCCCCGCATAAGTCCAGGACGCCGGCACACTTACCGCCGGCCGCTCGTAATCCGTACGCAGCAGACCGCACCCGCCCAGCGCCAGCAACAGCGCCACGCCCAGCGGTTTGCACACAAGAGAAACTGCTTTCATCTTCCTCATTCCCGGGCCAACGCCTCGACGGGATCCAGGCGCGCCGCGTTGCGCGCCGGCAGATAGCCAAAAATCACACCGATCAGCGTCGAGCACGTGAATGCCGCCACCATCGATGCCGTGGAATAGATCATCTGGAACGAGCCGCCCGTCGCCTTGCTGACCAGCACGCCCAAGCCCAGCGACAACAGGATGCCCACCGCCCCGCCGATCAGGCACACCAGCACCGCCTCGATCAAGAACTGCTGCATGATGTCGCTGCGCCGCGCGCCCACCGCCATCCGCACCCCGATCTCGCGCGTGCGCTCGGTCACCGACACCAGCATGATGTTCATCACCCCGATCCCGCCCACCATCAGCGAGATCAGCGCGATCAGCGATACCAGCAGCGTCATCGTCGCCGTCGTGCGCTCGATCGTCTTGCGCACCGCATCCGTGTTGAACACGAAAAAGTCCTTCACCACGTGCCGGCGCGTCAGCACCCGCACGATGGCCTGCTCCGCCGCGGCCGGCGGCGTCGCGTCGTTCACGCGCACCGTGATGCTCTTCAGATGCTGCTGCCCCAGCACCCGCGACAGCGCCGTCGTATAGGGAATCCACACGTTCAGCGAATCGTTGCTGCCAAACACCGTGTCCTTCTTCTGCGTCACCCCGATCACGCGCGCCGGCATCGACCCAAGGAAGATCACCTGCCCGATGGGCTCCGTATGCGACCCGAACAGCGCACGCCGCGTGCCCTCGTCGATCACTACTTCCTGCGCGCGGCGCGCCACGCTGGTCTCGTCAAAGAACTTGCCCTCGGCCAGCTTGATCGCGCGCACCCGGAAGTATTGATCGCCCACGCCCTGGATTGACCCATTCACCGACACGTTGCGGTAACGCAGCGTATTGCTCGTGCCCACTTCCGGCGTCACGCTGTCCACATAGAACTCGCGCGCCAACGCCTCGGCGTCCGCCGCCACCAGCGTGCGGATGTTCACCGCCTTCTCGTCGCCGAAATCCTTACCCGGAAAAACCTCAACCGTGTTCGTGCCGATTGCGCTGATGTCTTCCAGGATCTTGCGCCGCGAGCCCTCGCCCAGCGCCACCACCGACACCACCGCCGCAATGCCGATGATGATGCCCAGCATCGTCAGCGACGTGCGCAGCCGATGCGCGTTCATCGCCAGCAGCGCCATGCGCAGCGCCTCGCCGCAGCGGTCCAGATACGCCTGCCAGGCCGGCCGCTGGGCCATCGCCGGGGCCTCGTCCAATGCCGTCTGATGGCGCGGCGCGTCCGGATTGCGCTTGTCCGCGACGATCTCGCCGTCACTGATCTCGATGATGCGCTGCGCGTGGCGCGCCACGTTCATATCGTGCGTGACGATGATGATCGTGTGGCCCGCCGCGTTCAGTTCTTCCAGGATGCGCAGCACCTCCTGGCCCGTATGCGTGTCCAGCGCGCCGGTCGGCTCGTCGGCCAGGATGATGTCGCCGCCGTTCATCAGCGCTCGCGCGATACTCACGCGCTGCTGCTGACCGCCGGACAACTGGCCGGGCCGGTGCTCGGAGCGATCGGCCAGGCCCAGGCGCGCCAGCAAGGCCGAAGCCCGTTCCAGCCGCGCCTCGCGGCGCTTGCCCGCGTAGACGGCCGGAACCTCCACGTTGCCCTGCGCGCTCAGGTCCGCCAGCAGGTGATAGCGCTGGAAGATGAACCCGAAGTGCTCCCGGCGCAGCTCCGCAAGTTCGTCGGGATCCAGTTCGCCCGTGCTGCGGCCGTCGACCTTGTAATCGCCGCGCGTGGGCCGGTCCAGGCAGCCCAGGATGTTCATGAGCGTCGATTTGCCCGAGCCGGACGCCCCCACGATGGCGACCATCTCGCCCGCCTCAATCGTGAGGTTGACGTCCTTCAGGACCGCGATCGTCTGGTCGCCCGCCGGAAACTCGCGGCGCACGCCCGACAGGGAAATGAGCGGACCGCTCATGTCAGGCTCCCGGCTTGGCGGCGGCCGGCGACGAATCCGCCGACACGACGCGTTCGCCCACCTCCAGGCCTTCCAGCACCTGCGCCTGCACATTGTTGTTCATGCCGATGCGGACCTGGCGCGTCTCGGTCTTGTTGCCTTCCAGCACCACGCGCACTTCGTAGCGCCCGTCCGCGCCCCGCTTGCCCAGCGCCGACGCCGGCACCACCACCGCCCCCTTGGCCTCGCCCAGCACGATGAAGACCTGCGCCGTCATCGAGATGCGCAGCTTCTCGTCGGGGTTGGGCACGTCGAACAGCCCGTTGTAGTAGACCGCGGCGCTGGTGGAGGTGCTGGTCGAGGACGTCAGCGACGACGCCGCGTCATCCTTCTGGATGGAATCCGGGGCCGGTTCCACCGCGCGCAGCGTGGCGCGGTAGCGCTCGTCCGGTTCGCCCAGGATCGTGAAGTAGACCGGCAGCCCGGGCTTGACCCGCGTCACGTCGGCCTCGGAGATCTGCGCCTTGATCGTCATGGTGTCCACCTGCGCCACCTTGATGATGGTGGGCGCGCTCTGGATGGAGTTGACCGTCTGGCCTTCTTTGGTCACCACCGCCACCACCATGCCGTCGATCGGCGAGACGATGCGCGTGTAACCCAGGTTGACCCGGGCCGTGTCCACCTGGATCTCGGCCTGCGCGATCTGCGCGTCCAGCGACGCGATCTCGGCACGGGTCACGGCCAGCGTGGCCTCGGCGGTTTCATAGGCCTCGCGCGAGCTGGCGTCGGCCGCCAGCATCATGCGCTGGCGCTTGAACGCCAGTTCGGCCTGCTTCAGCGTGGCGACCTTGGCCGCCCGCTCGGCGCGCCGCGTCTGCAGCGCCGCTTCGGCGTTGCGCAGCTCGTTCTGCTGGGTCAGGTCATCGATCTCGGCGACCAGTTGTCCTTTCTTGACGCGATCGCCCAGTTCCACCTTCAGGGACTTGAGCTGGCCCGTGGCCTGCGCACCGACGCTGACGCGTTCGATGGCGTCGATGGTGCCGCTGGCCAGGACGCTGTCTTCCAGGTCCGCGCGGGACACCTCGGCCACGGCGAAGGTAGGCGGCGGCGGCGCCGAGAAGAATGCGGCGCGCGCACCGAAGACAAGAAGCAGGAGGATGACGGCTATCAGGACGTAGCGCTTGAACTTGCTGCGGGACTTTTTCATTGAATCTGGACGATGGGAACGGCAAGGCGCCACGGGCGGCGCTGGTAATGCTGCAAACAAGCGGCGTAATTCGCAGGTGAATTGCGCCGGGCGGACGTGTTCCGTTGCGTGAACGATACAACGATCCCAGGACGGTTGCGGAACCGTTTTACCGCACCTGCCGCGAACGTGCCGTCATCTTGCCGAATAAGCGCGAGACTTGTCCGGTAGAGACCGTTAACTTCGCAATGTGACTAGTCACTGTCCGCTGCAGCGCAAAATCGCATCGCCTCGACATAGCCGGACGTTACGAACAGAATGAATGCAGTTAAGCCGTGTCTACCTCCAACAGATCCCCCTCCTCGCCATCCAGTTCCTCGGAATTTTCCGGGGCGGTGCTTTTGTGCCTGCTGGCAATGATGAATCATGTGGCGCTGACCGGGGGACGGATCACCGTTTCCCTGACGGCGCTTCAGATGGGGCTGTCCACATTCACGGTGGGCACGCTGGTGGCGGTGTTTGCCGTGCTGCCCATGCTGTTTTCGGTCCGCGCGGGTCGCTGGGTGGACCGGGTCGGCATCGTCCGTCCGCTGGTCATGGGCACCACATTGGTGGCCTTCGGCACGCTACTCCCCTCTATTTCACAAACCCAGTCCGCGCTGCTGGTGGCGTCCTGCTGCATCGGCATCGGCTTCATGCTGCATCAGGTCGCCACGCAGGATCTGCTGGGACACGCCGAACCCGAGAAGCGGCTGCGCAATTTCTCGTTCATGTCATTGGCCCTGGCAGGGTCGGGATTTTCCGGTCCTTTGATTGCCGGTCTGGCCATTGACCACCTGGGTACGCGCACGGCCTTCGGCCTCCTCGCCGTCGGGCCCCTGCTCTCGGGAATCGGCCTGTATGCGCTGCGGCATCAGTTGAAGGCGGTCGACGCTGCCATCACCGGCGTGCGAGAGGCCCAGCGCCGCCGGGTGACCGAATTGCTCGCCGTGCCCGCCTTGCGTCGTGTCCTGATGGTGAACACGATCCTGTCCGGCGCGTGGGATACCCACCTGTTCGTCGTACCGATCTTCGGCGTGGCGATTGGCTTGTCCGCCACCACCATCGGCGTCATTCTTGCGTCGTTCGCGGCGGCAACTTTCGTTATCCGGCTGGCTTTGCCGCTGATCCAGCGCCGGGTGCGATCCTGGACACTGGTGCGCGTCGCCATGGCCACCGCGGCGATCGACTTCGTGCTTTACCCGCTGTTCACCGACGTTACCGTCCTGATCGTGCTGTCTTTCATCCTGGGACTGGCGCTGGGCTGTTGCCAACCCAGCATGCTGTCCCTGCTACACCAATACTCGCCGCCGGGCCGCGCCGCCGAAGCAGTGGGCCTGCGCATGGCGCTGATCAACGGTTCGCAGGTGTCCCTGCCGTTGACCTTCGGCGCGCTGGGTGCGGTAATTGGCGTTGCCCCGCTTTTCTGGGCCTATTCCGTGGCGCTGATGGCCGGGGGCTGGGCCAATCGAAATCCTCCGCACGAGCCTGAACGGAAAACGTAGTTGTGAACAAGCAGTCCTCCCCCTCCGACATCTCCGGCGCGTCCTTGCCCTTCCGGCTCTGGACGCCAGAAGAACGCCAAGCCTCGCTCGACGATGCGCTCCAACACTGGCAGGCCGGGGAAGACGTATGGGTATTCGGGTACGGATCCCTGATCTGGCGGCCGGATTTCGACTTCCAGGAACGGCGCCTAGCCACGCTGCGCGGCCACCACCGGGCGCTTTGCCTGTGGTCGCGGGTGAACCGGGGTACGCCCGAATGCCCCGGCCTGGTGTTTGGACTGGATCGCGGCGGTTCCTGCCGGGGTGTGGTCTACCGCTTGGCCGGCGACCAGGTCCCCAATTACTTTCCCGCCCTCTGGGAACGCGAGATGTCCACGGGCGCCTACCTGCCCCGCTGGATCAACTGCGCCACGGACGAAGGGGTCGTCCGCGCCCTCGTCTTCATCATGAACCGCAGCAATCCCGCCTATATCCGCGCACTGCCCGAGCCGGAACTGCTGGAGATCGTGCGCCGCGCGGCGGGACGCTACGGCCCGTGCACGGACTATGTGGTGCAGACCGCCCAGGCCTTGCGGTCCGCCGGCATCCACGACGCCCGGCTCGACGCGATCGCACGCCGGCTGGAACTGGACGGCCACCCGCTGCCCGAAGGTCCCTGACGCCCAAGGGGCAAGCAGGCGCGGCGAACTTGCCCGGGGCCTGCGCGGGGTCAATGAGGGGCCGGTCTTCCAGGCGGTATAAACTCCCTGTTATCAACGCTGAACCCCTAAGACCATGTCCGTCTCTGATCTGCGTCAAAGCTACGAAAAGAATGTGCTCCTGGAAAGCCAGGCCGCCCGCTCCCCGATCGAGCAATTCACCCGCTGGTTCGACGAGGCCCTCGCGGCCAAGGTGCCCGAACCCAACGCCATGACCCTGGCGACGGTGGATGCCAGCGGCCAGCCCAGCGCCCGCATCGTCCTCATCAAGGGCTTTGACGACCAAGGCTTCACGTTCTTCACCAATTACGAATCGCGCAAGGGCCTGGATCTGCTGGCCGAACCGCGCGCCAGCCTGCTGTTCTTCTGGCAGCCGCTGGAGCGCCAGGTCCGCATCGAGGGCGTGGTGGAAAAAGTGGCCGCCGAAGAGTCGGACGCCTACTATCACAGCCGCCCGGCCGGATCGCGCATCGGCGCCTGGGCTTCGCGCCAGAGCCAGCCCATCACCCGCGAAGAGCTGGAAGCCCGCGAAAAGGAATTCCGCGAACGCTTCGGCGAACAGCCGCCGCGTCCGCCGCACTGGGGCGGCTACCGTCTGAAACCCACCGCCTTTGAGTTCTGGCAGGGCCGGCCGTCCCGCCTGCACGACCGCCTGCGCTACGTCGCGGACGGCGCGGACTGGAAGATCGAACGCCTGTCTCCCTGATACAGGCGCCCCCGACGCGGGGCGTCCCCACGCCGGGCGCCTCCCGCGCCCGACCGAACTGTCTACTGCATGTCCGCCTCCTCCCCTGATTTCGATTCCGTCTTCTTTCGCACCGCATTGGGCCGTTACGCCACCGGCGTGACGGTCGTGACGACCGCCGGCCAGGACGGCGCGCCCATCGGCCTGACGGTCAGCTCGTTCAATTCGGTCTCGCTGAACCCGCCTCTGGTGCTGTGGAGCCTGTCGCTGGGCTCCTCGTCGCTGGAGGCCTTCGAACAGTGCGAGCGCTACGTGGTAAACGTGCTGAGCGCGGATCAGATCGCGCTGGCGCGGCGCTTTGCGACCGGCAAGACGCCGGACCGCTATGCCGGACTGCAGGTGCATTACGCGCCGGGCGGCACGCCGATGCTGGACGGGCACTGCGCCGCGTGGTTCGAGTGCCGCAACCGCAGCCGCTATGTCGAGGGAGATCACGTCATCATGGTCGGAGAAGTCGAACGTTGCGGTCATAGCGGCGAGCCGCCGCTGGTGTTTCACGCTGGCGGATTCGACCTGACGCCGGCCGGCACGCGCGCCGAGAAGGCCAAATCATGAGCGTCGACGTCGATTGCGTCGTCGTCGGCGCCGGCGTGGTCGGCCTGGCAATCGCCCGCGCGCTGGCCCAATCCGGCCGCGAGGTGCTGGTGGCCGAGGCCACCGAGGCCATCGGCACCGGCACCAGCTCGCGCAACTCCGAAGTCATCCACGCCGGCATCTATTACCCCGCCGGCAGCCTGAAGGCGCGGCTATGCGTGCGCGGCAAGCATCTGCTGTACGCGTACTGCGCCGAGCGCGGCGTGCCGCACAAGCGGCTGGGCAAGCTCATCGTCGCCACCAGCCCCGAGCAGGCCACGCAGCTGGAAGGCATCGCCCAGCGCGCCCGTGCCAATGGCGTGGACGACCTGCAGTACATCTCGGGCGAAGAAGCCATGCGCCTTGAGCCCGCGCTGCAATGCACCGCCGCGCTGGTGTCGCCGTCCACCGGCATCGTGGACAGCCACGCGCTGATGCTGTCTTTTCAGGGCGACGCGGAAAACGCGGGCGCCCAATGCGTCTTCCATACGCCGCTCGTGTCGGGGCGTGTGCGTCCTGAAGGCGGCTTTGAACTGCAGTTCGGCGGCGATGACGCCATGCAACTGACCTGCAACGTGCTGATCAACTCGGCCGGCCTGCAGGCGCCCGCCCTGGCGCGGCGCATCGAAGGCGTGCCGGCAGACAGCATCCCCACCGATTACCTGTGCAAGGGCAGCTATTTCACGCTGTCCGGGCGCGCGCCGTTTTCGCGGCTGATCTATCCCGTGCCGCAGCACGCCGGCCTGGGCGTGCACCTGACGCTGGACATGGGCGGCCAGGCCAAGTTCGGCCCCGACACCGAATGGGTCGGGACCGAGGACTACACGCTGGACCCATCCCGCGCCGAGGTGTTCTACGAAGCCGTCCGCACCTATTGGCCAGCGTTGCCGGACGACGCGCTGGCGCCCGGTTACACGGGCATCCGGCCCAAGATCTCGGGCCCGCACGAGCCGGCCGCCGACTTCGTCATCGCCGGACCCGCCGTGCATGGCGTGCCCGGCCTGGTGAACCTGTTCGGCATCGAATCCCCCGGGCTGACCTCCAGCCTGGCCCTGGCGGAAGAAACCCTGGCGCGCCTGTCCGCCTGATCTCCGCCCGCTTCCTCTTTCTTATTCATCCATTTCCGCCATGCAGCACAACGACTACATCCTGACCCTGTCCTGCCCCGACCGCACCGGCATCGTCTACCGCGTCAGCGGCCTGTTGTTCGAACTGGGTTGCAACATCCTGGATTCGCAGCAGTTCGGCGACGAAGAGACCGGCCGGTTCTTTCTGCGCGTGCACTTCGACCTGCCGGTCGGCGCCTCCGCCGACGACCTGCGCACCCGCCTGGACGCCATGTCCGCCGACTACGGCATGGAACTGAAGCTGCACGACGCGCGCCGCAAGGAACGCCTGCTCATCATGGTCAGCAAGCAGGGCCACTGCTTGAACGACCTGCTGTTCCGCGTGCACAGCGGCCATCTGCATGCCGAAGTGGCCGCCATCGTCTCGAATCACAACGACTACGCCGGCCTGGCCGCCACCTACAACATTCCGTTCCACCACCTGCCGGTCACGCCCGACACCAAGCTGGAACAGGAAAAGCAGGTGCTCAAGATCGTCGACGAGGCGAACATCGACCTGGTCGTGCTGGCGCGCTACATGCAGATCCTGTCCGCCGACATGTGCCGCGCGCTGACCGGACGCGCCATCAACATCCACCACAGCTTCCTGCCCAGCTTCAAGGGCGCGCGCCCCTACCACCAGGCGCATGCGCGCGGCGTGAAGATCATCGGCGCCACGGCCCACTACGTGACCTCGGACCTGGACGAAGGCCCGATCATCGACCAGGACATCGAACGCGTCGACCACACGATGACCGCCCAGGACCTGACCCAGGTGGGCAGCGACATCGAATCCCTGGTGCTGTCGCGCGCCGTGCGTAGCCACGTCGAACACCGCATCCTGCTGAACCGCAACAAGACCGTCGTGTTCCGCTGATACTTACGCCTTTGACGGGACCGCGGCGGGCGGTTGCAACGGCGGAAACGCCTGGGCCACCAACGCCACCGCGCGCTCCTGCAAGGGCGAGCGCGCCGCATCGGGCCAGATCACCTGGCTGATCGAGCGCGCATCGTGTTCGAACGCAATGAACCGCGTGCCCGCCAGCCCGCTGCGCGACAGGCACGCCGGCACGATCGACACCCCCAATCCCTGCGACACCAGCGACGCCACGCTCAGCCAGTGGCGCACCTCATGCCGGATCGCCGGCATGAAGCCGGCCGACACGCACATGGCCAGCACCGTCTCGTAATAGCTGGGCGAGGCCGCCCGCGCGAAAAAGACAAAGTCATCCTCCGCCAGCTCCGCCAGCCGCAGCGTCGTGCGCTGCGCGAGCGGATGCGCGTCCGGCAGACACACGACGAACGGCTCGGCCATCAGATCACGCGCCTGCACGCCGTCCGGCACCGGATTGGCGTGGATGAAGCCCAGATCCTGCTCGCCGCGCCGCACCGCCTCGATCTGATCATGTGAGTTCAGTTCGGTCAGCACGTGCTCCACGTCGGGCAGTTCCGTGCGCATGGCGCTCAGCAGCGCGGGCAGGCCCCGATACAGCATCGACCCCACGAAGCCGATGCGCAGCCGGCCCCGCAGGCCCGCGTCCACCTGGCGCACCAGCGTGCGGACCTCTTCAGCCTGGCGCAGCAGAATCAGGGCCTCGTGGTAGAGCGCCTGGCCGGCGTCGGTCAGCTCGACGTGCCGGCTGGTGCGGGCCAAGAGGCGCGCGCCGATGTTCTCTTCCAGCTGGCGGATCGCGTAGCTGAGCGGCGGCTGCGAGATGTGCAGGCGCGCCGCCGCGCGGCTGAAATGGCGCTCTTCGGCCACGGCGATGAAGTAGCGCAGCAGCCGGGGTTCCAAGTCCATGCGTCCCTCCTTAAGGCATATCTATATTTTTTTTGGATTGATCTACATCAAAACAGTATTTGAATAGATAAATCAAGGCCCTCACCATAGGACATCTCCCCGTTCGACCCGGATGCCGCCATGGATACCCCTGCATTCCCCCTTGCCGCCACCGCCACGCCCGTCCCGGATTCCCGAGGGCTGAACCTGTTCAGCGCCGACCCATACGCCGAGGCGCTGAGCCGACGCTACCTGCCGCCCGCCCTGCACGCGCATCTGTTGCCGCACCTGAGCCGGCTGGGCGAACTGGCAGGCGGGGTGATGGACGAACTGGCTTCCGTGGCCGACAAGCATCCGCCCACGCTGTCCGTGCGCACCCGGGCCGGCACGGACGAGTCCCGCATCGACAAGCATCCGGCCTACGTCGAACTGGAACGCCTGGCCTACAGCGAATTCGGTCTGGCCGCCCTGTCCCACCGGGGCGGTGTGCTCGGCTGGCCCGAGCCCATGCCCGCCGCCGCCAAATACGCGCTCAGCCATCTCTTCGTGCAGGCGGAGTTCGGCCTGTGCTGCCCGGTCAGCATGACGGACTCGCTGGCGCGCACGTTGCGCAAATTCGGCGACCCGGCACTGGTCGAGCGCGTGCTGCCGCAGGTGACGTCGCAGGACTTCGACACGCTGCGCCAGGGCGCCATGTTCATGACCGAACAGGGCGCGGGCTCGGATGTCAGCGCCACCGAAGTTACGGCGCAAGCGCAGGACGACGGCACTTGGCGCATTCACGGCGACAAGTGGTTCTGCTCGAACCCCGACGCCGGCTTTGCGATGGTGCTGGCCCGCAGCGAAACGGACCCCGGCCTGAAGGGCGTGTCGCTCTTTCTGCTGCCGCGCGACCTGGCGGACGGCACGCACAACCACTACCGCATCCTGCGCCTGAAGGACAAGTTGGGCACGCGCTCCATGGCCAGCGGCGAAATCCGTCTGGAAGGCGCGGTGGCCTGGCTGGTGGGCGAACGCGGCCGCGGCTTCAAGCACATGGCCGACATGATCAACAATTCGCGCCTGTCCAACGGCATGCGCGCCGCGGGCCTGATGCGCCGCGCCGTCACCGAGGCCGTCTACGTGTCGCAGCATCGCCGCGCCTTCGGCAAGCGGCTGATCGACATGCCGCTGATGCAGCGTCAGCTCGTCAAGATGATCGTGTGGTCCGAACAGGCGCGTAGCGTCATGTTCCAGACGGCGCGCGCGCTGGCCGATGCCGATCAGGGCGCGGCGGACCCCGCGCTGGCGCGCATCCTGACACCGCTGATCAAGTTCCGCGCCTGCCGCGACGCGCGCAAGGTCACCGGCGACGCGATGGAAGTGCGCGGCGGCTGCGGCTATATCGAGGAGTTCACCGAACCCCGCCTGGTGCGCGACGCGCATCTGGGCTCCATCTGGGAAGGCACCAGCAACATCGTCGCGCTGGATGTCCTGCGCGCCATCAAGAAAGAGCATTCCCTGCCGGCGCTGCGCAGCCACATCGACCGCCTGCTGGCGGACGGCGCGCCCTGCCCGCCCGAACTGGCCGATCTGCAGGCCAGCGCCCTGGAAAAGACCTACGCGCTGGCGGAACACGCAGCGCAAGGCGACCATGCCCAGCTGGCGCGCCAGGCCGCATCGCTGCTGTATCACGCGGTGTCCATGGCCGCGTTGCGCTGGGAAGCCACCGGCACGGGTCTGGAAAGCCGCGCGCGGCTGGCCGACCAAGTGCTGCTGCACCGCCTGGCGCCGCGCGATCCCTATGCCATCCCGCCTGACGAAAGCGCGGCCTGCCAGGCCATCCTGCAGTACGCGCTGTAACGCCCATCCGGCTTTTGCAGTAACCCGACGCCGGCGGCACAGCCGGCGCGCCATCCACTGGAGACATGCATGAAACGCTATTTCACCCCCCTGTTCCTGGCGGCCGCCGCCATCGTCGCGGCCACCCCGGCCGTTGCCGCAGACGCCTACCCCACTGCGCGGCCGGTCACGCTGGTCGTGCCCTTCCCGCCCGGCGGCCCCACCGACGCGCTGGCCCGCCGCCTGGCCGAAAAGCTGCGCGAGCCGCTCAAGCAGAACGTCATCGTCGAAAACCGCAGCGGCGCCGGCGGCAACATCGGCTCTGAATACGTCGCGTCCGCCAAACCCGACGGCTACACCATTCTGTTCGGCACGTCCGGCCCGCTGGCCATCAACGTCAGCCTGTACAAGAAGCAGAACTACAACCCCGAGACCAGCTTCGCGCCCATCATCCGCATCGGCCACCTGCCCAACATCCTGGTCGTGAACCCGTCGGTGCCCGCCAACAACATGCAGGAGCTGATCGCCTACGCGCAGAAGAATCCGGACAAGCTGAGCTACGCCTCGTCCGGCAACGGCGCGTCGTCGCACCTGGCCGGCATCCTGTTCAACCGCATGGCCGGCACCAAGATCATGCACATCCCCTACAAGGGCACCGGCCCCGCGCTGAACGATCTGCTGGGCGGCCAGGTGTCGATGTCGTTCACCGACATCCTGACCGCGCTGCCCTACATCAAGGCGGGCAAACTGCGCGCCATCGGCTTGGCCAGCGCGCAGCGTTCCGACGCGCTGCCCGAGCTGCCGACGCTGTCCGAGCAGGGGCTGAAGGGCTATGACGTCAGCGTCTTCTTCGGCATCGTCGCGCCCAAGGACACCCCGGCCGATGTGGTGAACACGCTGAACCAGGCCTTCAAGACGGCGCTGTCCGATCCCGCGATCGAGCAGACGCTGCGCATGCAGGGCATCGTCGAAGCGCAGGACAAGACGCCGCAGGGTCTGTCCACCTTCATCACCACCGAAGTCCCCAAGTGGCGCGAGCTGATCCAGAGCGCCAACGTTTCCATCGACTGACGCGAAGAATTCCATGGCTCACACCCTACCCAATGCCGGCGCCCTTGCGGGCTGCAAGGTGATCGATCTGTCACGCGTGCTGGGCGGTCCGTACTGCACGCAGATCCTGGCCGACCACGGCGCCGACGTGCTGAAGATCGAGCCGCCCGGCGGCGACGAGACGCGCGGCTGGGGCCCGCCCTTTCTGGGCGAGACGGCCTCGTACTTTGTCGGCGTGAACCGCAACAAGGACGGCATGACGCTGGATCTGTCGCAGCCCGCCGGGCAGGAACTGCTGCGCCACCTGCTGGCTGACGCCGACGTGCTGGTCGAGAACTTCAAGCCCGGCACGTTGGAAAAGTGGGGCCTGGGCTATGAAGACCTGAAGGCGGCCTTCCCCGCGCTGATCCATTGCCGCGTCAGCGGGTTCGGCTCGGACGGCCCGCTGGGCGGCTTGCCCGGCTACGACGCGTGCGCGCAGGCGATGTGCGGGCTGATGAGCGTAAACGGCGATGCGGACGGCGAAGCGACGCGCGTGGGCCTGCCGGTGGTGGACATGGTGACGGGGCTGAACGCAGCGGTGGCGATCCTGCTGGCGCTCAACGAGCGCACGCGCAGCGGGCTGGGGCAGTTCCTCGACATCACGCTGTATGACTGCGCGCTGTCGCTGCTGCACCCGCATGCGCCCAATTACTTCTACAGCGGCAAGGTGCCGCAGCGCAGCGGCAACGCGCATCCGAACATCGCGCCGTACGAAACCTTGCCGACCGCCAGCGGGCCGATCTTTCTGGCCGTGGGCAACAACCGCCAGTTTGCGATGCTGGCGCAGACGCTCGATGCCCCGGCGCTAGCCGAGGATGCGCGCTATGCCACGAATGCAGACCGCCTGCGCCATCGCCAGGCGCTGCGCGACGATCTCTCTGCGCTGCTTGCCCGCCATGAAGCCGCCGCGCTTGCCGACCAACTGCTGCGCGCCGGCGTGCCTGCCGCCGCCGTGCAGACGGTCGATCAGGCGCTCGCGCATCCGCATACGCGGCACCGCGGCATGGTGCTGGAACAGGGCGATTACAAAGGCGTGGGCTCGCCCATCAAGCTGTCGCGAACGCCCGCCACGCTGCGCAAGCTGCCGCCAGACCTGGCGCCACCAGCCGGGCAGGACTGACCCCGCATCGATGACCCCGCCCGGCGCCCGCCGGGCTTTTTTTGCCGCAGCGTTTCCGCTTGGCCAGGTGTCAGACACCCGCATATCCGGTGTCACAGACTGACGGCCCACTCGCCCGGGTGTCTGACACCGTCCGAAATGGACCGCTATCCCCGCGCGCAACAACTTAGACATTTGGTTTCAGCACATCGCCCTATTGCCGCCGTAGACTTTTTTTGCATTTTGCGTCGCATCTGCACGCTTTCCCGAGCCACATAAAAAGGCGAGCCACATAAGAGGAAATAAAAGACTATGGCCACGACAGACTCACAAGACCACGGCCAGCTGAAACGGGTGATGGGCCCGAAGCTGCTTCTGCTATTCATTGTTGGCGACATCCTGGGCACCGGCGTCTACGCACTGACAGGGCAAGTGGCCGCTGAAGTCGGCGGCGCGGCCTGGCTGCCGTTCCTGGTCGCCTTCGGGGTGGCCCTGCTGACCGCGCTGTCCTACCTTGAATTGGTCACCAAGTACCCGCGCGCCGCGGGCGCCGCGCTCTACGTCCACAAGGCGTTCGGCGTGCACTTCCTGACGTTCATCGTCTGCTTTACCGTCATGTGTTCCGGCCTGACGTCGGCCGCCACCGCCTCGCAGGCCTTCGCCGCCAACCTGTTCGCCGCGATGGGCATCGAGGCCGAAAAGCACTGGATCACGCTTGGCGCGCTGGGCTTCATGACGCTGGTCATGCTGGTCAACTTTCGTGGCGCGACTGAAAGCGTTCGCGCCAACGTTGTGCTTACGCTGATCGAGCTGTCGGGTCTGCTGATGGTCATCCTACTTGGCTTTTACGCCATCTCCGGCGGCCAGGCGGACTTCTCGCGCGTCGTCGCGTTCGACACGCCCGAGGACAAGAGCGTGTTCCTGGCCGTGACCTCGGCCACCGCGCTCGCGTTCTTCGCCATGGTCGGCTTCGAGGATTCGGTCAACATGGCCGAGGAAACGCACGATCCCAGCCGCATCTTCCCGAAGGTCATGCTGACCGGCCTGGGCATCACGGCACTCATCTATGTGCTGGTGTCCATCTGCGCCGTTGCGCTGGTGCCGGTGGGCGAACTGGCCAAGAGCAGCACGCCGCTGGTGCTGGTGGTCAAGCGCGCCGCGCCGGATCTGCCCGTGGAGTACATCATGCCGATCATCTCGATGTTCGCCGTGGCGAACTCGGCGCTGATCAACATGATGATGGCCAGCCGCCTGTTGTACGGCATGTCGCGTCAGGGCGTGCTGCCGTCGTTCCTGGCGCACGTGCACCGCAAGAACCAGACGCCGTGGACGGCCATCCTGTTCACGACGGCGCTGGCCTTCGGCCTCATCATCCTGGTCTCGCTGACCGACTCGCAGGCGATCCGCGCGCTGGGCGGCACCACCGCGTTGCTGCTGCTGGGCGTGTTCGCGTTCGTGAACGTCGCGGTGCTGGTGCTGCGGCGTGACAAGGTCAAGCACAAGCACTTTTCCATCAACCGCATCGTCCCGTGGCTGGGCGCCGGGGCGTGCCTGTTCCTGGTTACGCCGCTGACGGGCCGTGACGTGATCCAGTACCAGGTCGCCGGCTGGCTGCTGCTGCTGGGCGTGGTGATGTGGTTTGTGACCTGGCTGGCACGGCGCCGCGAGGCCAAGATGGAGCTGGATCCCTCGGCGCTGGAGTGATGCGTGGGGCCACGGCTGAGGCGCCCTCAGCCGGGCGCCTCAGCCTCACGTATTGGCCGCGGCGTCTCAGCGAGGACGCCCCCGCAGGGCCTGGCGCTGCAGCGCGGCGTCAGCCGCCCACCGCCAGCCCTTCGCGGCGCGGGTCCGCGCCGCCTTGCAGGCCCTTCGCGTCGATGACGATGCCGTGGATGCCGCTGGGAAACTCGGTGATGCGCACCGGGTGCCCCATGCGCTCCAGTTCCGGCGCCAATGCTTCCAGCGCCGTGCCCTTCTCCAGTTCGGTTTCCTTGTTGCGGCTGCCCATGTTGGGCAGGTCGATTGCCGACTGAATATCGAGATTCCAGTCCAGCACGCCCACGAGCGTCTTGGCGACGTAGTTGATGATTGCGCTGCCGCCCGGCGAGCCCACCAGCACGTAAGGCTTGCCATCGCGTAGCACCATCATCGGCGCCATCGAGCTGCGCGGGCGCTTGCCCGGCTCGATGCGGTTGGCGACGAGCCGGCCTTCGGGGTCCTTGAACGACGACGAAAAATCGGTCATTTCGTTGTTCAGCAGAAAGCCCCGCACGAAGATCTTGCTGCCGAATTCGCTTTCGATGGTCGTCGTCATGGTGAGCGCGTTGCCTTGCGCGTCGACGGCCACGAGGTGGCTGGTGGACGGCAGTTCCAGTGCGTTGTCCTTGCCCAGCGACAGCAGCTTGCCTTCAGGGTCACCGGGCAGCGCGACCTTCATGCTGCGATCCGGCTGGATCAGCGCGCCGCGCGCGCGCAGGTAGGCGGGGTCCAGCAAGGCGCGTACCGGGACGCGCACGAAGTCCGGGTCGGCCACGTAGAAATCGCGGTCGGCGAAGGCCAGCCGGCCGGCTTCCGAAAAATAATGCACCGCCTGCGCCGTGCCCGGCGCGTAGCGGCTCAGCGGAAACTGCTCCAGCTCGCCCAGCATCTGCAGGACGGCGATGGGACCGCTGCTGGGCGGACCCATGCCGCAGAGTTGATAGCCGCGGTACGCGCCGCACACGGGGTCGCGCGTCTTCGCGCGATAGTCTGCAAGATCCGCAAGGGTAAGGTCGCCCGGCTTCTCATGCTTCTGCACCGCGGCAACGATGTCGCGCGCGATATCGCCTTGGTAGAACGCGTCGGCGCCTTGCGTTGCCACCGCGCGCAGCGTGCGTGCAAATTCCGGGTTTTTCAACACGTGGCCCACGGGCCAGGGCGTCCCGTCCGGCGCATAGAAATACGCAGCCGCCGCAGCCTGCTCCGGCAGCGCCTTGTTGCCGGCCAGCAGCGAATGCAGGCGCGGCGACACCGCAAAGCCCGCTTCCGCCAATTCCATGGCCGGCTGGAACAGGTCGGCCCAGGGCAGCTTGCCGTGCGTCTTGTGCGCCAGTTCCAGACCGCGCAACAGGCCGGGCACCGCCACCGACATGCCGTTGTTGACGGCCTGCGCAAAAGGCAGCGGTTTGCCCTCGGCATCCAGGAAACGATCAGGCCGCGCGGCCGCGGGCGCGGTCTCGCGGCTGTCGATGGTGCGGATCTGGCCGTCCGCCGCGGAGTACAGCACCATGAACGTGCCCCCGCCGATGCCCGACGATTGCGGCTCGACCAGATTCAGCACGAGCTGCGTGGCAATGGCGGCGTCCACCACGCTGCCGCCGCGCCGCAGCATCGCTTCGCCCGCGCGGCTGGCCAGCGGGTTGGCCGACACCATCATGAAATGCGGCGCGCGCACCAGCTGGCGCGCCTGGACGCCGCTGGCGGCCTCGGGATTGATGTCCTCGGCTGCGGGCGGCGTGCGCGCCCAACTGGCGGAAACAAATGGCAGGCCGGTTATCGCGGCGGCGAGCAGCAGGGCGGCGTGGCGGCGTAGGCGCATGGATGGCTCCGGTGGTCGCCGGACATCCGGCTGGCGTCCATGATAGTCAAAGGGCCGCGCCGCTGTCGCGGTTCAACTGCAGCGGTTTCGCGGCGGTGGCAGTTTCACGGCGGTAGCGGTGCCGCCCCTGTGGCGGCGCGCGGCGCGCCATCCGGCTTAGAATCGCGGTTTCGGATCACCCCCCCCCATTTCCGCGCCATGCGCCTGCGCCACATCGAGATATTCGAAGCGATCCGCCGCACCGGATCCCTGACCGAAGCCGCCGCCGCGCTGCACATTTCCCAGCCTGCCGCGAGCAAACTGCTGGCGCATGCCGAAAGCCAGCTGGGCTTCAAGCTGTTCGACCGTGTGAAGGGCCGGCTGGTCGCCACGCGCGAGGCCGAGATCCTCACCCCCGAGATCGCGCGCCTGAGCCAGGATCTGAACAGCGTGCGCAGGCTGGCGACCAACCTGCGCGACCGGCCTCACGGCCATCTACGCCTGGGCTGCGCGCCCGCGCTTGGACTTGGCCTGTTGCCCGGCGTGGTGCGCGACAGCCGCAACGCGCAGCCCGGCATCACCTTCGATATCCACACGCACCATAGCGCCGAGCTGGTTCAAGGGCTGCTGACGCGCGAACTGGACCTGGCGGTCACGTTCGACACGAATGACTATCCCGGTCTGACGCGCATGGGGCTGGGACACACGGAACTCGTGCATCTGAGCCGCAAGCCCGCGCGAGGCCCGATGCGCTTGTCTGAGCTGTCGGCGGCAACAGGCGGCGATGCGATGGGCGGCGATCCCTCCATAACCGGCATGACGAGCGACACGCTCATCGTGCTGGACGCAGGCGACGCATCGGGCGCCCTGCTGCAACTGGCGCTGGATGCGCAGGGCCTGGCGCCGCAGGTCGCCATCCAGGTGCAGACGCATTACGTGGCCTGCGCGCTGGTCGATGCAGGCTGCGGCGACGCCATCGTTGACGCCATCACCGCGCGCGCCATGCTGCGTCCCGGCATGACCCTGCGCCGTCTGGAACCGGCGCTGCGCGTGCCGATCAGCATCATGACGCGCAACCAGGATCCGCTGTCGGCGTTGCATCGAGACCTGATCGAACGTCTGCGCACGGCGTGCGCCGCGCTGCTGGAAGGGCTGGACGCGCCCGTCTGACCAACCGCGCGCGGCCCGCAAAGCACAACGGGCGCCCGAAGGCGCCCGTTGCTGTGTCGATCGGGGGCAACCCAGGCCGCCCCGCGCAGCATCAGTCCAGCTTGATGTTCTGCTTCTTCACGACGTCCTGGGCCCAGTTGAACTGTTCCTGGATTTCCTTGGCGAACTCTTCCGGCGTGTTGCCCGACGGCGCCGAGCCTTGCTCGTCCAGCGCCTTGATGACCTTCGGGTCCTTCAGGGCCACGACGGCGGCGTCACGCAGCTTGTTCACGACTTCCATCGGCGTGCCCTTGGGCGCCAGCAGGCCATACCAGACGGGCTGATTCAGCACCGGGAAGCCGGCGTCCTTGAAGGTCGGCACGCCCTTCATCGTGCCGATCTGCTCGGGCCACGCGATGGCCATGGCGTTCAGCTTGCCGGCCTGGATCTGCGGCATCGAGGACGGCAGGTTGTCGAACAGGATTTCGATCTGGCCGCCGACGGCGTCAGCCAGCGCCGGGCCCGAACCCTTGTAGGGCACGTGCACGATGTCGGTGCCGGTGGCCATCTTGAACGACTCGCCCATCAGGTGCAGCACGCCGCAGGTGCCCGAGCTGCCGTACGAATACTTGCCCGGGTTCTTCTTCAGCTCTTCGATGAAGCCCTTGAAGTCCTTGGCGGGGAACTTGGGGTTCACGGCCACGACGTTGGCGGTGTTGGCGAAGTTGGTAACCGGCTGGAAGTCCTTGATCGGATCGTACGGCAGGTCCTTCGGACGGCAGGCGGGGTTCACGGCCATCGTGGAGACGGTGGCGATGGACAGCGTGTAGCCGTCGGCCGGTGCGCGCGCGGCTTCGGCCGCACCGATGGCGCCGCCGGCGCCGCCCTTGTTTTCAACGACCATCGGCTGGCCGAGTTCCTGGCTCATGCGCTGCGTCACGAGGCGCGCAATGATGTCCGTCGAACCGCCAGGCGCGAACGGAACGATCACGCGGATGGCCTTGCTGGGGTACTTGTCTGCGGCGTGCGCGACCGAAACGCCCAACGTGCCGGCAGCACCGGTAGCAAGGGCGATGGCCACTGCCAGGGAGCGGACCTTATTCATAGTTGTGTTTCCTCCAAGATTGCGAGCCCGTGTGTAGACGGACCGTTGTGTGTTGTGCCCGCCTGTAGACGGACCAGCAGATAACGGTGCGGGCGCATTGCTTGTGCGCAGCGTGTCTACGCCGCATTTATAGGTTGCTTGTGGCACACGCGCCCGCCAGAATGACGGAGAATAGCAGCAAATGCTTACACCCGCATAGCGCGCCCGACGCCGCCCGGCGCCAGACGAATAACCACTCCCTCATGTCTGTTGCACTCCTGGTTCTCCCCGATTTCATGCTGGTCGCGCTGGGTTGGGCGCTACGTCACAAACTGGGTTTCTCACGCGAGTTCTTCGCCGGCACGGAACGTCTCGTCTACTTCGTGCTGTTCCCCGCGCTGTTGTTCCAATCGATCCTGCGCACGCCCATCACGGCGGGCAACGCGGCGCTGCTGCTGCAGGCCACCGCGTCGGTCATTGCCGCCGGCGTCGCGATGGCGTGGCTGGCGGGCCTCGCGCTGCGGCCCTCGTCGCTGGGTCTCGCCTCCTCCGCGCAATGCGGGTACCGCTTCAACACCTACATTGGCCTGGCGCTGTCGGCCAGCCTGGCGGGCGCGCCGGGCCAGACCGTCATGGCGCTGATCGTCGGCTTCGCAGTGCCCATGGCCAACGTCGCCGCCGTCTATGGCCTGGCGCGCCACAGCGGCGGCAACCTGCTGCGCGAACTCGCGCGCAATCCGCTGGTGATTTCCACGCTGCTCGGCCTGGCCTGCAATCTGGCGGGACTGCAGCTTCCCGGCCCCGTCGACACGGTGTTCGCACGCTTGGGCGCGGCAGCGCTTGCGCTGGGCATCATCTGCGTGGGCGCCAGCCTGGCGTGGGAAGGCGGCAAGGGTTATGGGTCTCTGATCGCGTGGATGCTGACAGTCAAGCTGGTCGCGCTGCCCGCGGTGGCGCTGCTGGTGGCGCACCTGCTCGACCTGCCCCCGCTCGAAGCGCGCATGTTGCTGCTGTTCACGGCGCTGCCCACGGCATCCGCGGCGTATGTGCTGGCGATGCGCATGGGCGGCGACGGCCGCATGGTCGCCGCGCTGATCTCGCTGGGCACGTTGTTTTCAGCGGTCACGATCCCGTTGTGGCTGCTCGTGGCGGGCGGCTAGCCCGCTCAAAAGAAAAATGGCCGCCCTTTGCGGGGCGGCCATTTTCATGGGCCTGGCGGCGCGGGCCGGCGTGTGACGTTTACGACGGCTTGTGCGCGTTCGTCATCGAGCCCGGCACGACCCATTCTGCAAACTGCGCTTCGGTCACAAAGCCCAGCGCCAGCGCCGATTCCTTCAGCGACAGGCCTTCCTTGTGCGCCTTCTTGGCGATCTGCGCGGCCTTGTCGTAGCCGATGTGCGGATTCAGCGCGGTGACCAGCATCAGCGAACGGTCCACCAGTTCCGCGATGCGCTCGTGGTTGGGCTCGATGCCCGCGGCGCAATGCTGGTCGAAGCTGGCCATGCCGTCCGTGAGCAGACGCACCGATTGCAGGAAGTTGTGGATCACCAGCGGCTTGTAGACGTTCAGCTCGAAATTGCCGCTGGCGCCGCCGATGTTGATGGCCACGTCGTTGCCCATGACCTGCGCGGCCAGCATCGTGATGGCTTCGCACTGCGTCGGGTTGACCTTGCCCGGCATGATCGAGCTGCCCGGCTCGTTCTCGGGGATGCTGATCTCGCCCAGGCCCGAACGCGGACCGCTCGACAGCCAGCGCACGTCGTTGGCGATCTTCATGAGGCCCGCCGCCAGCGACTTCAGCGCGCCGTGCGCGAACAGCAGCGCTTCGTGCGACGCCAGCGCCTGGAACTTGTTGGGCGCCGAGACAAACGCCGTGCCGGTGGCATGGGCCAGTTCGGCCGACACCTTGGGGCTGAATTGCGGATGGGCGTTCAGGCCGGTGCCGACTGCCGTGCCGCCGATGGCCAGTTGGTGCAGCCCGGGCAGCGTGGCGCGGATCTGCTGCTCCGCCAGATCCAGCTGCGCCACGTAGCCGGACAGTTCCTGGCCCAGCGTCAGCGGCGTGGCGTCCTGCAGGTGGGTGCGGCCGATCTTGACGATGTCGTAGAACTTGGCGCTCTTGGCCGCCAGCGTGGCGCGCAGGGCCTTCAGCGACGGCAGCAGGCGGTGTTCAACTTCCACGGCGGCCGCCACGTGCATCGCGGTCGGGAAGGTGTCGTTCGACGATTGTCCGCGGTTGACGTGGTCGTTCGGGTGCACCTTGCGCTCTTCGCCGCGCACGCCGCCCAGCAATTCCGAGGCGCGGTTGGCCAGCACCTCGTTCATGTTCATGTTGCTTTGCGTGCCCGAACCGGTCTGCCAGACGGACAGCGGAAACTCGTTGGGCCACTTGCCCGCGACGACTTCATCAGCGGCGCGCATGATCGCATCGGCGATCTTGGGGTCCAGCTCGCCCAGGTCGGCATTGACCTTGGCCGCCGCGCGCTTGAGCCTTGCCATCGCATTGACCAGCGGCTCCGGCATCTTCTCGGTGGAAATCGCGAAGAAATGCAGGGAGCGCTGCGTCTGCGCGCCCCACAGGTGGTCTTCCGGCACCTCGATGGGGCCAAAGGTGTCTTTTTCGATGCGGGTCTTCATGGCGCGTACAACTCCGTGGCGGCGTCAGTCGCGTGCGGCGGAAGGCCGCAAAGTCGCGACATTATTGAGAATAGCAATCGTTATAGGTTAGCAGAAACCCGCATTCCTATAATTGCTCCCATCTGTGCTCCGATCCTCGTTTTTTACCACTGCTCCCGCGCCATGTCCGCCCCCCTTGCCACCCTGACCCTGCACCTGCCCGACGAAGCCGCCACCGAGGCGCTGGCGCGCCAGCTTGCCCCGATGGTCACCGGCGCCAAAACCGGCCTGCCAGGCGCATGTATTCACCTTCGAGGGGACCTCGGGGCAGGAAAGACGGCCTTCTCCAGGGCATTGTTGCGGGAAAGCGGCATCACAGGCCGAATCAAGAGTCCAAGCTACGCGCTGCTTGAATCCTATAAAGTTTCTAACTTATACTTCTATCACCTTGATTTTTATAGATTTAGTGATTCGCGCGAATGGTTGGACGCAGGATTCCGGGATTTACTGCGTGACGAAGCAGTCGTTTTGATCGAATGGCCGGAGCGGGCGGAGGGTCTTTTGCCCCCGCCCGACCTGCTGATCTGCCTGGACTATGCAGGCGACGGACGTGACGCCAGCCTGACCGCGTACACCGCTCGAGGACAAACATGGTTGAACGCGATTGTCCCCCCGCCCCTGACGGCGCCCTCCCCTCGGCAGGCGCCACCCGCCGACGCCTGATCAGCGTCGCCGCCACCCTGCTCGTCCTGCCGGTCGTGCCAAGGCTGGCGCAGGCTGCAACGATCCTGGCTGTCCGGACCTGGCCGGCAGACGAATACACCCGGGTCACGCTGGAACTCGACAGCGAACTCAAGGCCGAACAATTCACCCTTGAAAATCCCCACCGCCTGGTGGTCGATATCGAGGGACTGACCCTCAGCGCGGCACTAAACGACCTGGTTTCAAAGGTCCGGCCCGACGACCCCTACATCCAGAGCCTGCGCGTGGCGCAGAACCGTCCGAACGTGGTGCGGCTGGTGTTCGACCTGAAGCAGCCCGTGGCGCCGCAGGTGTTCACGCTCAAGCCGGTGGCCGATTACCAGTACCGCCTGGTGCTCGACTTGTATCCCAAGATCGCGCAGGATCCGCTGATCGCGATCCTGAATAAGTCTAGTGGGCCCGACGTGGACGATCCGCTGGCGCGCATCCTTGAAGACATCCAGCGCAACCCGGTGACCCGCGCGGATCCGCCCGAGCCGCCGCGCGTGCGCGGCCAGCAGCGGGCGGGGGCCGATACGGGCGGGTCCCGCGGGTGCGCAGGGTGGGTTAAAGGTTGGGCGCCACCGGATAGTCCACGACGGGCCC